>JBAYZB010000029.1:0-23276 GCA_041672765.1 Gammaproteobacteria bacterium | reverse complement strand
CGGCCTTCCACCACCAGCCGGTGCTGCGGCGCCTGCGCCGGCGTGGCCGGGATTGCTTGCCGATCGTATTCATGCCGCCTCCAGCCGCCCGTTGCGTATCTCCACCGTGCGGCGCGCACGCGCAGCGAGTTCCGGATCGTGTGTCACCATGACCACCGTCTGGCCTTCGCGATTGAGCGCCTCCAGCAGCTCCACGATCTGCAGGCGCGTAGCGTGGTCCAGGCTCCCGGTGGGCTCGTCGGCCAATACCAGGCGCGGGCGGTTGACCAGCGCCCGCGCAATGCACACGCGCTGCGCCTCGCCGCCGCTCAACTGGTGCATCAGGTGATTCATGCGCGCCCCCAGTCCGACGCGGTGCAGCAGTTCCTGCGCGCGCCGGCGCAGTTCGGCTTGACGCGCGCCGCTAAAGGCTCCGGGCAGCATCACGTTTTCGAGCGCCGTGAGGGAGGGCAGGAGACGCGCCTCCTGGAAGATGTAAGCGACTTTACGCCGGCGCACGTCGAGCAACTGCCGCTCGCTCATGCGCTCGATGCGCTCGCCGTCCACCGTCACGCGCCCAGTGGTCGGCGACTCGACACCGCCCAGGATGTTGAGCAGTGTCGACTTGCCGGACCCGCTCGGACCGATCAGCGCGATATAGTCGCCTTGGCGCACCTCCAGGTTCACGGCATCCAGGGCGCAAACCTCCGTACCGCCGATCCGGTAGAGCTTGGTGATATCTTCAAGTATGGCCATGCGGTCGTGCATCACTTCCTCCTTCTCGGTGCACAACACCGAGCCTTACAGCGCGCGGAATGCCTGCGCAGGCTTGATGCGTCCGGCGTGGATCGCGGGATAGAGCGTCGCGAGCACACTGGTCAGCACGGCGGCCGCGAGCGCCAGCCCGACATGCGACAGTCGCACCTGGATAATCGCCGTGGGCAGCAGCCACGGCCCAATCAACTGCGCGATGACGATACCGAGCCCGGCACCCAACGCGCCGCCAACCAGTCCGATGCCGATGCCCTCGTACATGAACAGGCGCAGCAGTTGCCAACGCGAGGCGCCGAGCACCTTGAGCAGACCCACCTCGCGGATGCGTCCATGGATGGTGCCCATCATCATGTTAAATACCGCCATGCAGGCAATCGCGAGCGAGACCGCCACGAAACCGCCAATGACGCTCGCCACGTTGGCAAAGATGCGGTGCTGGGCCTGGGCGATCTCGCGCTGCGAGGTGGCACGCACCCCGACCACCTGTTGATTGAGCCAGAGCTCGGCCTCGCCCACCGGACAGTAGTTGCACATGGCGCGGATGTTGATGAGCGATATCTTGTTGGGGCGGTCGAAGATGCGCTGCACCGTGGGCAGTGCGCCGAACAGCATGTAATCGTCCGGCGAGTCGGTCTCGCGCAGGATGCCGGTCAGCTTCACCTCGTGGCCATTGATCACCAGACGCTGACCGGGGCGCAGCCGCGCCACGTCGGCGAGCACCTTGCCGGCCATGAACTCATCGGCAGCGGCAGGCAGCGCCCCGTCGTCGATCTCCCACCAGAAGCGCGCCTTGTACTCCTCGCTAGCCTCGACGCCGGCCACGATCACGTCGCGATCGAGGACCTGCGCGGGCTCGTAGAGACGCGGGGCGATAATGGGGTCCTCGATGATGTCGAGGCCACCGGGTGCTCCCTCTGCGAGCAGCAGTCCGCCCTTCTGTTGCCACCCGGCACGAATCGCCGCATCGTAAACACGCTTGATCTCGGGTATCAGGTCCTGCGGAATGTAATGCCCACTGCCGATGCCGAAACCCTGTAGACTAGTTTCGTGCGTGGTGGCAGGGAATATGGTCAGGCTGTGGCCATAGCGGGCGATGGTCTGCTGCAGATCGTGATGCGCGGCCCCGCCCACAGTCAGGGTGGCGACCAGCAGGGCCACCGCCACAGTGATTCCGCTGGCGGTATAGAGCGTGCGTATCCTCCGGCGCGCGACTTCCCGCAATGCGACTCGATAAATCTTCACGACAGTATCCCCGCTTTCATCATCAGGACACGGTCCGCCGTTTCCGCCATCGCGCGGTTATGCGTGACCATGAGGAACGCGGTATCGAGTTCGCGACAGGTTTCCAGCATGAGTTCCATCACCTCGGCCTCGGTCTCTTCGTCCAGGTCTCCGGTGGGCTCGTCGGCCAGCAGCAGGCGCGGACGGTTGAACAGCGCGCGGGCGATGGCGACGCGCCGCTGCTGGCCGCCGGAGAGCTCGCTAGGAAATGCGTCGATCTTCTCACCGAGCCCCACGCGTTCCAGCAGCGCGATCGCATCCTCCTCACGCGGGCGCCGGCCATTGCGCGGACCGAGCAGGTTCGGCAGCAGCACGTTGTCCACCGCCGTGAGGGTGGGGATGAGGCTCGCGAACTGAAACACGAAGCCGATCTTCTGATTGCGCAGCATCGACCGGTAATCGTCGTCATGTGCCCAGATGTTCTCACCGTCGATGAACACATTGCCCCGGGTGGGCCGGGTCAGGCCCCCGATCATGGACAACAGCGTGGACTTGCCGCTGCCCGAATGGCCAATAATGGCGACGAACTGGCCGCTCTCGATACGCAGGTCAACGTCGCGCACCGCGTGGATCTCCTGGTCGCCGATGCGGTAGCTCTTGGCGACTCCCTTCAGCTCCACCAGGGCGGTGACCGAGGTTGGCGCCTCGTTCGGCGCTGCCCCGGTCTCGCCCCGATCGGCGCTCATGTATCGGGTCTCCTGCATCTGTTCGTGGGTTCTCATCTGGTCACGCTCCCGTTATTCACCCGCACGTATCGCGTCGTAAGGCTCCATCACGCTCGCGGTGCGTGCGGGCCAGGCAGCACCGGTCAGCCCGACCAGCAGCGCGAGCACAATGCCGATTCCCGCCATCACTGCGATTTCCAGAACCGCCGGCCATAGGAACGGGATACTCATGGATTCGAGGTGAAACACGATGGTGCGCTCGTACACGCGTAACACCAGCGCGCCTACGGCGACGCCGAGAACACCGCCCGCCGTGGTGAGCAGCGCCGCTTCGGACAACACCAGACCGAACAGGGTGCGGCGCCGGGCACCGATCGCGCGCAACAATCCGAGTTCCCGCTTGCGCTCATTGACGATGGTCGAGAAGATCGCGCTCAGCATGAGCACGTTACCGGCGATGAAAACCGCGGTAAGGAACACAGTGCCGGAGAATAGCGCCACCAGATTCTGGCGCACCGAAGTCACCACGTTGCCTGCCGTGATGATGCGTGCGCCAGGATGTTGGGCGATGGCGAACTGTACCGCGTCAACGTTGGCGGTGGGTCGGATCTGCACCAGCAGCGCGGAGATCTGGCTTTCGTCGAAGGCCAGCGGCGGCGCGTCGGTGAAGCGCTTGGAAGCCTCAGCCAGATCGTAAGCCTTGTCGATGCGCATGAAAACGGCGTTGTCGTAGAGACCCATGCCGGTACGTTCCAGGCGGCCATAGACGGTGAAGTATTCGCCGTAGAAATAGACCGTCTGTCCGATATCGTATTCGCTACGTCCGCCGACGATAACGTCGTCCGGACGCATGTCGCGCTCCATACGTTCACGCAGCCAGGGCAGTACCGTGAAATCCGATTGCGGATCGAAGCCCACCAGGAAGGCGTCACCGATAATGCAGTGATCGCCTTCGGCGGTGGTGAGAAAGACCTGAGGGGACGCCTTCGCCACGCCGGACAGCGCGCGCACACGCTCGGCAATGGCGCCGTCCATGTAGAAGGTGGACGGCTCTCCGGTCAACAACGCCGTGCGCATACCGACCAGCGTTCCCTGCGGCACGACCAGCAGGTCGGCGCCGAAGCGCGAAAAACCCCGGTCGAGACTGCGTTCCACACCCCACATCACCGCTGCGGTCGAGAACACCGCGCCGCTGGCGATGGCGACCGCCAGCGCCAGCGACAGCGTACGAAAGGGTTTGCGCTTGAGATTCTGCACTGCGAGTGAGAACAACCTCATCGTTCCTCCCAATGGCATGACGAAAAAGGCGGGACCCGCGAGATCAGGACTGCGGGTCCCACAGGGGAGCACCTCAGGTGGTGGTGCAACGGCTCACGCGCAAATCCTCCAGCGTGCGCGGGACGATGACGTTGTCGTGGTGCCCGGCCGCGCTTGGCATGAATCCGACCAGTTCGTCGCTTGCGGTATCGATGATGGCGATGGCGGACGTGGTCTTCTGGTATCCGCTCACCATGCCGACCACGTATTTGCCGTCGTAAGTGACGGCCACCGTATGCATGTCCGGCCCGAGGTCGATGGATTTGAGCAGCTTCCATTTCGTGGCATCCACAACGGCGATGCCATTCGGCGTCGGCGCCGGCCACCACAAGGTCACGTAGAGTTTCTTGGCATCGGGCGTGAACACCATGTGGAAGGTGTTGGGGTAGGAACCACGCCAGTTCGGGTCTTCCACCACCGCGGTCTTCGTCCACTTGGTGGGATCGCTGTGATCGGAGCTGTCCCAGACCATGATGTTGTTCTGACGCACGCCGTTCATGAACAAGAAGTGCTTGCCATCGGGGGAGAAACCGGCCTGGTGGGCGGGCGATACCACACGATCCATCTTCACCTGCCAGGTGTCGTCGTCGATCTTTTGGAGCGGCAGTTGCGAGGGCTCGCCCTTGGGAGCCACCAGCGCGGCAACCGGCTGCCACTTCTCACGATCGAAGATCACGGCCACGCCCTGCAGGCGCAGCGACACCGCCGCCCAGCGCCCGCGCGGGTCGTAGACGATGGCGTCGATGGCACAGGCATTTTGCACCCGCTTACCGGAGACCTTGCCTTGTTCGGCGAACAGCTCGCCGCCCGGCACCAGTTCCCAATCGAGTTTGAGACCCTTGTCACCGTAATAGTCGTACTTGCCGTCGGGACCGGGCTTGAGGCGCTTGATGGTGAGCACGCCGCCATCGAGCCAGGCGCGCTCGAGGGTGGGATTGTTGGGCTCCCAATCCATGAACCAGGCCGAGCGCACCGTTTCCGCCGCACGGTCGAATTCCGCGACGACGTCCTTCTGGCCGTCTCCGATGCCGAAGCCGGTGGCATCGGGCGTGGAAGTGACGTGCACGCCGAGGCCGAGGCCGGTCTTTTCGGAGATCTCCGAGACCAGGTTCATCTTGGTCCCGTCGTAGCGCACCTTGTAGATCTTGAAACCCTTGCCCGGATCCTTCACCGGCGTGGGCACGCCGTAGATGAACAGGTTCTTGCCGCCCTGGGTGTTGACGATGAACTCAAATTCCTTGTACGGGTCGGGCGACGGGAAGGCGCACATGTGATGCACGATGGGACAGTCGTCGCCATAGTTCCAGAACGCCATCCACGCCGGCACGGTGCCCGTGCTGAGATCGATGGCGGAGACGGTGCCCGCGAATTTGCCGGGCACGATCAGCATGTACTTGCCGAACTGCTCGTAGACCTCGCTGAGCTTGACCTTGTGGTTGCGGCGCACGCGCGCCTGCGCATCCTTTATGCCCAGCGCAGGCAGCACGTTGCCGCCGCCGACGATCCCCGCGCCAGCGGCGCCGAGCATGGCGGCACCGGTCCCGATACCCACGGTTTTGAGGAATCCACGTCGGGTATCGCTCACCTCCATGCCATTTTCCACACCCTGTTCGGGCTTGTGCTTGTCGCTCATCTGCTCTCCTCCAATAGTCGCTTGTTGTTTTCGAACGTGTGCGCCGGACGCACACACGCCTCTATGCCAAATCCGTACCATGCGCACTACACGTCACTGCGGCCTGCTTTGCGCACGGGCGGCACAGCACAACCGTTTCACTGGACGATTCAAGTTGAAACACCGTTCCACTTTGAAACAGCGTACGGTTCCCCGAGGGTACGCCTTCCCCGACATTTCCATCCAAGTGAATGACGGCATGCTCATTGCTCTGCCAGGTGCATGCATTGCAATCAATCTTTTCCAAGAACACCCTGGCCGAGCCCGCCGGTGCGTTGCGCGGCCATACTGGCGCTAGGCCTCATGCTCGCCGGCTGCGGCACAGCCGAGCAGACGCCGTCCGCGCCGCACTATGCCGCGCCCGATACGCAGGGACGCAACGTGACACTCGCCGATCTGCGCGGCAACGTCGTACTCGTCGCCGTATGGGCCACCTGGTGCCCTCCCTGCATCGAAAAACTGCCGGAGTTGCAACGACTGCACAGCGAACTGAGTGACGAAGGCCTTGTGCTTCTCGGCGTCAACATCGATGCGCGCGATGCAGACGCGACGGTGGAGGCAGCACTCGCGCGCGCCGGAGCGCGGTTTCGCAATCTGCGCGATCCGGACTACCGCATCATGCGCAGCTTCGCGTTGACGGGAGTGCCCGCCTATCTGCTGATCGATCGCGCGGGACGCTTGCACGCGCGCTGGTCTATGGAGGGAAACATGAGCGACCTGCGGCGCGAGCTTCAGCGCCTGCTGCGCACTGAAGGCTGAAGCGGCACGGGTCTTGCCTACCTCGGATGAAACCCAAATCCCGCACAGGAGGAAAATCAATGACAAGAATGAAGAGTCGTTGCGTCGTCGCGCACCTGTTCAACCGTTTCCGGCACGGCATCACATCCACCGCTGCCTGCCGGCGCGCGGCATCGTTTCGGAAGAGGACGGCCATGCGCATCCAACGATACATGGGGCTGGTACTGCTCGCCGCGAGCACCGGGCTCGCGATCGCCGACCACCACCCGAACGCCACCGCGGTGGAAGGCCCCAACAACGGCCTGCTGATTGCAGCGGGTGACAATCACGTGGAACTTTTGGTGGGCCACGGCGAGGTGCTCGTCTGGCTCACGGACCATAACGGCCAGCCCGTAAGCAGCGCGGTCGCGAATGGCATGGTAATACTCAAGGCGAAAGGCGTGACACGTAGCGTCCCCGTCGATCCTGCCGGCACGAATCTGTTGCGCGGCGAGGATGAGCAAGTCCATCCCGGGCAGCACGAGCACGCCGTCGTGCACCTGGACGTGGACGGGCGCCATGTGCACGCCGAACTCGATCTGACAAACCGGATCGCAGCGCACGACCATTAACCATGCTCGGGCCGCGCGGCGGCGCGTATATAAGCGGCTATCAACTGGAACCGGATTGGTATCCGAGCGGCAAGAGCGGCGATGCGCGAGAGCACGAACAGCGGGCGCGGCAGACCATGTTGCACACGACGACACGGGATCAGGGCGAGGGCGCCGACGCACCCCGCTTTCTCGTTTCGCGGAGATGGCGCAGGCGCGCAGACACCTCCGGAAGTGCCCGCGCGTGCGCACAGGGTGTCGTGGCCGCGGGCCCCTGCTTTCCTCCTTGCACCGGGCAGCAGTCCGTGGCGCCGGCCGCTGTTGGTGCTGTTGGCGTTGGCCGTGCTCGTCGCTATCGCGGATTTCGTCGTCGGTCAGGCGCAGCAGCGTTGGCTGGAGCGGCGCGACGCGCTGCGCGAGAAACTCGATTGGCTCGCTTGGCATGGCCTGCGCACCGGCGTCGATGACATCCGCTACGAGCCGTCGGGTGGTTACACCATCGAAATGCGACTGCAGAACGCTAGTGACAGCACCATGTTCGTCATGCTGCCCACGGTACGCGTAGCGGTGCAGCAGGGGGGCCGCTGGGTGGAAGTTCCAGTGGGCGAGCCCGCCGACGATTTGCACGCTGCAGTGGTGGAGTTGAAAGAGGATCAGGTGATCGTGCGCATCGCCGCGTTGCACGAGCAGGAGGACTATACCGAACTCATGCCAGGCTATATGCACGTGCGCCTTAGCCTGGAGACCTATGTTTCACCCGTACGCGATCCACAGTACGACATCGGCGAGCGCATCGAGGATATATTTATGCACGTACAGGCGCGTCACAACGGCCAATACGATCCGGGCCGTCCCGCGTATATCCCTCTGCGCGCGTGGACATTGCTGCCGCCCTCCGCATCCCCTTGAGACCAACACGCACGCAGCCTGCACAAATCGCACACCGGCATGGCATTTCTCCGGGCTTCGGAAAGAAGCCGCCCCGGTTGTGGCAACGCAAAACAATACCTACCGCAAGTAATCGAAATGGCGCGATTTGTCCGACAAGGACAAAGCGGGTATCCTTATACTTCATTTATTCGGGCCGTGAACTCTGGCCGTTCGCACTTCATCCACTTGGAAAGAGTGGAAAGCCTTGTGTACCGGGCTTTTCCAGGTAGACATGAAGAGATCGCTTGCTGAACGTCAGAATACTGCGAACGTTTACTTGCTTGACAGACGCACAAGTCCCTGGCAGGAAATCGAGATCCATCGTCATCCGATCTACGGAAATCAGCTTTGGATCGATGGCGATTTGCAGATTTCCGAAGCGGATTTCGCCTACAACAGCGCCCTGATCGCGCCGCTGCTGACGTTGGCGCGTTGCGAGAACATCGCCATTCTCGGCGGCGGCGATGGCGGCGTGCTCAACCATCTTCTGAACACTTGGGATCATCTGCGCAAACCGCTGCAGCGTGTCACACTGATCGATATTGACGACACGGTCATCGAGCTTTGCCGGAAATGGATGACGCTCCAGTGCGGCGAGGCGTTTGACGACGCGCGCGCGGAGATCGTGGTCGGCGATGCCTTCGCCTGGATCGGCGCGGCGAGAAATCTGGACGCAGTGATCTACGACCTGACCATGGACCCGGTGCGCGAAGGCATCAGTCGCCGCGAGTTCATCCAGGAAATCCTGGCCTCCATCCATCAGGCCCTGCGCCCCGGCGGCATACTCAGTCTCCAGGCCTGTGGCGAACAGGAGCCGGGCAGCAGGATTTTGCTTGCCGAAATCCGCACCGAGCTGGAAAGCCGCTTCCGGAACGTCCAGTTGCAGACGGTGATCGTGCCATCCTATGGCGAGCGCTGGAATTTCTTCGCGGCGCAGAAATCAGGCTGAGGTCGCCGGACGGATCGCGGCGCAAGCCCGGTCCGTCCTCGTGGTGCGAACAATGACGGCTCTGCTGTCCCAGCGCCCAGCTTCGGCTGTTGCCCAGTCCCCCCCGGGAGCATCAGAGCCAGGCCAAAAGGCGGGAAAATACCTCAAATCCGGGCAAGAACCGTGCCCCGAACCGCGGAAAATCTTCCCGCCGTGGCGCTTGATAGTGGCTGCCTCCCTGCCCGATACTATTGACATGAGTACACCTCAATACCTCACCAACCATTTCCTCATCGCCATGCCGCAGCTCGCGGATCCCAATTTCTTCCACACCGTGACCTACATCTGCGAGCACAACAGCGATGGCGCCCTGGGCATCGTGATCAATCGCCCGTTGGACATGCGGCTCGGAGAAATCTTCGCGCACATGGGCATCGAGGCGGCGGATTCCCGGGCCATGGACATGCCCGTGTATCTCGGCGGCCCGGTTCAGCAGGAGCGCGGTTTCGTGCTCCACGAGCCGCCGGGCGACTGGGAGGCGTCGCTCAAGATCACCGACTCGCTCGCGATCACCACCTCCCGCGATGTGCTGGCGGCGATCGCCAACAGGACCGGGCCGCAGCGCGCCCTGGTGGCGCTAGGCTATGCTGGCTGGGGCGCCGGCCAGTTGGAACAGGAAATGGCAGACAACGCCTGGCTCAGCGGCCCGGCGGACACGCACATCCTGTTCGAGGTCCCGGACCACGAACGGTGGCGGGCGGCTGCCGCGCTGCTGGGCGTGGATCTGAACCTGCTCTCGGGCGATGCCGGTCACGCGTGATTCCGCTGCCGGAGGACAGATGAGCGATGCTCCAGCCCGGGACGCCGGACAAACTGCAGCCCGCGCTGCCCGCACCCTGCTCGGATTCGATTTCGGACTCAAACGGATCGGGGTGGCGGTGGGCCAGGAGTTGACCCGAACGGCCAGTCCGCTCACCACGCTCAAGGCCGCAGACGGCAATCCGGACTGGAAGGAAATCCAGGACCTGCTGCAGACTTGGCAGCCCGCCGCCCTGGTGGTGGGGGCGCCCTGCAACATGGACGGCACGGAACACGAGCTCACGCGTGCGGCATTGCGGTTCGCGCGACGGCTGGAAGGCCGCTTTCGCTTGCCGGTCCACCGGGTGGACGAGCGCCTGACTTCGGTGGAGGCGCAGCATATCATCACGGCCCACGGCAAACCGCCGGGGCGGCGTGGAAAGGGCAGAAGACCGGAGCTCGACAGCGTGGCGGCGCAGGTGATTCTGCAGAACTGGCTTGACCAAAATGGGGAAGCGCATGGTACAAACGGATGAAGTTGAGCGCCTGATCGGAGCGATGGCGGATGAGATCGAGGCCCTGGTCGAAGGCTTCGGGGACGAGCGCTGGGCGATGGTGGGCATCCACACCGGCGGCGCATGGCTGGCGCGGCGCCTGCACCAGAGACTGGGCACCGATGTGCCATTGGGGAGCCTGGACATTTCGTTCTACCGGGACGACTTCACCCGCATCGGAATGAATCCGCAGGTACGCCCCTCCGACCTGCCCTTCAATGTCGACGACTGTCACATCATCCTGGTGGACGACGTCCTGCACACCGGCCGGACGATCCGCGCGGCGCTGAACGAGATCTTCGACTACGGACGGCCGGCTTCGGTGCATCTTGCCGTGCTGGTGGAGCGGCCGGGACGCGAACTGCCGATCCAAGCGGACGTGGTCGGACTGCACATGGACCTCAAACCTAACGAACATGTAAAACTCAGCGGCCCCGACACCCTCGCCTTGACCGTACAACGGCATCCATGAAAAACAGCCATATCCAGATTGACGAAAACGGGCGCCTGTGCCATCTGCTCACGATTGAGGGCCTCGAACGGCAGATGGTGCTCGACATCCTCGACACCGCCGAATCCTTCATCAGCGTCACCGAGCAGACGGTAAAGAAGGTGCCGCTGCTGCGCGGCAAGACCGTGGTGAACCTGTTCTTCGAGGCCAGCACCCGCACCCGCACCACCTTCGAGCTGGCCGCCAAGCGGCTCTCGGCGGATGTGCTCAACCTCAACATCACCGCCTCCGCCACCACCAAGGGCGAAACGCTGCTCGACACCCTGCGCAACCTGGAGGCGATGCACTGCGACATGTTCGTGGTACGCCATGCCGACAGCGGCACGGCCCATTTCATCGCCCAGCACGTGCCGCCGCACATCAGCGTCATCAACGCCGGGGACGGGCGCCACGCCCACCCCACCCAGGCGCTGCTCGACATGTTCACCATCCGCCGCCACAAGGGGGCGGATTTCAGCAAGCTGCGCATCGCCATCGTCGGCGACATCCTGCATTCGCGCGTTGCCCGCTCGCAGATCCATGCGCTCAACGTGCTGGGGGCGGGCGAGATCCGCGTGGTCGGACCGAAGACGCTGATCCCGGCCCAGGCGGAAGCCATCGGCGTCAAGGTGTTCCACGACCTGGGGCGGGGCATCGAGGATGCGGACGTGGTGATCATGCTGCGGCTGCAGAAAGAGCGCATGCAGGGTGCGTTGCTGCCGAGCGAGCACGAGTATTTTCAGCTCTACGGGCTCACCGAAGAGAAACTCGCTGCGGCCAAGCCGGACGTGATCGTCATGCACCCCGGCCCCATCAATCGCGGAGTGGAGATGGCCTCGGAGGTGGCCGACGGCCCCCACTCAGTCATTCTGGAACAGGTCACCAACGGCATCGCCGTGCGCATGGCGGTGATGTCCATGGTCCTGGGCAACCGTTACGCCAGCGTCGAGGAAAGAAGTTGATGCAGATACGTATACGCGGCGGGCGGGTCATTGATCCGGCCTCGGGAACCGATGCAGTCCATGACCTCTATGTCGCCGACGGGCGGATCGTGGCGTGGGATCAAGCCCCGGACGGATTCCGGGTGGATCGGGAGATCCAGGCCGACGGCCTGATCGTATGCCCCGGGCTTGTCGATCTCGGCGTGCGCCTGCGCGAGCCGGGCCAAGAACACAAGGCCACCATCGCCAGCGAGACGCGCGCGGCCGCCGCGGGAGGCATCACCACCCTGTGCTGCCCGCCGGACACCGATCCCATAATCGACACCCCTGCCGTAGCAGCGCTGATCCAGCAACGGGCCACACAGGTGGGCCACGCCCGGGTCCTGCCCCTGGGCGCCCTGACCCAGAAACTGGAAGGGAACCAGCTCAGCGAAATGGCGGCCCTGAAGCAGGCAGGCTGCGTGGGCGTGAGCAACACACTGCGGCCGCTGGCGAGCAACCTGGTACTGCGCCGCGCCATGGAGTACGCCGCCACCTTCGACCTCACCATCTTCCTGCATTCCGAGGACCCGGCGCTACGCAACACCGGCTGCGTGCATGAGGGCATCGTCAGCGCCCGCCTGGGTCTGCCGGGCATCCCGGAAGCCGCCGAGACAGCGGCCGTGGCGCGGGATCTGGCGCTGATCGAACACACCGGCGTGCGCGCCCATTTCTGCCGGCTGTCCACGGCTCGCGCCATGCAAATGGTCGCCCGTGCACAGCACGACGGACTTCCCGTGACCGCCGACGTGAGCGCGCACCACCTGCACCTGACCGACCAGGACATCGCGGACTTCGACAGCCAGTGCCACGTCCTGCCGCCGCTCCGCACCCGAAAGGACCGCGACGAGCTGCGCGCCGGGGTGGCCCGTAGCGTAATCACCGCGATCTGTTCGGATCACCAACCCCACGAACCCGACGCCAAGCTCGCACCGTTCACCGCCACCGAGCCGGGCATTTCAGCCCTGGAAACGCTGCTGCCCCTCTCGCTGAGCCTGGTGGACGAAGGCGTGCTGCCTCTGATGGACCTGCTGGCCCGCCTCACCGCCGGACCGGCCCGCGTCCTGGGCATTGACGCGGGTACCCTGCGGGTGGGAGCGGCCGCCGATATCTGCATTTTTGATCCCAACTGCGAATGGCGGCTCGATGCAAACACCATGCTGAGCCGCGGCCGCAACACCCCGTTCCTGGGCCGTCGGCTCAAGGGCCGGGTGCTTTATACCCTGCTGGAAGGAAAGGTAGTTCACCAGTTGGAAGGGATTGGGGCTTGACCCAATGCCACGCAAATAGACCTCCCGGCAGGCGCGCGGATGCAGCGCGAAGGCGCAACGCGTTAGCGAGGATTACGGTGGCTGGGTTGAGCGTAACAAATCCCAGAGATTGCGTCGGTGCCGGGAGACAGGCAAGGCCCCTGTGATCTTTTACGATCTTGGCGTCTTTGCGTTAAGGCTGTTTTGCGCCGTGTTTGGATGGCATTTGGAGCATATCCCTGCTCCGGTCTGATCGGCGGTCGGCTCTATCGGCCGCCGTGATCCGGGTCCATCAGCGAAACCCCCGCCATGGCCGCCTTGAATTTCTCGGCGGCGCCCTCCTGGCTCAGCTTGATCATCAGGCGCACCTCATTGGCGGAGTCGGCGTAACGCAGCGCGTCTTCCTGGGTAATCTCGCCAGCTTTGTAGAGCTCGAACAGCGCCTGGTCGAAGGTCTTCATGCCCTGTTCCGTGGAGCGTTTCATGGTGTCCTTGATCAGATGGATATCGCCCTTGCGGATCAGATCGGCAATGAGCGGGGTGTTGATCATGATTTCCACCGCGACGCAACGCCCCTTGCCATCGGCGCGCGGGATGAGCTGCTGGGCGATGGTGGCCTTGAGGTTCAGGGACAAGTCCAGCAGGAGCTGGTTGCGCCGGTCCTCGGGGAAGAAGTTGATGATGCGGTCCAGCGCCTGGTTGGCGTTGTTGGCGTGCAGGGTCATCAGGCACAGATGGCCCGTTTCGGCGAAGGCGATGGCATAGTCCATGGTCTCGCGCGAGCGCACCTCACCGATCAGGATCACGTCCGGCGCCTGACGCAGGGTATTCTTCAACGCGACATCGTAGGATTCGGTATCGATGCTCACCTCGCGCTGGGTGATGATGCAGCCGGCGTGCTGGTGAATGAACTCGATGGGGTCCTCGATGGTGATGATATGGCCGGTACTGTTGCGGTTGCGGTAACCGATCATGGCGGCCAGCGAGGTGGATTTACCCGTGCCCGTGCCGCCCACGACGATGACCAGCCCGCGCTTGACCATCACCAGTTCCTTGAGGATGCCCGGCAGGTGCAGCTCCTCCAGGGTGGGGATGCGGGTCTCGATACGGCGCAGCACCATGCCGGCCTGGCCGCGCTGGACGAAGGCGCTGACACGGAACCGGCCGACTCCCGTGAGGCTCAGGGCGAAATTCGCCTCGCGGTCCCGCTCGAACTGCTCCCGCACCTCCCGCGTCATGGTACCCAGCACCACCTCCCGGCACTGGGCGGGGCTCAGGGGGGTCTGGGTGACCGGCGTGATGCGGCCGTCGATCTTTATGCAGGGCGGCATGCCCGCCGTGATGAACAGATCGGAGCCGTTCTTGTGAACCATCAGTTTCAGCAGGTCATTAAAGTCCATTTTCGGCCCTCCCCATGTTGCGGGCTATAACGATTCGGATCTAGCGGAAGAGTTCTTTGTTGACTGCCCTGGAAGCAGCTTCCTGACGGCTCACGACATTTCGGCGCACCAGTTCTTGCAGGTTCTGATCCAGGGTCTGCATACCGGCGGCCTGGCCGGTCTGGATGGCCGAGTACATCTGCGCCACCTTGTCCTCGCGAATCAGGTTGCGGATCGCGGGGGTACCGATCATGATCTCGTGCGCGGCGACCCGGCCACCGCCGATCTTCTTGAGCAGCGTCTGCGAGATGACCGCGCGCAGGGACTCCGAGAGCATGGAACGCACCATCGGTTTTTCGCCGGCGGGGAAGACGTCCACGATACGGTCGATGGTCTTGGCGGCGGATACGGTGTGCAGGGTGCCGAACACCAGATGTCCCGTTTCGGCCGCGGTCATTGCCAGGCGGATGGTCTCCAGGTCGCGCATTTCACCCACCAGGATAATGTCCGGGTCTTCGCGCAGTGCCGAGCGCAACGCTTCGCTGAAACCCAGGGTATCGCGGTGCACCTCGCGCTGGTTGACCAAGCATTTCTTGCTCTGGTGCACGAATTCGATGGGGTCCTCAATGGTGAGGATATGCGCGAAGCGGGTTTCGTTGATGTAGTTCAGCATCGCCGCCAGGGTCGTCGACTTGCCCGAGCCCGTGGGCCCGGTCACCAGCACGAGCCCACGCGGCTGATCGGAAATATCCTTGAAGATCGGCGGGCAGTTGAGCTGCTCCAGGGTCAGGATGTTGGACGGGATGGTACGGAATACCGCGCCCGCCCCGCGGTTCTGGTTGAAGGCGTTGACGCGGAAACGCGCCAGTCCTGGGATCTCGAAGGAGAAGTCCGTTTCCAGGAACTCTTCGTAGTCCTTGCGCTGCTTGTCGTTCATGATGTCGTAGATGAGCCCGTGCACCGTCTTGTGATCCAGGGGCGGCAGGTTGATGCGTCGGATATCGCCATCGACGCGGATCATGGGCGGCAATCCTGCGGACAAGTGGAGGTCGGAGGCATTATTCTTGACACCGAAGGCAAGCAGTTCAGCGATGTCCATGTATGCTACCTTTCTGGAAAAAGGGATATTTTATGTGAGGTAGGTTAAAGGTATAACTTACATTTTTTCGACGCAACCTTTCCAATCCGACGTGCAAGACATTCCTGCCCATCTCGAACAAGTGATCGCACGGATCCGTGCCGCCGAGTCGCGTTTCGGAAGGATGCCGGGGTCCGTGCAACTTCTGGCGGTCAGCAAGACACAGCCCGCGGAGGCGCTCCGCCGAGCATTCCATGCGGGCCAGCGGCGGTTCGGCGAGAGCTATGTGCAGGAAGCCCTGACCAAACTGGAACAGCTTGGGGATTGCCCCCTGGAATGGCATTTCATCGGACCTCTGCAGTCCAATAAAACAAAACACATCGCCGCGCACTTTGACTGGGTTCACAGTATCGACCGGTTTAAAATCGCCGAGCGACTCAACGATCAGCGCCCTCCCGGGCTGCCGCCGTTGAATGTCTGCCTGCAGGTCAACATCAGCGGCGAACGGACCAAATCCGGAGTCGCTCTTGCCGAGCTGGCGGACCTGGCCGCCGCCGTGCACGCCCTTGACCGGCTGCGACTGCGCGGTCTCATGGCCATTCCCGCACCCTGTGCGGATTTCGAGGCGCAGCGCCGGCCGTTCCGGGCGCTGCGGGAGGCGCTGGAAGCACTCAATGCGCAACTCGGGCTCACACTGGACACGCTTTCCATGGGCATGTCGGACGATCTGGAGGCGGCCGTTGCGGAAGGAGCGACCATGGTGCGGATTGGAACGGCGATTTTCGGGGAACGGCCCAGGCCGGGAGCCGCCCCCCGTGGATGACCCCGGCTTTTCGCGTTTCCCGCGTTTTCACTTAGACTTACCTCGGGCCATCGGACGGGAGCATTGCATGCAGCAACGTACCATTGCGTTTATCGGTGGGGGCAATATGGCGCGCAGCCTGATCAACGGGCTGATCGCGGACGGCTACAGTGCCGACAGGATCTGGGTTTCCGATCCGTCGGAGACCAAGCTGGTCGAGTTGGGCAGCCATCTGTCGGTCCACACTACCGGATCGAACATCGAGGCGGCCGATCAGGCTGACGTACTGGTGCTGGCGGTGAAACCCCAGGTCCTCAGGAACGTCGCCGAAGAACTGGCGGCGACGGTGCAGACGAGGCGGCCTTTGGTCATCTCCATCGCCGCCGGCATCCGCGAACAGGATCTGCAGCGCTGGCTGGGCGGCGGGGCGGCCATCGTGCGCACCATGCCCAACACCCCCGCGCTGGTGCAGAGCGGGGCCACGGCCCTGTACGCCAATCCGGCCGTGTCGGAGGAACAGCGCAACTGGGCGGAATCCCTGCTCCGCGCCGTCGGGCTCACCGTGTGGGTGCAGGACGAGGCCCTGCTGGACGCTGTGACGGCGTTATCCGGGAGCGGCCCGGCCTATTTCTTCCTGGTCATGGAGGCGCTGGAAAACGCCGCCGTGCAGCTCGGGCTGCCGCAGGAAACCGCCCGGCTGCTGACCCTGCAGACCGCCTTCGGCGCGGCCAAGATGGCCCTGGAGAGCGCGGAGGATGCCGCCATCCTGCGCGCGCGGGTCACCTCGCCCGGCGGCACGACGGAACGGGCCATCGCAGTACTGGAACAGAACCGCATGCGAGAGATCTTTGCCGAAGCGCTACGGGCGGCCCATACCCGCTCGCAGGAACTGGCCACGTTGTTGGGGGGCGACTGATGGGCGGCGGTTATGTAGGCAATGCGCTGGTATTTCTCATCCAGACCCTCTTCAGCCTGTACATCCTCGCGGTGCTGCTGCGCTTTCTCTTGCAGTTGGTGCGGGCCGACTTCTACAACCCGCTGGTGCAGGTGCTGGTCAAGATCACCAATCCGCCGCTGAAGCCGCTACGCCGCGTCATCCCCGGCCTCGCCGGCATCGACATGGCAGCCATCGTCCTGATGCTCGGGCTGCAGCTCGTCGCCCTCGTGCTGGTGGCTGCGATCATCGGTTTCGCACCCAGCCTGCCGGGACTCCTGATCATGGCCGTCGCCGAGCTGTTGGCCCTGGTGCTCAACGTGTATCTTTTCTCGATCATCATCCAGGCCATACTGAGCTGGATCAATCCAGGGGCGTACAACCCCTTTACCGCGGTGCTGTATCGCCTCAACGAGCCCATTCTGGGGCCGGCGCGCCGGCTGTTGCCGCCCATCGGCGGGCTGGACCTCTCGCCCATCCTGGTGCTGATCGGCATTCAGCTCGCCAAGATGCTGGTCTATGCGCCGTTGATGGACTTCGGCCGCGGTCTGGCCTGAGTGCCATATCATGAATGCATCTCCCGGATGGTACCGTTGGGAAGGCGACGACCTGATTCTCAAAGTGCGCGTGCAGCCGCGCGCGAGCCGGGACGAACTGGGCGAAGCGCAGGAAAGTTATTTGAAGGTGCGCATCACCGCTCCGCCCGTGGACGGCAAGGCGAACGCCCACCTCATCCGCTTTCTAGCGGACGTGTTCAACGTGGCCAAGTCACGGATCACCCTGCTGGATGGCGAAACCTCGCGCGAAAAGCGCCTGCGCATCGAGTCGCCCCGCACACTTCCGCCGGGCATCCCGCCCCCCGGGCGCCTGTGACCTGGTTCACAGCGTCGAAGTGCTTGCCCCTTATACTGCATTTGCTCAAAATCTCCGCGTAGCATCCGGAGCGCGGCCCGGATCGAGACGCGCCGACGACAAAGCTGCCCGTGGGGGCTGGCGCTATCCCAATAATCAAAGAGGCGTGACGACCCATGACAGAGGACCGTTTTCACAAGCAGATGCAGGCCTACGACCGCTGGAAGAGCGCCCTGGCGGAGGCTATCCGGGAGTATCAACAGTGGGTCGATAAGTACCAGCCGGGGAGCGGCGAAGTCGAGTTGCGGCTGTATGAAATGACGGAAGCTCTGCAGGCCGATCAACTCACCGTCGCGGTGGTGGCGGAGTTCTCCCGCGGCAAGACCGAACTCATCAACGCCATCTTTTTCGCGAATTACGGACGGCGCCTGCTGCCCTCCGAAGCCGGGCGCACCACCATGTGCCCCACGGAACTTTTCTACGACCGCGAGGCGGACCAGGCCTACATACGCCTGTTGCCCATCGAGACCCGCCAGGAAGACCTGAGCATCTCCGAACTCAAGCGCAACCCGGCCTACTGGACGACCTTGCCCCTCAACATCAATTCGGCCGACGAAATGGCCGAAACCCTGCTGGAGGTCACCCGGGTCAAGCAGGTCAGCCTCGAAACGGCGCAACGCCTCGGCCTGCATCAGGAAAACGCTTCCGGGAGCGGCGCGACACCGGACCGGGTGGAGGTGCCGGTGTGGCGCCATGCCATTGTCAGCTTTCCCCATCCGCTGCTGAAGCAGGGGCTCGCCATTCTGGACACCCCCGGGCTGAACGCGCTCGGAAGCGAACCCGAACTCACCCTGAGCATGCTGCCCAATGCACAGGCAATCATTTTCCTGCTGGCTGCCGATACGGGCGTGACACGCAGCGATCTGGACCTTTGGCAGCATCACATCGTCGGGCCGCGCAAGGCTCACCCCAAGGGCCTGCTGGTGGCTCTCAACAAGATCGACACCCTGTGGGACGACTTGAAAGACAGCACCAAGATCGCGCAGTCCATCGAGAATCAGCGCCGAAGCAGCGCGGAGATACTCGGCCTGGAACCGGCCAGCATCTTCCCGATATCCGCCCAAAAGGCGCTGCTGGCCAAGATCCGTAACGACCGCCGGCTGCTGGAGAGCTCCGGCGTCCTGCCGCTGGAGGCCTATCTCGCCGACGAGGTCCTGCCGGAAAAGGAAAGGCTCCTGCGGGAGAGCATCGCGGGACAGATGGACAGGCTCGTCAACGACTCCATCGAGATCGTCGCCAGCCAGCTACAACAGATCGAGCAGCAACTGGAAGAACTCTCCGGCTTGAGCGGCAAGAACACCGAGGTCATCACGCACTTGATGCGCAAGGCGCGCGAGGAACAGGCGGCCTACCTGCGCAACGTGGAAAACTTCCAGACCAGCCGCAAGGTGCTGAACCAGCAATGCCAGACCCTGCTGGATAATCTCAGCGTCGACGCCTTCGACAAGCTGCTGAGCGAAACCCGGAAAGAGATGAAGGAAAGCTGGACGACCAGCGGCATGAAACAGGACATGAAGGCCTTCTTCGATGCCGCGCGCCGCATCATGGAGGAGGCCGCCCTGCAGGCCGAGCGTACCCGCCGCCTGATCCAGACCATCTACAAGCGGTTCCATGAAGAGCACGGATTCCCGGCGATCACCCCGCGCCTGTTCTCGCTGGATGCGCAGCTCGTCCAGCTGGAGCAGCTATACCACGACGGCGAAGAGTTCCGGAAGAGCCCCGTCACCACCATGACGGAGCAGAGTTTCGTGGTGAAAAAATTCTTCATCTCCCTGGCCAGCCACGTCCGCAACCTGATTTACAAGGCCAACCAGGAAGCCCAGGCCTGGCAGAAGGACGTGCTCAACCCCCTGGTGGTGCAGATCAAGGAACATAAGCAGATGATGGAGCAACGCCTGGAGACCCTGCGCAAGATCAGCGAGTCGCGCAGCACGCTGGAAAGCAAGATCAGTGAACTACAGGCGCAGAGAGCGGAGGTCAAAACGCAGCTTGACACGCTGCGGCGCATCCAGGAGACCATCCAGGCCCCCATCCCGACGGCAGCTCCGGAAACCCGGCCCGCGCTGGCGCGTACCGCCATGTAGGCGTCAGGGTGTTTGCCAGCGGCTCCCCGTTATGGGAAGCCGGTTAACCGGCCCATACCAGCCAAAGCCGGTGGAGCCCGAAGCCGATCACCAGCAGGCCCGCGCTGGTCCGCACCCAGGGCTGGCGCATGTAGGCGCTTAGTTTGCCCGCGACCATGCCCATGCCAAGCAGTACGGGAAGGGTGCCGATACCAAAGCTCAGCATGAGCATTCCCCCTTGCATGAAACCGCCCGCGGCAACGGCCCAGACCAGGGCGCTGTACACGAGCCCGCAGGGCAGCCAGCCCCAGACCAGCCCGAGCACGAAGGCCTCGCCCGGATGCTTGACTGGCAGGAAACGCCTGCCCAGGGGTTCCACGCGCCGCCACAGACGGCCGCCCAGTTGTTCGACGCGCAGCAGTCCATACCACCAGCCGCCGAGATAGAGGCCGAGTACCACCACGAATACCCCTGCCACGACCTGCAGCACCTGTTGCGCCTGGTTCACCGTCGCAAGGTTCGCCGCCCAGCTGCCCAACCCTCCCACCAAGGCGCCCGCGACGACATAACTGAGAATGCGGCCTGCGTTATAAGCGGCCAGATACGGCCACATGGAGCGCAACTGTCGGCGCACTGGCTCCGCGAGCCCCAGGGTGAGGGCGCCGACGATGCCGCCGCACATCCCCACACAATGCACCCCGCCCAGCAGCCCGATCAAAAAAGCGGTGAGATAGGTCACGTCAACCTGCATGATCAAACTCCGATGACGTCCGCTCAGCAGACGGGCCGCGCACAGCCGCCTCGGCTTTCGGACATCCGTACACTCAGAACTCCCACACGTAATCGATGATCAGCGGGGCATGATCGGAAAAGCGCTGGTCCTTGTAGATCGCGGCGCGCGTGACCTTGTCCTTCAGCCCTGGCGTGATGACCTGATAATCGATGCGCCACCCCACGTTCTTGGCCCAGGCCTGGCCGCGGCTGGACCACCAAGTGTACTGGTCCGGCTCCAGGTTGACCACGCGAAAGGCATCCACGAACCCAACAGGGCCGAACAGTTCGTCCATCCAGGCGCGCTCTTCGGGCAGGAAGCCGGAGCTCTTCTGGTTTGAGCGCCAATTCTTGAGGTCAATGGGCTTGTGGGCGATGTTCCAGTCCCCGCACAGGATGAATTCGCGCGGCTGCTCGCGCAGTCCCGCAGGAACGGCATGAACCGGTCAAGAAACGCGAACTTGACGGCCTGCCGCTGCGGCCCCGAAGAGCCGGAGGGCAGGTAAACAGAGGCGATGCTCAGCCCGTCGAAGTCGGCCTGAAGATAACGCCCTTCCGCATCCATGTCAGGCCAGCCGAGCCCCGTGGTGACGCGCAGCGGCTCTTTCCGGCTGTAAAGCGCCACGCCGCTGTAGCCCTTCTTCTCGGCATCATGGTAATACACATGGAATCCCGCCGGCCGAAACAGCGCGTCCGTCAATTGGTGTTCCTGGGACTTGGTTTCCTGCAGACACACCACATCGGCATCCTGTTGGGCCAGCCAATCGAAGAAACCTTTGCTTGCGGCAGACCGGATGCCATTCAGATTGACGGTAATGACGCGCACGTGCCCTTGGTCTCCCTCGGTGGATCGGCGGCTATTGTGCCGTACCATCGCGCGGCGCTGAAGGACGGTTTCGGTTCTCGTGCCGAGTCCCGGTGCAGTACAATGGGCGGTTCGTACCGGGTGGAGCAATGCGCGTGCAAGACTATCAGCGGGAATTTCTGGATTTCGCCATTGAGATCGGTGTACTGCGGTTCGGGCAGTTTACCCTCAAGTCGGGCCGGCACAGCCCATACTTCTTCAACAGCGGCCTGTTCAACTCCGGCGAGAGTCTTGCCCGACTCGGCCGCTACTATGCCGCAGCCGTCCAGCAATCCGCCGTTCCTTACGACATGCTGTTCGGACCAGCCTACAAGGGCATACCGTTGGTCTCCGCCACCGCCATCGCACTGGCCGATCACCATGGCCGGGACGTGCCCTACGCCTTCAACCGCAAGGAGGCCAAGGACCACGGTGAAGGAGGCATGACGGTGGGGGCGCCGCTCGCCGGCCGCGTACTGATCGTGGACGACGTGATCTCCGCCGGCACCTCGGTGCGCGAGTCCGTCCATATCATCCAACATGCCGGCGCCACGCCCGCCGGCGTCGTGATCGCCCTGGACCGCCAGGAACGGGGCACGGGTCCGCTTTCGGCGATCCAAGAGGTGGAGCAGACCTACCGCATGCCGGTGATCAGCATCGTGAAGCTCGATCACCTGCTGGAATACCTGAGGGCAAGGCCCGACATGGAGGCCTCGGTTCAGGCGGTCGAGGCCTACCGCGCGGAGTACGGCGTCGGCTGAACGCTTTCAGCCCGTCATCGGCTAGACGCCCGCCAGGACCGTAAGCAGCTCGAAGGAGCGCTGATCCAGCAGTTGTCTCGCGAAATGATAAAAGCAGCAGGAAATCGCACGGGCTCACCGGTTATGCTTGGCATTGGTTACAATGCGGCAGGCGCCATTTTGACCGATTTTTTTCTCGACCTCGCGCTCATGCACCCGAAAACAGGTGAGACATGAAACAGGCTGCATCTTTGACAGTCGGGCTGGCAGCGGCAGCTCTGCTGGCAGCCCAGCCGTTGCAAGTTCAGGGGGGAAAACTGTACCGCTGGGTGGACGAACAGGGGCAGGTGCACTACAGCGACAAGGTGCCTCCGGAACACGCTGGCCACAAGCGGGACGTCCTGACACGCCAGGGCATCCGAACGGAAACGGTGGAGGCCGCCAAAACGCCGGAGCAACTGGCCGAGGAGGAGCGGCTCGCAAGGCTCGAAGAGGAAGAAAGGCGCCTTGCCGAGGAAAGGGCCGCGCAGGATCGAATACTGCTCGAGTCCTATACCTCCGAAGACGACATCATCATGATAAGGGACGGCAAGATTGCCGCCATTGAGGCCTATATCGGCGCCGCCAACAGTCGGATCGAGAAACTCCAGGGACAGCTGGCCAAACAGCAAAAGCTTGCCGCAGAACAGAAGCCCGACTCCCCCAACGCCGCCAAGCTGCAGAAGGAAATCAGCCAAACCGAGCAGCAGATTCGCGAGAACCAGGACTTCGTGGCAACGAAACGGGCCGAGCAGGAAGAATTACGTG
>JBAYZB010000028.1:0-23499 GCA_041672765.1 Gammaproteobacteria bacterium | reverse complement strand
GGGGTGTCCTTTCTTTGCCTACTTTCTTTGGACAAGCAAAGACAAATTCGCCGGGAGCGACCACATCGCCGGGAGCGATGTGGGACATGCGCAGCATGGCCCGCAGGGCGAATCCCAGGGAGGGGATTCGCAATTTGGACAGCCGATAGGCTGGCCCGCAGGGCAAAGCCCAGGGACGGGCTTTGCAACGGGGTCGTCGTGCGGGGGCGAAACCCCGCATCAAAATTAAACTCGCGGCGACAGCCGCGCAAACCTAAGAACCCTCTTCCCGCAACCTCGGCTCCACCACCCTCATCAAAAACCCGTGCAGCTCCTGAAGCTCCGGATACCGTCCGCTCACGTCGAGCACGTATCCCATCGTGCGCGGGATGTCCGGCAGGTAGTTGGGCTTGTGGTCGCGGTAATTGAGGCGGGCGAAGATGCCGGTGGCCTTGAGGTGGCGCTGCACGCCCATGAGGTCGAACCAGCGCAGGAACGGCGCTTCGTGTTCTTCGCGCAGCACACCGGATTGGATCGCCAGGTCGCGGTAGCCGAGCGCCCACTCCTCCACCTGCGCGCGCGGCCAGGCAATGTAGCAGTCGCGCAGCAGGGAGACGAGATCGTAGGTGACGGGACCGACCACGGCGTCCTGGAAATCCAGGATGCCGGGGTTGTTGCGGGTGGTGACCATGAGGTTGCGGGAGTGGTAGTCGCGGTGCACGCAGACCCGCGGCTGCTCCAGCGCGGAGTTTTCCAGCACCTCGAAGGCGCGGTCCAGCAGGCTGTTGGCCTGCGCGTCCAGCGCGATCCCCAGGTGTTTCCCGAGATACCACTCGCGAAACAGCTCCATCTCACGCCGCAGCAGGGCGCGATCATAGGGCGGAAGCGCGGTCTCGTCGGCCGGGCCGCAGGCCTGCAGCGTGAGCAGGGCGCCCAGGGCATCTCCATACAGGCGCTCCGCCGTTTCCTCGTTCAGTTCCGACAGGTACATGCGGCTGCCGAGGTCACTCAGCAGCAGGAAGCCCTGCTCCAGATCGGCCTCCAGCACCTCGGGCACGTTCAGCCCGAGGTCGAAGAGGGCGCGCGCGACGGCGATGTAGGGCCGGCAGTCCTCCCGGGCTGGCGGCGCGTCCATCACGATCAGGCTGTCCCCGCCGTGGCGGACGCGGAAGTAGCGGCGGAAGCTCGCGTCGGCGGAGGCGGGCGCGATTTCGAAATCCCGGCGGCCGAGTCTGTCGCCGACCCAGCAGGTCAGTTGTTCTAAGCGTTCGCCCATGAGGTGTCTTTTCCTGTCGTCAATGTCTTGAAGGATGTGCCAGTCCGCCCCACGGTATCACGACCCGGCACTGCCTGATGCGATCGGTTCCCGAATCCACGCGCGGGTCTTGGCGACAACGTCTCCGCAAGGTGCAGAGAAATTTGAAGATCACGCCGGTCTGTGCGATTTTAATGCGCGCTTTTTCCAAAGAGAACAAAACCGAGTGGAACCCGATCAGCCCATACTCCCCGCCCTCGCGCTCAGCGGCCTGCTCGTTCTCAGCCCGTCCGTCCCCGCCCAAGCCGCAGGCAAGGAAACCTGGTCCTGCCGCCCCAAGACGACCGGCAGCGGGTGGGAGTGCGTGGCAGCGAGCGCCGTGCGGGAACCCACCACGACGGCAGCGCCGCGGGAACCGCTGATCGACACCAAGTTCGAAGCCGATC
The DNA here is from genome assembly GCA_041672765.1 of Gammaproteobacteria bacterium. Taxonomy (GTDB): domain Bacteria; phylum Pseudomonadota; class Gammaproteobacteria; order JBAYZB01; family JBAYZB01; genus JBAYZB01. The sequence continues at coordinate 21,819 of JBAYZB010000028.1, read as the reverse complement.
CACCCTCACGACCCGCCGCTCACGAACCTGGCGCACCGCCTGCGGTGGTCGGCGCCGCAGCGCCGGCCCCGGAAACTGCCGACACGGCATCCGGCGCGCAGAATGCTCCGGCTCCGCACCAAGTGACGGCAACCGGCACGGCGGCCGCCCGCGCCGTGCCGGCTCCCATCGTGGCGCAAGCCGTGGACGAAGCAGAGGAGACCCAGGACTCGGCCGCAGCGGCAACCGGAACTGCACCGGCGCCGTCCGTCCCGACAGCCGCTCCGCAGGAGGTACTGCCCACCCGCGAGCCCACCCCCACGGTCCCGCCAGCGGAAGCCGACGCGGCGCCGATGCGGAGAACGGTGGACCTTCCTGCCGTAGAGACGCAAGACGCCTACTCGCCCTGGGCGCTGTGTAAACCCTGGCCGCCCCTGCTCGCCCCGGCGCAGTCGCCCATGCCGTCCCCGGCGCAACGCCTTGAGGCCCCGATACGGATCGCCGCCGACGAGGTGCAGGTCACCCGGGAGCATCTGTCCACCTATCGGGGCGGCGTCGAGATGCAGCGCGCCGACCAGCAGATGCGCGCCGATGAGGCCAGCTACGACGCCGGCACCGAGCGCTTCCAGGCTCAGGGCGACGTGCGCTACCGGGAAGAAGGCTTCGAGGTGGCGGGCAGCGCAGCCAGCATGGACTTCAGCACCGACCAGGGCGAGATCGCGGACGCCGAGTACCGGATCGAAACGCGCCATGCGCGCGGCACCGCCTCCCGGGTATTCCTGGAAGGCCCCGACACCTCCCGGCTGTCCCGCGTGACCTACACCACCTGCAACCCCGGCAACGAAGACTGGATGCTGCGCGCCCGCCGGGTGACCCTGAACAAGGCGGAAGGCCAGGGCCAGGCCCAACACGTGACCGTGGCCTTCAAGGGCGTGCCGTTTCTCTATGCGCCATACCTGTCGTTCCCCATCGACGACCGGCGCAAGTCCGGCTTCCTCTGGCCCAGCATCGGCAGCTCCGATGCCACCGGCCTGGACCTGAGCATCCCGTATTACTGGAACATCGCGCCCCACCGCGACGCCACCATCACGCCGCGCATCATGACCGACCGCGGTGTGCAACTGATCGGGGAGTTCCGTTATCTCAATCCCAACAACCGGGGCGCGCTGCAACTGGAATTCCTGCCGAACGACGACGTAACCGGAGACAACCGCGGCGCCGCTTTCTTTCGTCATAACGGCCTGCTAGCCCCGCGCTGGACCACGGACATCAACCTAAACTACGTCTCGGACGATGACTACTTCGAGGACTTCGGCAGCAACGTCGAGTTCCTGAACTTCGGTTCCGGCCTCGAGCTGACCAGCCTCACGCACCTGGAGCGGCGGGCGGACGTGATGTATCACGGGAATGGCTGGTCCTTCCTCGGCCGGGTGCAGGGTTACCAGACCATCGACGAAACCATCGGGCCCTTCGGGCGGCCCTATTACCGCCTGCCGCAATTCGTGCTGAACGCCAACTTTCCCAACCGCCACTACGGATTGACCTACCGCTTCCGTGGCGAACTGGTGAAATTCCAGCGCGATGACACCGTCACCGGCACCCGCCTGGACCTCACCCCCGGCGTGAGCCTGCCCCTGGGCGGTGCCGCCTACTTCGTCACCCCGAGCCTCAGCCTGCGCCACACACAGTACCAGTTACAGGACGCCGCGCCGGACATCTCCGACAGCCCTTCCCGCACCCTGCCCATCTTCAGCCTGGACAGCGGCCTGTTCCTGGAGCGCGATGTCCGGTGGGGCTCCACGGCCCTGGTGCAGACTCTGGAGCCGCGGCTGTTCTATTTGTACGTCCCGTTCCGCAACCAGGACCGCCTGATCGTGGACGAGGAAACCAACCGGGAAGTGGTATTCGACAGCAGCCAGCTCACCTTCAGCTTCGCGCGGCTCTTCTCGGAGAACCGCTTCACCGGCGCCGACCGGGTGGGCGACGCCAACCAGATCACCCTCGCCCTCACCTCGCGTTTCCTGCGTGCCGAGGACGGCCACGAGCTGATGCATGCCAGCATCGGCCAGATTTACTACATCGACGACCCGCGGGTCGCGCTGCCGGGCGCCCGCCCGACGCCGGACGACGGCGCCTCCGACATCCTGGGCGAGATCGGCCTGCGCCCGCATCCGCACTGGAGCGCCAGCGCCACCGTGCAATGGGACCCGGACGAGTCGGAGATGGAGCGCAGCGTATTCCGCTTCCTGTACCGGCCCGAGCAGGGGCGCGTCGTGAGCTTCTCCTACCGGCAACTGCGCGACGAATTCCTGGTGGGCGAGCCCCTGGAGCAGACGGATCTCGGTTTCCTGTGGCCCATCACCCGGCAATGGCACTTCATCGGCCGCTGGCTGTACTCGCTGGAGGACAAGAAAAGCCTGGAAACCCTCGCGGGCATCGAGTATGAAAGCTGCTGCTGGGCCCTGCGCCTGGTGGCGCGCAACTACGCGGTCGACGACACCGCCGACCGGATCGAAACCAACAATGCCATTTACGTGCAATTGATATTGAAAGGCCTGGGCGACATCGGCGAGAACATCGATGATCTGCTGGAAAATGGTATTCTAGGTTATCAATCGCACCGCCTGCGCTGACGGGTGCCGGTAGTCGGACCAGGCCGGCCATCCACCCTCCATCGCGCAGCACCGAGCACCGGAGTCCATGATGAGATCTTTCCTACGGTTTTTGCACCTCTGGCTTGCGCTGGTGTTCGCCGCGCCGCTGTGGGCGCAGGCGTTCCCCATTGAGCTGGACCGCATCCTGGCGGTCGTGAACGACGACATCATCATGCAAAGCGAGCTGGACACCGCCATGCGCACCATCGCCCAGCAGCTCGAACAACAGGGCAGACCAGTGCCGCCGGCGTCGGTCCTGGAACGGCAGGTGCTGGAACGCCTCATCATCATGCGCCTGCAACTGCAACTGGCCAACAGCACCGGCATCCGCGTGGATGACGAAACCCTCAACCGCACGATCCAGAACATCGCCGCCCAGAACGGCCTGACGTTGAGCGCGTTCCGCGACGTCCTGGAGCGCGACGGCTTCAGCTTCGCCAAGTTCCGCGAAGACGTGCGCAACGAGATCATCATCAGCCGCCTGCAGCAGCGTCAGGTGATCAACCGCATCTCGGTCTCTGAACAGGAAGTGGACAATTTTCTCTCCAATCAGGAAGCACAGGGGAGGCAGAGCGCCAAATACCGCCTGGCCCACATCCTGATCGCCGTGCCCGAAGGCGCCTCCCCGGAGCAGATCCAGGAAGCCCGCGCCAAGGCGCAGCAGGTCTATGACGAACTGCTGGCGGGGGCCGATTTCGCCGCGAAGGCCGCCGCCGTATCCGCTGGCCAACAGGCGCTGGAAGGCGGCGACCTGGGCTGGCGCGAGGCAGGTCAGATCCCCACGCTGTTCGTCGACAGCGTGCTCAAGATGAAGCCCGGCGAGATCAGCGCGCCCATCCGCAGCCCGGGCGGATTCCATATCGTCAAGCTGGTGGACGTGCAGGACAGCACGAAACACATCATCACCCAGACCCACGCACGGCACATCCTGATCCGCCCCAATGAGGTCGTCAGTGAGGCCGATGCCAGAACGCGCCTGGAGCAGCTCAGGGAGCGGGTCCTGGCGGGCGCGGATTTCGCCGACCTGGCCCGCGCCCACTCCGAGGACAGCGGCTCCGCCGTGAAGGGCGGCGATCTGGGCTGGGTAAATCCCGGCACCATGGTGCCGCGCTTCGAGGAGGCCATGAACCAACTCGAGCCCGGCACGGTGAGCGAGCCCTTCGAGACCGAGTTCGGCTGGCACATCGTGCAGGTGCTGGAACGCCGCGAGCACGACAGCACCGAGGAGGTCAACCGCAGCCGGGCGCGCGAGCTGATCCGGCAGCGCAAGGCCGAGGAAGAGCTCGAACTCTGGCTGCGCCGCCTGCGCGACGAGGCCTACGTCGAGTACCGGCTGGAAGACCACGGCTGAGCACCTGCAGCGGGGTTCCGCGACCGTCCCCGAAACCGGCGAGGTATCCCATGGGCGCTTCCGTCCATCGCATCGTACTGACCCCCGGCGAGCCCGCAGGCATCGGCCCCGATCTGTGCATCATGCTGGCCCAGCGCCCCTGCGCCGCGGAACTGGTGGCGGTGGGTGATCCCGCGCTGTTGCGGGACCGGGCGGCGGCGCTCGGCATGCCGCTGCGGATCGAGCCCTTCGCGCCGGCGGAAGATCCCGCCCCCGCCGCGCCCGGCACCCTCAAGGTACTGCCCGTCGCACTGCGCACCGCGGCACGCTGCGGACGGCTCGATCCCGCCAATGCCGCCTACGTGCTCGACACCCTGCGCACCGCGGTGGAAGGTTGCCGCACCAGCACGTTCGCGGCGCTAGTCACCGGCCCGGTCCACAAAGGCGTCATCAACGATGCCGGCATCCCCTTTACCGGCCACACCGAGTTCCTGGCTGAACTCACCGGGAGCGGCGAACCCGTCATGATGCTCGCCGCCCCCGGACTGCGCGTGGCACTGGCCACGACGCATCTGCCGCTGCACGCGGTGAGCGCCGCCATCACCCCGGCGCGCCTGGAGCACACCCTGCGCGTGCTGCATCGCGACCTCGTCGCCCGCCTGGGGCTGGACGATCCGCACATCCTGGTCTGCGGCCTGAATCCCCATGCCGGCGAAGGCGGACACCTGGGCCGCGAGGAGATCGAGGTCATCGAGCCCGTGCTGGACCGGCTGCGCGCCGAAGGCATGCGGCTCACCGGACCGCTGCCCGCCGACACCCTGTTCACCCCCAGGCACCTCGCCACGGCGGATGCGGTGCTGGCCATGTACCATGACCAGGGCCTGCCCGTGCTGAAGCACGTCGGGTTCGGCCGCGCCGTGAACGTCACCCTCGGCCTGCCCATCATCCGCACCTCGGTGGACCATGGCACCGCACTGGACCTGGCCGGCACCGGCAAGGCCGAGGTGGGCAGCCTGGAGGCCGCGGTGCAGATGGCCATTGCCATGGCGGACGCCGCGGCTGCGCGGCGGGTCGCGCCGCGAGGGGGCTGAGCGCCTTGTCCGAGATGTTCCAGCACCGCGCCCGCAAGCGCTTCGGGCAGAACTTCCTGCACGACCCCGGCGTGATCCAGCGCATCGTAGCGGCCATTGATCCCCAGCCGGGCCAGCGCCTGGTGGAAATCGGCCCCGGCCAGGGGGCCCTCACGCTGCCGCTGCTGGAGCGCGCGGGCAGCCTCGACGTGGTGGAACTGGACCGCGACCTGATCGCCCCACTGCAGGCACTTGCCACCGGGCACGGCGAGCTCCGCATCCACAACGCCGACGCCCTGAAATTCGACTTCCGTTCCCTGGCGCAGGACGGCGCGCCGCTGCGCGTGGTGGGGAACCTGCCCTACAACATCTCCACGCCCCTGCTCTTTCATCTCATCGCCCAGGCCGACGCGATTCAGGACATGCACTTCATGCTGCAAAAAGAAGTGGTGGACCGCATGGCCGCATCGCCGGGCAGCGGCGACTACGGGCGGTTGTCGGTCATGGTGCAGTTTTACTGCGAGGTGACGCGCCTGTTCACGGTAGGGCCGGGCGCATTCCGCCCCGCCCCCAAGGTGGACTCCGCCGTGGTGCGGTTGATTCCGCATCGGCGCCCCGTGGTGGACGTGCACGATCCGGCGGTATTCGCCGCCGTGGTGAACCAGGCCTTCAGCCAGCGGCGCAAGACGCTGCGCAATGCGCTGAAGCGGATGCTCTCGGATGAAAACATCCGGGCGGCGGGGATCGATCCGGGCGTCCGCCCCGAGGAGCTGGACCTCGCCCAGTTCGCCGCCCTCGCCAACCTGGCGGCGCGCCTGCCGTAGGATACGGTTCGTCCCCCACTCCCTCCCGCCCACTCGGGACACTGTTGGCGGCCTGCCCAAACCGGCGCATACTTCGAAGGGGATTCATACGGAGGAGAAACGATGGGCGGGTATCGGCATCTGCTGCTCGCGGTGGATTTTTCACCGGACACGGAGAAAGTCGCGGCACGGGCGGTGGATCTGGCGCAACGCTACGGGGCGCAGGTGAGCCTGCTGCACGTGATCGAGCAAATCCCCGTGGATCCGGCCAACGACCTCGTGATTCCGGAACAGGTCCTGCTGGACGATCAGCTCATGAATACCGCGCGCGATTCGCTACGGGAACTGGCGCAGCGGTTCGGCATTCCCGATGCGCCGCAGTACGTGGAACTGGGCTCGACGAAAACCGAGATCATCCGGGTCGCGAAAGAGCTGCAAGTGGATCTGATCGTGGTGGGTAGCCACGGACGCCATGGACTCGCGCTGTTGCTGGGCTCCACCGCCAACGCAGTCCTGCACGCCGCACCTTGCGACGTTCTCGCGGTACGGATCAAAGACTGATTCACGCACCGGGCAACAACCTGCCCAGCCCGGTGCGTTCTCAACTGCGGTAATGCACGTCCAGCCAGCAGCGCGGCAACGCCTCCCCCGAGGGGAAGATCAGATCCGATTTGGCGAATGGGGCGGGATCCTGCAACTCCTCACCGGCATGGAAACGCCCCACGATGGCGTCCTTGTTCGGATCGAACAGCGCCGCGAGGTCCATCACTTCCACCAGATCGCCGCTGGGCTTGTGCCTGAGATACATGGCAACCTCCCGTGAACAACGACACGGCGCCCTGACCGCAAATAGCGTCAAGGCCAAGCAGCGCGGGGTAGGCGCTGCCCACCCCGCAACTGCAGGAGCGGCTCGACCGCAAGTCTGCTGCCATTTCGGGCGCAGTCCCTGCTACAGCCATCCGGGGCAGGCTCATGGTCCCTTCACGTCCTTGGTGGTCTCGGCGTCTTTGCGTCAAATGCGGTTCTGCGCCGTATTTCAAGCGACTTGAACTAAAGATCGGCCATTTCCAGCTCGGCATTCACGGCATCCAGGCCCGCCTGCGCGCACCGCTCGTCGGTCTCTCCCGAAGGGGCGCCGCTCACGCCCACTCCACCCAGGATGGTCCCCCCGGCCTGAATCGGCAACCCGCCGGCGCTCATCACCAGCCCATCCACCTTGCCCACGGAGAACGGGGAGGTGAAGCGGCTCTCCAGCGCCGAGGTGGGGGTGTTGAACGACATGGCGGTGTAGGCCTTCTGGCGGCTGATGGTGAGCGTCAGATCGGGCGCCAACACGTCCCGCAGCACGACCTGCGGGTGACCGCTACGGTCCACCACCGTCACCGCCACCTGAACTCCTTCCTTGCGGCATTGCGCGATGGTCGCCTGGGCGAGCTTGAGCGCCATTTCCATGGACAGGCGCTTGGTGGTCACCAGCGGCGGCAGCTCCTCCTCCGCGGCAAACAGCGGGGTCTGGGAACCGAACAGGAAGGTCAATGCAACGATGCGCAACGGCCACTTATTGTTGGTTTTCATTCTGTTCTCCTCTACTCGTTGTTCGGGCCGGAAGACCATACTTCCGTCTACAGTTATAACACATGACATTCCGCCGCCCGGACAACGACGGTTGCCGCCCGCGCTGCGATGCTGCACACTCCCCCTGCCGGGCTGCGCGAACCGGCCGTGTTTCCGGCCTGCATGTAAAGCAGGTTTTCCAAGGCGCAGCCAGACCTGCGAGCGACCACTGAGCTCCAGGTAAGATCACAGGCATAAAAGATTTTTGCCGTCAACCACAGCGGACGCGCCATGCAGCACACCGTTCACATCCATCCCGACCCGCAATCCCTGACCCTCGCCGCGGCGCAGCGCTGGCTGGCGCTGGCACGCCAGTCGATCGCCGCGCGCGGCCAGTTTCACGTCGCCCTCTCCGGAGGCAGCACGCCGCAGGCGCTGTACGAGACCCTGGCCCGCCCCGAGTTCGCGCAAGAGGTGGATTGGGGAGCGGTGCACGTCTATTTCGGCGACGAACGCGCCGTGCCGCCGACCCACCCGGACAACAACTACCGCATGGCGGAGCTGGCGCTGTTGCGTCACGTGCCCATCCCGCCCGGACAGATTCACCGGATGGCGGCGGACGACCCGGCCAACATCCAGGAAAACGCCGCGGCCTATGAACGGGAATTGCGCGCGGCCCTGCCGCGCGATCCGGACGAGATGCCGGTGTTCGACCTGATCCTGCTCGGCCTCGGACCCGACGGGCACATCGCCTCCCTGTTCCCCGGCACCGCCGCCCTGCACGAGCGGGAGCGGCTGGTCACGGCCGTATACGTCGAGAAATTCCAGGCCTGGCGCATGACGCTCACGTTCCCCATCATCGACCGCGCGCGCCACCTGATGCCGCTCGTGAGCGGCCGCGGCAAGGCGGAGGTGGTGCGCCAGGTGCTGGGCACCCGCGACCCGGGGCCGGAGCCCCTGCCGGTGCAGCGGCTGCGGCCCGCCGGCACGCTGGAGTGGCATCTGGACGCGGCCGCGGCGGAACTGCTCCCCCCGAAGGCAAGGTCATGAGGGTACTGGCGGGCGACATCGGCGGCACCAACACGCGCCTGATCCTTGCGGACTGCACGGACAACGTTTGCATCCCGGTGGTCGAGCGGGTTTACCCCAGCGCCGCCCATGCCGATCTCGTCCCCATCGTGCTGGGCTTCCTGGAGAGCACCGGGGAGGCCGGCAGCGCGCTCGAGCGCGCCTGCTTTGCCGTGGCCGGGCCGGTGCAGGAAGACCCGGCAGGACAGGTGGCCCGCATCACCAACCTGCCCTGGGAACTGCACAGCGCCCGGCTCGCCGCCGTGCTGGGCATTCCACGCGTGCGCCTGATCAACGACTTCCAGGGCGTGGGCTACGGCATCGACGCCCTGTCGTCCGCCGATTTCGAAGAGCTGCAAACCGGCCGCGAAATCCCGCACGCCCCGCGCGTCGTCATCGGCGCCGGGACGGGACTCGGCCAGGCGATCCTGATCTGGCAGACCGACCACTACGAGGTCTACCCAACGGAAGGCGGACATGTGGATTTCGCGCCCACGGACGAGCGCCAGATCGCCCTGCTGCGCGAGATGATGCGGGAGTTCGGCCGCGTCTCGTACGAACGCGTGGTGAGCGGCCCGGGTCTGATCCGCATCTATTCCTTCCTGCGCGATCAGGGAGAAACGACGGAATCGCCGGAGTTGCGCGAGGCCATGCACCAGGGCGATCCTGCCGCCGCCATCAGCGCCTTCGCCCTGACGCGCAACGATCCCCTGGCCAGCATGGCGCTGGACCTTTTCATCCAGGTGTATGGCGCCCAGGCGGGCAATCTTGCGCTCACCTGCCTGGCCCGCGGCGGCGTGTACATCGCGGGCGGGATCGCCCCCCGGATCATCGAGCGGCTACGCAGCGGGGCGTTTCTCCAGGCCTTCAACGATAAAGGCCGGATGGCTCCACTCACGGCGGAAATGCCAGTGCGCGTCATACTGAACCCCAAGGTCGGCCTGCTGGGCGCCGCCCTTGCGGCAACGCGGCTATAGCCTCTGGCGGTCTTGCCGACGCGCGCGACGATCCCCGGCCCTTGCGGGCCATCCGTTACCGACGACTCCATTGCCATCGGCGTACGGCGCGATAGGAGTGCGCCCTGCGGGCTATTACCCTCTTTGCGTCGAGCAGCTTGCGCGCCGGGCAGGGAAAGACTAGCGTATTAATCGAATTTAGAGTCGGCCAGGAAGCCAATGAGGCTTCCGCCGGATATTTCCCTGCACGTCGGATTTTGGAAAACCGCCATGAGCAACCGGACCGCGCACGACATCCGGGTCGAAGTGGAATCGATCTATATTGAAGAACAATCGTCCCCGCCGGACGGCCGCTATGTGTTCGCCTATACGGTCACCATCCGCAACCTCGGCTCCGTCGCGGCCAAGCTCCTGACCCGCCACTGGATCATCACCGATGCCGATGGCAAGGTGCAGGAGGTGCGCGGCGAGGGCGTGGTGGGCGAGCAGCCTTACCTGCGGCCGGGCGAGGGCTTTCAGTACACCAGCGGCACCATGCTGGAAACCCCGATCGGCAGCATGCGCGGCGCCTACCGAATGGTGGGGGACGACGGGGAGCAATTCGACGCAGAAATTCCGGTGTTTACACTGTCCGTGCCGCACATGCTGCATTGAGCGGCGGGTTTTCGGGCAGGTATCGCGCCCACCGCCCCGTCGTCCGCAGGCGGTGTGACTGCGAAACGCAGCATTCCCTGCCACACGGAATGGCCCCGCAAGCTTGTCGCCCGGCAACGGGATGGGCTATCCTGCCCCGGCCCCTCAGGGGCTGGCGCGTATGGCAATCCCTCTCTCTCCCGCGCCATTCACAGTAACGTTCGGAATCCTTTCACACTCGAGACTGTACCGGGCAGGAACGATTATGGCGGTCTATGCCATCGGCGACATCCAGGGCTGCTTCGACGAATTGCAGGCCCTGCTCGACAAGATCGGGTTCGACCCCGCTCACGACCGGCTGTGGTTTACCGGAGACCTCGTCAACCGCGGCCCCAAGTCGCTGGAAACCTTGCGTTTCGTGAAATCCCTCGGCGACCGCGCCGTCACCGTGCTCGGCAACCACGACCTGCACCTCCTGGCGGTGGCTTATGGACTGAAGGACGATACGGCAGAGGATCTGGACCGGATTCTGGCAGCACCGGACCGGGATGAACTCATCGACTGGCTACGCCATCGCCCCTTGCTGCACCACGATTCCGAACTCGGCTACACCCTGGTCCACGCCGGACTGCCGCCCTCCTGGGATCTGGCCAAGGCTCAAGCTTTGGCGGGCGAAGTGGAGAGCGTGCTGCGGGGCCCGGACTGCCGCGCTTTTCTTGAAAACATGTACGGCAACGAACCCGAACAGTGGTCGGACGATCTGACGGGTTGGGACCGCCTGCGCTTCATCGTGAACTGCTTTACGCGCATGCGCTTCTGCGACAATGACGGCAGGCTCGAGCTGCAGGAGAAAGGACCGCCCGGCAGCCAGCCCGCCCCCTACCGCCCCTGGTTCGCCGTCCCGAATCGCGCCAGCGCCGATCTGAAGATCGTCTTCGGCCACTGGTCGACCCTGGGGCCCTGCGCCGAGCCCAACGTCTTCCCCCTGGATACCGGTTGCCTCTGGGGCGGCAGCCTCACCGCCCTGCGCCTGGACGGCGAACGCAAACGCATCACGCTCCCCTGCCCCGGCGCGCGCCGGCCGGGCAAGCCGGAAGCGGCGGCGGATTAACCGCAGTGCCGTTCACATACGGCGCAGAACCGCCTCCTTAGCCTTCTTAAACGCAAAGGTCGCCAAGGGCGCAAAGAAACAACGGTCTTTCGCGGGTTGCTCACCCGGCTCTTACACACTCCCCGGCCCATACGGCGCCCCGCCCAGGCTGCCGTCACTCTCCATAAATTCTTTGCGCCTCCGCGCCTCTGCGTTGACCGCTATCCATGGCGTCGGAGCACCACTCAGGCCTTCGGCCGGCTGTGCAAATGCCTGTGGCCGTGCCCGCCCGCATGGGAATGATCCCCGGTCTCGATGTCCACGGGCACCAGATGCAGGTTCCCGTGCCGGACGCCGGGACGCGAGACCACCGAATTGGCGAACGCCCGCACCTCGGCCACGGGGCCGCGCAGGATCACCGTTTCCATGCAATCGTCGTGATTCAGGTGTACGTGCATGGTGGACAAGGCGATGTCGTGGTGGCGATGCTGGGCGCGGGTCAGGCGACTGGAGAGCTCCCGCTCTTCGTGGTTGTAGATATACGTCAGGCTGCCGACGCAATGCCCGGCGCCCTCCGCATCGATGGACTCCGCAGCCAGTTGCTGGCGAATCAGGTCACGTATCGCCTCCGAGCGGTTCTGGTAGCCCCGCTTGCGTATGAAGACATCGAACTGGCGCGCCAGCTCTTCGTCCAGAGAAATCGTCAGCCGCTCCACGTTTCACCTCACACCATAAGCACAGCCATTGACGCGCCAACCCGGCGCACCCGGGCGATTATCGTCCAAGCCGCACGGTCTGCCCAAGGCTTTTCAGGGCAGGACCCACCCTTTTTGAGGATATGAGCGTGATAGCGCGTACCCCGACAGGATGGCCATTCGACGGGGTTACGCTGTGCCAACTCGACCTGCCGCTTGCCCGGATCTCCCACCAGCTTCCGGCGCGATGCGCACCGACATTCGAGATTGACATGAACCCACCACGCTCCTAGAGTGACGATCATACGAATTATGAGAAATTCATACTGACGCGATATACCCGACGCATCAGCCATCGATCCCGGAGGGCTCGATCATGCACATGTCCGACACCCTGTTGTCACCCGAGGTGGGAAGCGCCCTCTGGGTCGCCACTGCAGCGACGGTGGCCTTGAGTTCGCGCCGGCTCGGGCGCCTGCAGGACGACCGCACCGTACCGCTCATGGGCGTGCTCGGCGCCTTCATCTTCGCGGCCCAGATGATCAACTTCGCGATCCCCGCCACGGGCTCCAGCGGACACCTGGCCGGCACCATGATCCTGGCCATACTCCTGGGGCCCCACGCGGCGTTTCTCACCATGGCCTCGGTCCTTACCGTCCAGGCCCTGTTCTTCGCCGACGGCGGCCTGCTCGCCCTGGGCGCGAACATCTTCAACCTGGGCGTGATCCCCTGCTACGTGATCTATCCGCTGATCTACCGGCCCCTGGCCGGCTCCGCCTGGGGCACGGCGCGGGCGCGCACCGCGGCATTCCTGGCGGCGGTGCTGGCCCTGCAACTGGGCGCCCTCGGCGTGGTGGTGGAAACCACCCTCTCCGGCATCGCCGAGCTGCCCTTCGCGGCATTCGCCGCCGTCATGCAGCCGATCCATCTGGCCATCGGGATCGTGGAAGGGCTGATCACGGTGGCGGTGGTGGATTTCCTCTATCGGATGCAGCCGGATCTGCTCGGTGCCCTACCCCATAACCGCCGGGCGGACACTCACCCGTGGCGCAGGGCGGGCGTTGCGCTCGGCATCGGGGCCGTGCTGCTGGGCGGCGTGGGCGCCTGGTTCGCCTCCGCCGATCCCGACGGACTCGAATGGTCCATCGCGCGGGTCGTGCCCGGGGAATTGCCGGAACGCGGCGACGGCATCCACGCCACGGCGGCACAGGTGCAGGAGCGCATCGCCCTCCTCCCGGATTACGCCCTGCCCGGCGCCTCGGCGGAGGAGGATGCGCCCACGGTGATCGATGCCGGAACCACGCTGTCCGGCCTGGTCGGCGGGTTCCTGACCCTGACCACAGCCTTCGGCCTCGGCTGGCTGCTGCGTCGGCGCACCGTCCGATCCACCACCAATCCGGTGCGGTGAGCGCCCGCGCCATGTCCGGCGGCGATCAGGCATTTCTCGAACCAGGTCTGCTGGACCGCCTCGGCCACGGCGATTCCTCGATCCATCGCCTCGACCCGCGGGCCAAGCTCGTGGTCACTTTCGCCTTCGTGCTCGTGGTCGTATCCCACGACAAGTACGCCGTGAGCGCACTGGTGCCCTTCTTCCTGTACCCGGCGGCGCTGCTCGCCCTGTCGGGCATCCCCGTCGGGCAACTGGTGCGCAAGCTTGTGGTGACGGCGCCGTTCGCGCTCCTGGTGGGCCTGTTCAACCCGTTGCTGGACCGCGCGCCGCTCCTCGAACTGGCCGGCCTGGAAATAGCCGGCGGCTGGGTGTCATTCCTCTCGATCCTGCTGCGCTTCGCCCTCACCATCAGCGCCCTGTTCCTGCTCGTCGCCACCACCGAGATCCCGGCACTGGGCCGCGCCGCGGAGCGGCTCGGCGTACCGCGCGCCTTCGTGGTCCAGCTCCTGATGCTCTACCGCTACCTGTTCGTGCTGGCCGACGAGGCCGCCCGCATGGCCCGCGGCCACCGGCTGCGCGGCGCGCGCCGACACCCCCACTGGCGCGTCTTCGCGCAGATGATCGGCCAGTTGCTGATCCGCGCCCTGGAGCGCGCCCGGCGCATCCACCGGGCCATGCTGTGCCGCGGCTTCGACGGCCGCATCCCGCTGCTGGCGGAATTGCGCTTCCAGGCACGGGACTGGGCCTTCCTGCTGGGCTGGATCGCGGCGTTTGCGCTGCTGCGTTTCGCGGAACCGGCGCAACTCCTCGGCAAGCTGGTCCTGGGAGGCGGCGCGTGAGCCGCCCGCAGATCCTCGCAACCGACCTGCATTACCGTTACCCGGACGGCATGACCGCGCTGGCCGGCGCCTCCTTCGCCATCCACCACGGCGAGCGCGTAGCCATCGTCGGGGCCAACGGCGCGGGCAAGTCCACCCTGCTGCTGCACCTGAGCGGCGTGTTGCAGCCCTCCCAGGGGCAAGTGACCATCGACGACCTGCCCGTCACGGAAAAAACCTTCACAACGGTGCGCCAGCGCGTGGGCTTGGTGTTTCAGGACCCGGACGATCAGCTCTTCATGCCCACGGTGCTGGAAGACGTGACCTTCGGCCCCCTCAACCTCGGCGTGCCCCCTGAGGAAAGCCAGCGGCGCGCCCGGGAATGCCTCGAACAGGTGGGCGCCTGGCACCTGCGCGACCGCCCACCGCACCGGCTGTCCGCCGGCGAGAAGCGGCGCGTGGCGATCGCCGCCGTCCTGGCCATGGCGCCCGACGTGCTGGTGCTGGACGAACCCACCACCGGCCTCGACCCGCGCGGGCGGCGCCAGCTCATCCAACTGCTGAAGGGCTTCCCCCACACCCGGATCATCGCCAGCCACGACCTGGACCTGGTGCTGGAACTCTGCCCCCGCACCATCCTGCTCCACGCCGGCAAAATCGCCGCGGACCGCCCGACCGTGGAACTGATGCGCGACGATCAACTCCTGCAGCGCACCGGCCTCGAACGCCCGCTGAGCATGCAATGCTGCCCCATCTGTAACAACAAGTAACCTGAACGGAACGCGACAAAATCCAGGATTACGCGGCATCACACGAAGCGCCAACACGCGCTGGGGTTCACTTCTTCTCCTCCAGGCGAGGCCGGCTGCCTCGGCAAGAGAAAACATGTTTCCCTCGCCGCACCGTTCCGCCAGAGGTGCAACACCCGATGCATGGTGGGCGGGCAACCCCAGCACTCCTTGACCAAGGTGTACGCCGTCGTAGAGCTCGGCCTCAAAACCCTTGCGCGGATCAAACGCCAAGAACGCATCAAGCGCTACAAAGGGAAACTCAAGTGGGAGGCGATCTTGAGCAGATGAGGAATTCAGGGCGGGCACCGCCCACCATGCACCGGTCATCAAGGCATTGTTCGGTGAGCGATGCTCACCCTACGCAAACTGAATCTTGCCGCGCACCGTGCAGCATCCCCCTGCTCAAGTCCCCGCAATGCGGTCGTAATAGCGTGCCCGGTAGAGCAGGCGGTGGTTGGCGGGGTCGGCGTCGTCGGTGAAGCCGGTGCGGTCGTGGAGGACGTTGTTGCTGATGAGGCCCCAGCCGGGCTGGAGGGTGGCACGCAGGATGTAGGGGGAGTCGCTGTCGAGCAGGTGCTCCAGATAGCGTACCGCCTCTTGCACCATGGGGTCGGGGCTCCATTCGATGTTGCGGGCGCGCTTAGTGTAGCGCATGTGCAGATGGCCGTTGCGCGGGTCGATCATGAAGACGGGGCCGCTGCGGGCCGGGCGCAGTTCTTCGCCTTCCAGCCGGTTGGGCGGGATGGTCATGGCGTCGGGGCGCATCAGGGCGCGGATGTAATCAGGGTTGGCGTCGCGTAACAGGATGTAGGCGAGTTCGTGATCCAGAAGGCCGTTCTCCCCGCCCTGCATGGCCGGGCGCACGCAGTGAAGCAGAAGCCCGTAGATCTGCCGGTCGAGTTCGTTGTAGTAGCCGTCGGTGTGCCAGTGGATGGGGCGGTCGGTGTAGGGGATGTAGCGCGGATGGGGGCCGCGGTCCACCACCTGCAGGGAGGTGATGCTGTCGTCGTCGGCGCACATGTTGTTGTCGAGGCGCTGGAGCCCGAACTGCGCGCCCAGCGCCCGCACCAGGTCCTTGTCGGGGACCGAGCCGACGTCGGTGACGTAGATGGCCATGTTCGCCCTGCGGCAGCGCTCGAGGATCGCCTGGTGCTCGGATTCGGTCAGGTGGTACGGATCGGCGATCTTGACCACCAGGTCTTCGATCCGCTGCGGATAGTGCGCGAGCTTGCGTTCGCGCCACGCCTGGTAGGCGGTCTCGTTGGCAGGATCGAAGGGGCTTTCCGCTTGTGCTGCATGCATCGCTGTCATCGCCGTCACCCGTCAATTGTTGTGATCATGTGGAAGTTGTTCAGCCAGGCAACGCCGATGCGGAGCCCGACCTACGCCTGCTTGCGCTCCAATACGGTGAAGCTGTACCGGTAGCGGTTCTGTTCATCCGGCTCGTGGTCCTCGCGGCGGATTTCGCGCCATGCATCCAAATCGAACGCCGGGAAATAGGTGTCGCCCGCGAACTCGGCGTCAATGAACGTGACATAGAGCCGGTCGGCGCGCGGCAGCATCTGCTCGTAGAAACTCGCGCCGCCGATGATCATCACCTCGTCGCCGCACTCGGGACGCGCCAGGGCCTCGTCGATGGAGTGCACCACGATGCAGCCCGGCGCCTGATAGCCGCGCTCGCGCGTCACCACGATGTTGGTGCGGCCGGGCAGCGGGCGACCGATGGATTCGTAGGTCTTGCGGCCCATGATGATGGCCTTGCCCATGGTGATGGACTTGAAGTACTTGAGATCGGCGGGCAGGCGCCAGGGCAGACCGTTGTCCGCGCCGATGAGGCGGTTGCGGTCCATGGCCACGATCAGGGAGATCGTGCGCTTGCCGCCGGCGCGTGTTGCGCCCTTCACGCCGCTCTCCTGCACCACCGTATTCATACCGCCACCGGCGCCTTGATAGCAGGGTGGCACTGGTAGTCCACCAGTTTGAAATCGTCGTAGGTGAAGTCGAAGATGGACTTCACGTCGGGATTGAGTTCCATGTGTGGCAGGGGATAGGGCGTGCGCGATAGCTGCTCCTCCACCTGCTCCATGTGGTTCAGGTACAGATGCGCGTCGCCGAAGGTGTGGACGAAATCGCCGGGTTCGAGCCCGGTCACCTGGGCCATCATCATGGTGAGCAGCGCGTAGGAGGCGATGTTGAAGGGCACGCCGAGGAAGATGTCGGCGCTGCGCTGGTAGAGCTGGCAGGAGAGCCTGCCCTCCGCCACGTAGAACTGGAACAGTGTGTGGCAGGGCGGCAGCGCCATGCGCTCGATCTCGCCCACGTTCCACGCGCTCACGATCATGCGCCGGGAGTCGGGATTGCGCCTGATCTGGTCGACCACTTCGCTGATCTGGTCCACATGGCGGCCGTCCGCCGCGGGCCACGAACGCCACTGGTAGCCGTAGATGGGCCCGAGATCGCCGTTCGCGTCGGCCCACTCGTCCCAGATGGTCACGCCGTTGTCATGCAGGTACTTGATGTTGGTATCACCCTTCAGGAACCACAGGAGTTCATGGATGATGGACTTGAAGTGCAGCTTCTTGGTGGTCACGGCAGGGAAACCCGCCTGCAGGTCGAAGCGCATCTGATAGCCGAAGACACTGATGGTCCCGGTCCCGGTCCGGTCTTCCTTGCGCACGCCGTGCTCTTTCACGTGGCGCATGAGGTCGAGGTATTGCCGCATGTTGGTTCTTCTGATCGTCTTAAGAATTGAGTCGCATAGCGTTCGCGACTATCCGCTAGGCCGTCCATCGATCGCGCGAGACACGAACGTAGGTTGGACGGACTTGTTATACATACATCAGCCGCCCTTTGGGCTCCGGGATGGGGCGCCCAAGCTCACGCGCCGTTTCCATCCACTCCGCAATAACCTGCTGTGCGTTGGCTACCGCCTGCTCATAGGTCTCACCATCGGCCATGCACCCCGGCAACTCCGGAACCTCGACAATGAAGGACCGATCTTCCTCGCTCCAGTAGATAACCAACTCATATTTGATCGACATCGGACTCTCCCAACCGGTATTGGACCAGGATACTTCGTACCTGTTTGACCTGATACGCCTTCGCCTTATTCCCCTTGGGCTGCAGATTGATGATCTCAACAACATCGCTCCGCGTAAAAATATGGTGGCTTCCCTTGATGCGCTCGTCAAAACCAAGGCGGACGAGAAGCTGGCAGAGCTCAGAGAACTCGATGTTGCCGTCGGAACTCCCCGCCAGAATTCGTTCCCTGAGCTTGGAATACTTCCCCATTCCTCCTCCGCCTATTTGTGATGCCCGAAGGTCTCCAGATACTCCTTCAGCGCGCGCGCATTGCTGCGTTCTTCATCCTTTGCGCCGAAGACCAGGGTGACGCGGCCGCGTTTGGCCTGGTCCAGGACCTGTTGCACCGGCTCCTGATTGTCCTTCAATTCCGCGAAATAGCGCCGCTTGAACTCGGACCATTTCTTCGGGTCGTGGCCGAACCACTGGCGCAGCGGCGTACTCGGCGCGATGTCCCGGAGCCACAGGTCGATCCTGGCCGCCTCCTTGGTCAGGCCGCGCGGCCAGATCCGGTCCACCAGGATACGGAAGCCGTCCTGCGGCTCCGGTTTGTCGTAGACGCGCTTGATGCCAATGTGCATGAGGTCCTCCTTTCCGCATCATGCGGTGCTGGCACTCTGGTTCCGCATCGGCCTGCGATAGGCCCACCACAGCAACCCGACTCCCACCAGAACCATGGGCGCGGACAGCACCTGCCCCATGGTAAGCCAACCCCAGGCAAGGTAGCCAAGCTGCGCATCCGGCAGGCGCACGAACTCCACCAGGAAGCGGAACAGCCCGTAACACGCCATGAACACACCCGAAACCGCCATGGTCGGCCGCGGCCGGGCAGAATACAGCCACAGGATCAGGAACAACACCGCGCCTTCCAGAAAGGCCTCGTACAACTGGGAGGGATGGCGCGGCAGCGGACCGGCATGGGGAAACACCATGCCCCACGGCACGTCCGTGACCTTCCCCCACAGCTCGCCGTTGATGAAGTTGCCGATGCGGCCCGCGCCGAGCCCGATGGGCACCAGCGGGGCGATGAAATCCGTCACTTCGAAAAAGCTCTTGCCCACCTTGCGCCCGTACCACCACATGGCCACGAGCACGCCGAGCAGCCCGCCGTGGAACGACATGCCGCCCTGCCAAACCTTGACGATCATCGACGGGTCGGCCAGAAACGCCGCCAGATCGTAGAACAGGACATAGCCGAGCCGCCCGCCCAGGATCACGCCGAGCGCAACGTAGAAGACCAGATCGCCGACCTGCTCAGGGTGCCAACCGGAACCCGGGCGCTTGGCCCGGCGCACGCCCAGCCACCAGCCGGCGGCGAATCCCACCAGGTACATGAGGCCGTACCAGCGGATGGCCAGCGGCCCGATCTGGACGGCAATGGGGTCGATGTCAGGGTAGGTCAGCATATGGGCAGCAATCTTAGCACGGTTGATCCGTTAGCCTGCTCAGGCACCCCTCAACGCCACAGCGCAAAGGCACAAATAAAATGCAGAATGCGGACCGAGGCCCGCCTGGCAGGGAATCAGGCAATACGGTGCTCCCCCGGCATCAAGCCCAGGCCGCCTTTGCACCTTCGCGTCTTTGCGCTGATCGATTCTGTCCCCGCCCCTCACGCCGGCAGCACTCGAGCGAAAAAGGCCTTCAGATAGGCCGTTTCGGGGATGGCGGGATGCACCGGATGGTCCGGGGCCTGGTGGCCCTGCTCCAGCACCTGCATGCCGCGCTCCAGGTGGCGCGACGCCTGCAGCATGGCCTGCAGCAGCGTTTCCCGCGGCAAGTGAAAGGAACTGGAGGCGGACACCAGGAGGCCGTCCGGCGCCAGGACCTGCATCGCCATCTGGTTAAGGCGCCGGTAGGCCTGCACGCCCTGGGCCATGTCCTTCTTGCGCTTGATGAACGCGGGCGGGTCCAGCACCACCACGTCGAATTTCTCGCGCGCCTCGCGCAAGCTCCGCAGCACGTCGAAGGCGTCGCCCGCGCGCACCGTCACGCGCTCCGCCACGCCGTTGAGGGCAGCGTTCTCAACCAATCGCTCCAGCGCCCCGGCGGAGGCATCGACGCACACCACCTCGCTCGCACCCGCGACCACCGCCTGCACGCCCCAGCCGCCCAGGTAACTGAACAGATTCAGCACGCGCCGCCCGCGCACGTAGCGCATCAGCCGCGCCCGGTTTTCCCGGTGATCGTAGAACCAGCCGGTCTTCTGGCCGCTGAGCAGCGGGGCGAGGAAGCGTACGCCGTTTTCCTCCAGCTCGACCGCCTCGGGTACCGCCCCCAGGGCGGGCTCCACGTAGTTCTCCAGCCCCTCCATGGCCCGGATCGGGCTGTCGTTGCGCAGCAGGATGGCGCGCGGCTTCACCACCTTCTCCAGCGCCGCGACGACCTCCGCCTTCATGCGCTCCATGCCGGCGGTGGTGAGCTGGGCCACCAGCACGTCGCCGTAACGGTCCACGATCAGGCCGGGCAGGAAGTCGCTGTCGCCGAACGCCAGACGGTAATAGGGCTTGTCGTAGATCGACTCACGCAGGGCGAGGGCCACCTTGAGGCGGTGGACCAGCAGCGACCGGCTCACCGGGTGCTGCGGGTCGCGGCTCAGCAGCCGGGCACAGATGAGCGAGCGGGGATTGACGTACCCGGTACCGAGCACCCGGCCATTGTGCGCCAGGATCTCCACCGGCTGGCCGGGCTCGAAACCGCTCAACGGCGTGGCGGCGGTATCCACCTCGTTGCTGTAGACCCACAGGTGGCCCGCCCGCAGGCGGCGTTCCTCGTCGCGCTTCAGCTTGAGCGGCGCAAATGGCAGGTCCGTTCCGTTCATGGTTGGCGCTCGCGAACCGGGTTGTTTCAGGGGCGGTTAAGCTATCATTACCCGCGTTTTTGCGCCAATGAAACCCCGCGCCGGCACGCTTCCCGAACAAGAACAACAATGACGCCCGATCCCATCGACTCCCCGCTGCCGAATCCGGTCCGTCCCGCCGATCCCTGGGTGTGGGCACCCCTCGCGGCGGCGCTGGCGCTGTTGGCCGCAATATATCTCACCGGCAGCAATACCAGCCTGTTCCTGTGGCTCAACGGGCTGACCCGGCTCACCGGCAACGCGCTTTGGACCCATCTCACGATCCTCGGGGATGGACTGGTGGCCCTGGTGCTGCTGTTGCCTTGGGTGCGCAGGCGGCCGGATGTGGTGTGGGCCGGCTGCCTGGCGGGCATTGCGACAACCCTGTGGGTGCATGGCCTCAAGCCGGTGTTCGCCCTGCCGCGCCCGGCGGAGGTGCTGGCGCCGGAGCTGTTTCAGCTCCTGGGCCCGCGGGATCCAAGCTGGGCCTTTCCCTCGGGCCATTCCACCACCATCTTCGCCTTGGCCGGGGTAATCGCCCTGAGCATCGCTTCCCGCGGGTTGCGGCTGGCGCTGGTGCTGTGCGCCGCTGCGGTGGCGCTGTCGCGGGTGATGGTGGGGGCGCATTGGCCGGCCGATATCCTGGCCGGCGCGTTCGGCGGCTGGCTGTGCGCCGTCCTGGGGCTGCGGTGGGCCGGCCGCTGGACCTGGGGGCTGGGGACGTTCGAGCAGCGGCTGATGGCGACGCTGCTGATGATCGCGGCCGGCGTGCTGCTGCTCTCCCATGAGACAGGCTATCCCGAGACGCTGCCGCTGCAGCAGGCCATCGCCGTGCTCGCCCTGGCGGCGGGCTTGCCGCTGTTCCTGCGGCGCGCCCGTCTGCGTCCCTTCCGCGGGGAACCGGGGCAGCGGGATCAGCCGGAGTGATCCCACTGACCACCCGGTGCCGCTTTATTGAGACGCCCGGCCATCTCCTGCGCTATAGTTGACCAATCTTCTTGGTATTGACACAAGGGAATCATGACCTCCCGGAAACAGACCAACCGCCTCGCCGCGGAAACCAGCCCCTAC
>JBAYZB010000027.1:0-23505 GCA_041672765.1 Gammaproteobacteria bacterium | reverse complement strand
ATGGGCGAGAACAGGGCACAGGACTGGTACCAGCCGATCCCCTCCTCCATGCCGGAAACGAAATCGAAACGCCCGGCAGGGAAGGTCCAGGTCTGTTTCTCGCCCTCCCCGGGCATGGCGCAGGCCGCCGCGTCGGTGGGCAGCAGCATCAGGTTCATGAACCAGGGGGTGATCAGGATCCCCAGCAGCCTGTCCTGCCAGTGCCGGAAACCCACGCCTTCCACCGTCAGGGCCGGATTGAGGAACGGCAGGTCCCGCATCCGGGTGGCGTGAATCATGCGGAACGCCTCCACCAGCCGTGTGACGGCGGCGGCATCGCGTTGCCCCAGGGCTTCGAAAAACAACAGATCATCCTCGGCGGCGAGCGGATGGCCCGTCATTACTCCTCCGGCATCGCCATAAAACGCGCTTTGTCCGCATCGCAGTTGGGACAGCGCCATTGGTCGGGCAGCTCAGAAAAGGGAACGCCGGGCGGGATCTGCCATACATCGTCGCCTTGGGTCGGGTCATAAATGTACCAACAGATACCGCACTCGTATCGCCTGTGGGCGGCGCCCTCCAGGGAAGCATCTTCGTGATCGGGTGGCGTCACAGGGTCTCCAATGTCTCGCGCAGGCGCTGCGCGCTGTCTTCGATGTCCTCCGGCGCCGCACAGGCCGCCGCAGGCACGTCGCCGATCTCAAGCGTGTTGAGGATCAATGCATCGGTAGAGTTATAGTACTGCACCCACCAGACCTTAGCTATGCCGGCGTTAGTGATCCGGCAATTACCGTAGCCCCGCGACAGGATATATACCGTCCCGGTGCCGAGCACCGCGGACAGAAACTGCAGATCCTCGGCACTAACCGGAAGCAGACTCAGGTTGATGACATGCGCCGCTTGGCCGGGCCTATGGGCGCGGACCCGTTCCTGAATCTCGGTCAACAGCGGCATGGCGCTGACCAGCCCCGCGGAGACGCCCTGGGGAATGTCGCCGATCAGCGGACAGTCCACCGGCCCAGCCCTGACGGCCTCCTGCACCAGGGCCGGGATCTCGCCCGCTTCGACCGTGTCCCGCACCACCCGGCCTGCCGCGTCCGTTTCCCGCACCAGCCAGACGCCGGCCAGCACCGATTCCTGGATCACCGCCCGCCGGACGCCCTCCACCCGGATGCTCACCTCGCCCTCGCCAAGCATCTGATTGACAAAGCTGCGGTTGGGTTCGTCCAGCAGGCTCAGATCGAGGCTCACCGGGGCGGTGCCGACGCGGTAGCCATCCAGCCGCGTGCTCAACTCCCGCAGCAGCGCCAGGGCGGGCTTGAACCGTTGCGAGTCCTCCAGCTCCGGCAGGACGATCGGCTGATGCGTGGCCATCCCTTTAGGCATGGCCATGTACTCCAGGCGTGCCCCGTCATCCTCCCCAGGCTGTGAGCCGGGCCCTAGGATCGGCACAAATCGGTCGGTCGACAGCATATTCCCCTCCTATAGTCTGGAACCACATGCGCCTCGATCATTTCCCACCACCGGGATTCCGATGGTGGGCGCCCGGCGGGGCGTCCCATCCAGCAGACGGGCGATCTCCCGTTGATAGACATCCCAGTCCTGCATCCCCGACAGGGCGCCGAGGTATTGGCCATCGCGCAGCAGCACCAGCGTCGGCCAGCGCTGGAACCCGTAACGCCGCTGCAGGTCGGTCTCCGCCTCCCGCGCCACCACCGCCACGCTGAAACGTCCGGGGAAGGCCCGCACCAGCTCCGGCAGGACCACGGCCACGTCGTTGCTTTCGGGGACGGCCTTGGGATCACCGGTGAAAAACAGCATCCATGTGCCCCGTCCAGTCACCGCCTCCAGGTTCTCTGCGGTGAGTTGCGGGTACGCAAGATCCCGTATCAGCCGCTCGATCAAAGGACTGATCATAGTGCTTCCTCTGTGGGTTTCAGGATGATGTGGCAGATTGGCGCAGAAACGCCGGCAATTGCGGCTCGCGGCCCTCGAGATCCGCGAAGGCGCCCTCCAGGGACTCGCCCCGCAGGGCCGCCTCCACGGCGTCGAGCGCCGCGTCGATCTGTGCCGCGCGTTCCGGCTCCAACACCTCCCAGGCGGTGCCCAGATGCACCAGCACCCAGGTGCCGGGCGGCTGCGGGCCGGTCAGCATCATGCTCACCCGGCTCACGCGCCCCCGTCCTGTGCACTGCGCATGCAGGCCCTCCACCGCCACCACCTGCATCGGGATGCCCATGCACATCAGCCCACCTCCCGGATGCCGAGCACGCGGGCATCCCCGATCCGGCAGGCCGCCTCCGGCCCCGGCCGTCCCTCCTCGTAGGCGTGCAGTTCCAGAGCCGCCGCGTTCAGCCCTTCCTCCCGCGACAGCGGCGCCTCCCGCTCCCGCACTGCCACGCCCCAGGCGCGCAGCTGCTCCACGGCCAAGGCCACGGCTTCGGGGAGCCTGGCCTTCACGCTGGGCCGCAGGCTGCCGCCGTAGTCCTCCAGCTCCTCGGGCTGCACGCCGATCAGCACGAGCTCGCGCGGCAACCGCCCCAGAAGCTGGGCCGAGGCAAGCACCTCCTGGAAGCCGGTCTGGTGCAGGCTCATCTTCTTCGCCCCCATGAACCGCGGAACCTCCGCATCGCGGATGACGCGCAGCGTCCCCGGCGCTAGGCCGAAGTCGATGGCATCGAACACCAGCAACCGGCTCGCCGCGCAGACATGGTGCACCAGGTAGAGCCCCTGGGTGCCGCCGTCCAGCAGATGCACGTGGGAGGGAAAGCGATAGCGGGCGTGCAACAGTTCCACCGCGCGGACGCCGAATCCTTCGTCCGCCCAGAGCACGTTGCCGATCCCCAGGACCAGGATGTCGTCATTGCCTTCCGTCGTCATGGGATCAGTCCTGCCGGTTGTCCTTGAACATGCGGTGGCCGCTGATCATGGTGCTGATAAGGCTCTGGCGCGACATGATGTCCTCGCGCACCGCCGCATAGACATGCATGATGATGAACACCACGAACCACCACAGGCCCAGGTGATGCCAGGTGTGCACGTCCTGGCTCTGGCCGAACAGCGGGATCACCCAGCCGAACAGCGCGTCCTGCCAGCTCCCCTGCCCCGCGCCCTCCGAGTACAGGGCGAAGCCGGTGGCGATCATGAAGGGCGTGCCCAGGGTGATGAAGATGAACATCACCAGCTGCGCCAGCGGATTGTGGCCCACGTACTTCTTGGGCTCCCGCTCCAGAAAGAAATACCAGCGCAGCTCATAGAGCGCCTCCGCCCACCAGCGCCCGTTGAGCAACGGCAGCTTGAACAGCTGACGCGCGTGGTGATTGCCCACGAAGGCCCAGTAGATGCGCCCCAGGAAAGCCACAGCGAGCACGTAGCCTGCGGCGAAGTGGGCAAACCGGATGTAGCCCATCAGGAAGTGCTCACTTGCCTCCCCGGACAGGGTCGGCAACGGGCTGCCGATGAAGTAGCCCGTCACCGCCAGCACCAGGATGCAGAGGGCGTTGACCCAGTGCCAGAGCCGCAGCGGCGCCTCATAGACATACAGCTCCTGCACCGTGTGCAGGTCCGGAACGGATACCATTTGCTCTCGTGACATGATTCGTCCCCCTCAGGTTGGTCCGATCCCCGCGCCCTAGCGCACCTTCACCCGCGTCAGCTCCTGCCCGTCCGGCGCCACGATGTGCGTGGAACAGGCCAGGCACGGGTCGAAACTGTGCAGGGTACGCAGGATCTCCAGCGGCTCGTCGGCCTTGGCCAGCGGCGTGCCCAGCAGCGCCGCTTCGAACGCGCCGATCTGTCCGCTCGGATCGCGCGGCGAACCGTTCCAGGTGGTGGGCACCACGCACTGGTAGTTGGCGATCTTGCCGTCGCGCACCGTGATCCAGTGGGCCAGCGCCCCGCGCGGTGCCTCGGTGAAGCCCACGCCCTTCGCCTCCTTCGGCCAAGTGGAGGGATCCCACTTCTCGACGTTCGCAGTGGCGATGTTGCCGGCCTTGATGTTGGCCACGAGCCGATCCTGGAAGTAGCGCATCTTGTGCGCCGCCCAGGAGCATTCCAGGCCGCGCGCGGCGGTGCGCCCGAGGGTTGAGAACAACGCCGTGAGCGGTACGCCGAGCTGCTTCAGCACCGCATCCACCGGCTCCTTGAATTCAGGGTTGCCCTGGCAGTAGCCGATGATGTAGCGCGCCAGCGGCCCCACCTCCATGGCATGGCCGCGCCAGCGCGGCGCCTTGATCCAGGAGTACTTGGCGCTCTCGTCGATCTGCTCGATGCGGGTCTTGGTGCCCTTGGTCTTCGGCCCCAGGGTGAAGTTGGGCTCGGTGACGCCGTCCCAGGGATGCAGGCCCTTGCTTTCATCGGGATAGCTGTACCAGGAGTGGGTGACGTACTCCTGGATCTGCTCGGGATCCCGCAGGTCCACCGAGTGCACCTTGCTGAGGTCGCCGTTGATGATGGCGCCGCGTGGCATGAGCAGCGAGGACTCATCGTTGGCCCGGTCCGGGATATCACCGTAGGAGAGCACGCTGCGGCTGGAAAGCCCGCCGCCATATAGCCAGTCTTTGTAGAACGAGGCGATGGCGAGCAGGTCCGGGATGTACACCTGGTCGATGAATTCGATGGTGCGGTCGATGATGGAGGAGACCAGATTGAGCCGCTCCATGTTGATCGCGCCCACCGCGCCGGTGCCGTCCACGTTGATGGCGCAGGGCACGCCGCCCACCAGCCAGTTGGGGTGCGGATTCTTGCCGCCGTAGATGGTGTGGATCTTCACGATCTCCTTCTGGAAATCCAGCGCTTCCAGGTAGTGGGCCACCGCCATGAGATTCGCCTCCGGTGGAAGCTTGTAGGCGGGATTGCCCCAGTAGCCGTTCATGAAGGGGCCGAGCTGGCCCGATTCCACGAACTTCTTCAGGCGCAGCTGTACGTCGCGGAAATAACCGGGGGACGACAGCGGCCAGCGCGATATGCTCTGCGCCAGTTCCGAGGTGGCCTTGGGATCGGCCTTGAGCGCGCTCACCACGTCGACCCAATCGAGAGCGTGCAGGTGATAGAAATGCACCAGATGGTCGTGGGCCTGCAGGTTGAGCTGCATGATGTTGCGGATGATGTTGGCGTTCTCGGGGATTTCGATCCCCAGGGCGTCCTCCACCGCACGCACCGAAGTCAGCGCATGGGTACCGGTGCACACGCCACAGATGCGCTCGGTGAAGGCCCAGGCATCGCGCGGATCGCGCCCCTTGAGGATGACTTCCAGACCGCGCCACATGGTGCCGGTGGACACGGCGTTGCGGATCACGTTGTTCTCGTCGAGATTGACCTCGCAGCGCAGGTGGCCCTCGATGCGCGTCACCGGGTCGACCACCACGCGCCGACCTTCGTCGTTCAGGGTAAAACCGTTAGGCGTCGTCACTGTCGTCATTTCTCATCCCCCTTGTTCTGTGCACGCTTGATGGCGCTGACCGCCGCATGGGCCGCCACGGCGGCTCCTACGATGCCGGCAGCGGTGGCGCCCACCGTATCGGCAGTGGCCTCGACGCCGAACTGCGGAATATTGGTGAGACGGTCGTAGAAGGAGCCTTTGTCCCAGAACCCTTCCTCGGAACAGCCGATGCAGCCGTGGCCCGACTGGATCGGGAAGGAGACGCCGTTGTTCCAGCGCACGGTGGAACAGGCGTTGTAGGTAGTCGGCCCCTTGCAGCCCATCTTGTAGAGGCAGTAGCCCTTGCGCGCGCCCTCGTCGTCCCACGCCTCAACGAACTGGCCGGCGTCGAAGTGGGGCCGCCGATAGCACTTGTCGTGGATGCGCTGGCTGTAGAACATCTTCGGGCGCCCCTGGCGGTCGAGTTCCGGGAGACGGTCGAAGGTCAGCATGTAGGTGACCACGCCGGTCATAACCTCGGCGATGGGCGGGCAGCCGGGCACCTTGATGATCGGCTTGTCGGTGATCACCTTGTGCACCGGCGTGGCACGGGTGGGATTGGGACGCGCCGCCTGCACGCAGCCCCAGGAGGCGCAGGAGCCCCAGGAGATGATGGCCTTGCAGTCCTTGGCCACTTGGCGCAACTGCTCCACGAAGGGCCGCCCGCCGACGATGCAGGACATGCCGTCCTGATTGAGCGGCGGATTGCCCTCCACCGCCAGGATGTAGTTACCGCGGTACTTGGTGATGATCTCGTCCAGGATCGCTTCGGCCTGATGCCCCGCCGACGCCATGAGGGTGTCGTCATAGTCCAGCGACAGCATGGACAGCACCACATCCTTCACCAGGGGATGGGCGGAACGGATGAACGACTCGGAACAACAGGTACACTCCAGCCCGTGCAACCACAGCACCGGAATGCGGGGCTTGGTTTCCATGGCGTGGGCGATCCTGCCGACGAACGCTGGCCCCAGCCCCAGGGCCGCAGCCGTGAGGCTGCAGAACTTCAGAAAACTGCGGCGTGTGACGCCCTGCCGCCGCAGCACCTCGTAAAAGGTTTCGGTACCTCGCGACATGTCTGACTCCTTCTCATCCGGCTTTGGAATGGACTGGCCTGAGCCAGCCTCGGAGTCGCTGCTTTCAAAATACGGGCCACACGATTGATAAAAGTCAATCTGTCAACAAATCAGCAGCTTGGCGATTAGACTAGTAATAACCTCGGAAATAACCGAAAAAAGCGCTGTCAAACCCAGTCTCAAAGTGAAAACCGACATTCCACCTGCTGGTAACGGATGACAGCGGATCAGGGCCTGACAGAGGGAAAAAGCGAATGGACGCGCCGACGGGCGCGAGATGACAGCGGATGAAACAGTAAATTCAGGGCGTTGCGGCCAGAGTGGCATCGAACAGCGCCAGCGCCTCCCGCGCCGTCTGCTCGTCCACTTTTTCCAGCACGAACCCTGTCTGCAGCACGACGTAGTCGCCCACTGCGATGGAGCCCGGCGGCATCAACAGCAGGCTGGCCTCACGCCGCATGCCGTAACACTCGACGACCACGGTGTGCTGCCTGACCTCAACGACTTTGGACGGTATGGCGATACACATGCGCAAAGACCGCGGCGTCTAAGCCGACACCCGGGTCCACAGGTTCGGCTGCCCGGGACCGGATGGTATATCGGCCGGTTTCTTCGCGGTCACGGTCAACCCTGCCGCTTCCAACTCCGCCACCACCATGTCCACCAGCTCATCCACTTTGGCGGCAACCTCGGGGGTCATCTCCAGCCCCGTGTCCATGCACACCGGTTCGATGCCGATGAGGACGCTGTTGCGCGGCGCCTCGTTCAACAGGCGCAGCGTGGCGAGGACTTCCGACAGGCCGAGTTGATGGGGCGAGATGCGGGTGCGGAAAAAGGCGGGCAATTCTTCGTGGGAGAGGCGGACCGGGGTTCCCGCCGGCCGTCCGGTGCGCACGGCATCGACGATGACGACCAGGTCCCGGCGCGACAGACACTCCGTGAGTTCCATCCCCGTCGTGCCGCCATCCACGACCTCGACCTCCGCAGGAAGCGCGAACCGCTGCTGCAGCCGCTCCACCACGTGCACGCCGACGCCTTCGTCGCGCAACAGGACGTTGCCTATGCCCAGCACCGTTGCCTTCACTGTCGTACTCCAAAAAACTGCGCCGCTCCACCAAGCGCGGGAGCGGCGCAGCAACAGCACTACGTGCCTACACCGCCTTGACCGTCACCGCCGTGTCGTTCTGCGTATCCACCAGATGGACCGCACAGGCGAGGCACGGGTCGAAGGAGTGGATCGTGCGCAGCACCTCCAGCGGCTTCCCGGGGTCCGCCACCGGATTGTCGATGAGCGATGCCTCATACGGCCCCATTTCATCCTGGGCGTTGCGCGGCGCGGCGTTCCAGGTGGTGGGCACCACCGTCTGATAGCGCTTGATCTTGCCGTTCTCGAGTGCGACCCAGTGCGACAGCGCACCGCGCGGCGCCTCGTGGAAGCCGAAGCCCTGCACCTCGCCCCTGGGGAACTCGGGGCGGTTGAAGGTCCTGGTGTCGCCCTTGGCGATGTTGTCCACCAGCAGTTGCCACTGCGTCGCCAGGGTTTCCTGCAGCACGGCGCAGCGCACAGCGCGCGCGGCGTGGCGACCGATGGTGGAGTGCAGCGCGGCAAAGGGCACCTTGGTCTGGGCTAAGCTGCCCGCCGTCTCCATCACCTTGTTCAGGAAACGCTGCGTAGGCTCGTGCCCGGCCGCCGCCATGCACAGCACGTTGGCCAACGGCCCGACCTGGGCGGGCTTGTCGTTGAAGGTGGGCGATTTCACCCAGGAGTATTTGCCGTCGTCCTGAAAGTCGGTGTAGTTCGGCACGGACTCGCCCTGCCATGGGTGCAGCGGCTGTTCGCCGTGATACCAGGAGTGCTTCGAACTCTCCTTGACGCCATCCCGCAGGAACTCGTCGCCGAACTTGGTGATGGGCGTGAAGGCGCTGAGATCGCCGTTCTCGATGTAGCCGCCGGGCAGCGACAACTGCGTGCCCTTGGTATCCAGCGGCATGTCCGGGAACGACAGATAATTGGTGACGCCGGCGCCGTACTTGGTCCAATCGAGATAGAACGCGCCAATGGCCGCGACATCCACCAGGTACGCGTTGTGGATGAAGCTCTCCAGCTCATCTATCAATTTCCTGACGAGCATGAGCCGCTCCAGCGTCAGCGTGGCCTGGCTATTGAGATTGATCGGATTCGCCACGCCGCCCACCGCCAGGTTCTGGATATGCGGCGACTTGCCGCCCAGTACGCTCTCGATCTGAGTGGCCTTGCGCTGCACCTCCAGCGCCTGCAGGTAGTGCGCGGCGGCCAGCAGGTTCACCTCGGGCGATAACTTGTAGGCCGGGTGACCCCAGTAACCGTTGGCGAAGATGCCGAGCTGGCCCGAGCCGACGAAAGCCGCCAGCCGCTCCTGCACCGCCTTCATGTTGGCGTAGCTGTTGAGCGGCCAGTCGGAGAGACTCTCCGCAAGCTGCGCGGTCTTCCTCGGATCGGCCTTGAGCGCCGACACCACGTCCACCCAATCGAGTGCCGAGAGCTGATAGAAGTGCACGATATGATCATGGACGGCATGCGCGGCCATGATCATATTGCGGATATACTGCGCATTGAGCGGAACCTCCATATTCAGCGCGTTTTCCACCGCTCGCACCGATGTGATGGCATGTGTCGTGGTGCATACGCCGCAGATGCGCTGCGTGAACACCCAGGCGTCGCGCGCGTCGCGACCCAACAGTATCTCCTCTATGCCACGCCACATCTGGCCGGAAGCCCAGGCCTTCGTCACCTTGCCGTTATTCACCTCGCAGTCGACGCGCAAGTGCCCTTCGATTCGGGTGACGGGATCGACACTAATTCTGGTAGACACAGCCACTCTCTCCTGTTATCGCTGACTCATTGCCCTGCTTCTGGTTATGCGCATGCCCGCTCAGGCCTTCGCGGTTTCGAGCCGGGGCATGACCGGCAATCTTTTCACCAGCCAGATATACCCCACGATCTCGATGGCGATGATGCCCAACGAGACGAGGATCTCCGAAACCGACGGGAAGTAATGGAACCCGGCGCCGGGATCGAAACCGATGAGGAAGGCGTTGAAGCGGTAGATCGTGCCCGCCAGCAGCATGGCGGTCGCCGCCAGGAAGATCTGCCCCGGGCGGGCGCGCAGCCGTGCCGAACTCAGTACCACCACGGGTGCGACGTATAGCAGGGTCTCGACCCAGAACATGAAGGCCTTGAGGTCGCCCGCGAAGACGAGCCCCAATTGCCCGCGCAGGATCAGGTCCGCAAAACGCAGCACCAAGTAGCCCACCAGCATGCCCGCGACGATGCGCCCGAGTTTTGCGAGCAGCGGCGTCTCCAGGGGCCGGCGCAGCCCCACCGCCGACAGCGAGGACTCGAACATCACGATGGAAAAGCCCATGGCGATGGCGGACACCAGGAACAGCAGCGGCAGCAACGGCGTCTGCCACAGCGGCGACAGCTTGTGGCCCGCGGCGATCATGAGGCTGCCGAGGGAGGATTGGTGCATGGTCGGCAGCAGGATACCCACGGCGATGACGATGAACAGGAAGCGGTTCAACAGCCGCAGCTTGTCCTTCAGGTTGAAACGCTCCAGCACCGCCGGCGCGAACTCGATCCACAACACCAGCGTATACGCCGTGACGCACAGGCCCACCTCCAGCATCACCGAATTCAGGTTGATCTGCCAGGGCAGGAACATGTTGTAGAAGTTCCAATAACGGCCCATGTCGAAGAACGCCGAGAACGCGCCCAGGGTGTAGCCGAACACGCTGGCGAGCAGCGCGGGCCGCACCAGCGGATGGTACTCGCCCTTGTTGAGCACGTAGACCAGCAGCGCCAGCGCGTAGCCGCCACAGCCGAAGGCCGTGCCGATCACCACGTCGTAGGCGACCCAGATGCCCCACGGGTAGCCCTGGTTGATGTTGGCCACCGCGCCCAGGCCGAACAGGAAGCGCTGCGCCAGCAGCACCAGACCGACCAGGGCGACGATGGAAAACAGCATGAAGGGCACCGTCGCGACCCTTCCGCCCAATGCCAATGCCTGATGCTTACTCATGGCCGCCCCCCTTGTCCTCGTCGTCCTCGTGCTTCGCGTTGCGGTGCGCGACGTACAGCAGCCCCGCCAGCAGCAGCCCCGGCCCGATCATGCCCTTGTAGACCGTGTGCTGGATCGTCTCGGAGATGCTGGCCGCGGAGCGCTCGGGCAGTTGCGGCAGACCGAGTTTGTCGAATGGCACCGCCGCCACCATCATCACCTGGGTGCCGCCCGCCTCCTTCTCGCCGAAGACATGCTGCAGATACTGCGGCGCCGGCTTTTCGTGCCGGTAAGGGGCCTGCAGCGTCAGGCGCGGATAGTTGTACATCTCCCCCGGCTTGAGGCTGACGCGCCGCTTTGCCTCCGCCAGCATCTCCACACGGGTGCCGAACAGCGAGGCGCCCGTCGGACACACCTCCACGCAGGCGGGCAGCTTGCCTTGCGCAAGACGTTCATTGCACAGCTCGCATTTGCGAATCTGGCCCAGCGGGTTGTCGAACTCATACTTGGGGATGTTGTATGGGCAGCCCACCATGCAGTAGCGGCAACCGATGCAGGCGCTGGGATTGTAGGTGACGATGCCGGTCACCGGGTCTTTCTGCATCGCCTGCACCGGACACACGGAGACGCAGCCCGGGTCCACGCAGTGCATGCAGTGGCGCTTGACGAAGGAGTAGCCGTCGATCTCGCGGTCCTTCTGCTGCGCCGTGCCGTTGGTGTAGGCCTTGATGACGTTGAACGTCTTGGGCGAGAGATCGGTCGCCGCGTCCCAGATGTCGTTGTCCCCCGAGAACTCGGGCGGCAGGTTGTTGGCCTCCTTGCAGGCATCCACGCAGGCCTTGCAGCCGATGCAGAGCGTGGCGTCGTAGAGCATGCCGACCGCGTTCGGCAGCGGCTCCTTGTTGGGCCGCGCCGCGGCGCCGCCGCTTACCGCGAGCAGCGCGCCGCCGCCCGCGGCCTTGAGGAAATCGCGTCTGTTGATAGCCATGGCCGCTACTCCTCTGCCTTGGCGTTCTCTGCGTCTGCCTTCCTGTTCAGGTTCTTGGCCGTGACGGCGCCGGCACCCAGCGCGGCACCGGCGAGCCCGGCCACCAGGGCCGCGGCACCGGCGGATACGCCTTGGCCGTGCTCTTCATCGATGCGCGGGAAGTGCACCGGCGGCTCGACGTTCTTGACCTCGGCAAGCTGATGGATGGCCTTGGTAAAGCCCACTCCCTGCTCGGTGCAGCCGAAGCAGGGGTGCCCAGTGCCCACCGGCCAGCTCCCCGAGCCCGCGTCGCCGAACAGGATCGTGGGGCAGTTGGCGTAGGTCTCGGGGCCCTTGCAGCCGAGCTTGTACAGGCACCAGCCCTGACGGTGGCCCTCGTCACCGAACTCCAGGGCGAAGCGCCCGGCGTCGAAGTGAGCGCGCCGCTCGCAGTGCTCGTGGATCAGGCGGCCGTAGGCGAACTTGGGCCGCAGCTTGTTGTCCAGCTCCGGCAGCGCGCTGAAGGTGATGAAGTGCATCACCGTGGCCAGGAAGTTGTACGGATTGGGCGGACAGCCGGGGATGTTCACCACCGGCGTGCCGGTCACGATCTTGTGCACGCCCACCGCGCCAGTGGGATTCGGCCCACTGGAGGGGATGCCGCCCCAGGAGGCGCAGGAGCCCATGGCCACCACCGCCGCGGCACCGGCCGCCGCCTCCTGTACGTGTTCCAGCATGGTCTTGTTGGCGATCTTGCAGTAGATGCCGCCGTCCTTGGTGGGAACGGAGCCGGACACCACCAGCAGATACTTGCCCTTGTACTCTTCGAGGATGCGGCTCTTGTGTTCCTCCACCTGATGGCCGGCGGCCGCGCTCAGCACCTCGCTGTATTCGAGCGAGATCAGCTCCAGCACGAGCTGTTCGATGGTGGGGTGCGAGGCGCGCAGCAACGATTCGGGGCAACCGGTGCATTCCTGGCCGGACAGCCAGATGACCACCGGGCGTTGCGGATTGGCCACAGCCTCGGCGAACCGCATCTCCATCCCCGCCAGGCCCAGGGTCGCCGCCACCCCGGTACAGAACTTCAGGAATTCTCTGCGCGAAAGTCCCAGTCGCTGTTCGATCAGCTTGAAGTCGTGTTCGTTCATACCCAACCCTTTGTCATGGCTTTCGATCCGCCCATCGACCGCCGTTGCGCACCCAAAAACACATCGAAATTCGCCCGGAACTGCCCGGTTTCTCGCGAAAACAGAGGTCGTCCCTTACAAACAATTTCCGTACCAAACGGGTGGTCTAAAAAATATCCTTAAAATTTCATGGCAATAGAGCAATTTTTAGACTCATATTCAGGCTTGAAGTGGAAAGCTTCCTGCCATTTTGTCCCTATTAATGCAAAGCGCATTGACATTTCTCATGGTGCACCATGTGGACAGAACGGCTGATCGTCTACGGAGATGCCAGGTTCGAAGAGACAGCGACAAGCGTGGGGTCGGGGATACGGCCGGGGCACTCGAAACGCGGCGCCGGGTTCTGCCGCTACCCACGCCCGGCCGGGCACGAAGGACGGAAATACGGAATCAGTGTACGGTGCACACCATACAGGGATCGAAGGAGCGGACGATGTGCTGCACGGCCAAAGGCTCGGTCTCCCCTGTCCGCACCGGCGCGCCTACCAGCGCCTGTTCGAGCGGGCCCGGCGTGCCGTCTGCATCGCGCGGTGAGAAATTCCAGGTGGTGGGGGCGATGACCTGATAATTGGCGATCCGGCCGTTGCGCACGGCGAGCCAATGCCCGAGGCTGCCCCGCGCCGCCTCTACCAGCCCGGTGCCCTGCCCCTCCTCGGGGAGCTTTCCGTGGGAACAGAAGGGCTGGCCGAGACGCAGGGCCTTCACCCAGCCCTCCATTGCGATCACGATCCGGGCAAGCTCCAGAAGCCGCGCAACGACCCGGTTGCGCACATTGCCCCCGGATTCCGCCACCAGGCCGCGCACCAGCGGATGCCCCGCCACGAGCTGGCGCGCCAAGGCCCCCACCTCCACCACGCGGCCCGCAAGCCGCGGCGCCTTGCACCAGGAATAGGCCCCCACCCGCTCCATGTCGGGCAGCGTCACGCCTTGGGCCGGATGGAGCGGTTCCGCCGTGCCCGCCAGCCAGGCGTGGGAGACATCCTCCGTAATCTCCGCGATATCCAGGGCTTGCGGCCCGTCTTCCCATACACCGGCCTCGAACAGGCGTTTTCCCTCGACCGGATAGCTGCCGTAGCTCATGAACCGGTCCGTCGCCCGGCCCAGCGTCTGGAGCGCCAGCCCGTCCGCGACCTGCAGGAACAGCCGGAAATCGCTGCTGGCCGTCGGCGCCTCCGCGGCCCAGGCGCGCAACGCCTCCGGGCTGTCCAGCGCCACGATCCGCTCCAGCGGCGCGCCGAACAGGTGGCGCTCCAGAAAGCCACGGAACTGGGCCAGGATGGCAAGCAGGCGCAGCCGCTCGCCCGACTCCACGGCCCGGGCCGAGCCGCCGGGTTGGATCGTCAAGGTATGGGGCCACTTGCCCGCCATGATGCCCATGAGGTGCAGGAAATCCTTGCGCGCGGCCATGGCCTGCGCCACCGCCTCGCCCGTCATGGCCGTGAAGCGCCGCGCCACCGCCTCGAACCAGGGTTCGCCCGCGTAGGCGGGCCGCGCGAAGTCGGGCATGAAGAACAGGTAGAAGTGCGTCAGGTGATCCGCCGCGTTCTCGCAGGCGAGGATGAGGTTGGTGGCCAGTTCGCCGTTCGGCGGCATGGTAATGCCCTGCAGATCCGCCAGGGCGTACGCCGCCGCCACCGACTGCGAGACCGAGCAGATGCCGCAGATGCGCGGGGCGTAAACCAGCGCATCCAGCGGGTCCTTGCCCTGCAGCAACTGCTCGAACCCGCGGTAGAGCCCCGGCCGCACCCGCGCCGCCGCGACCCGGCCGTCTTCCAGTTCAAGTTGTACTTCGAGATCGCCCTCCACGCGCGGGAACGGCCCCACCACCAATCGACTCAATTGAACGCCTCCTTGGACGGTTTCACTTCGATCCAGGCTTGTGCACGCGGGGCGGCACGACCACATGATCGGCGGTCGCGTTCATCTTGACCCGCTCGGGTGTCGCGGACTTCGACAACGCCGCCAGGGCGATGAACCAGGCCTTGGGCATGTCCGTCGGCAACCCGATCGGTATGCCGGCAATCTTCGGCGTGACGGCGAAAGGATGGCCCGGCTCCTCGAACCCGGGGGCGGTGCAGTTGATGCAGGGATAGCCGCCGGTAATGCAGGAACCGCCCCCATTCCACGGGCGGCTGTTGCAGTCCGCATGGGCCTGGGTTCCCTTGCAGCCCAGGTGCTCCATCATGCAGCCGAGGTCGGAAGGCTTCTCCGCGCTGGCCTTGAATTCGTAATACTCGTTGCGGGAGCAGCCGTGGTGCACCAGGTGATCGGCGTAGGCGCGGGGACGCCCGAAGGGGTCCAGATCCTGCTCGCGCAGCTCGCCCAGCGCCAGGGCGGCGAGCGTCTCCACCACCCAGCCGGGATGCGTGGGGCAGCCCGCCACGTTGATTACCGGCAGGTCCGCGAGCGACCGGTAACGCGGGCCCAGCAGCCCCCCCTTC
This sequence comes from Gammaproteobacteria bacterium, assembly GCA_041672765.1. Lineage (GTDB taxonomy): Bacteria > Pseudomonadota > Gammaproteobacteria > JBAYZB01 > JBAYZB01 > JBAYZB01. Next base: position 8,396 of record JBAYZB010000027.1, on the reverse strand, counting down.
CCGCTCCCCTCGTACTGCAACCCGCACGCCTCGGTCGGATTCGAGCCTCCGGCCATGATCCCGCCATAGGCGGTACAAGTACCGACGGCCACGGTGTAATGCGCCTTGGCGGCCAGCGCCTGCACCCACTGCGTCATCGGCTGGCCGGTCCCCGCCAATATGTGGAATCGCCCCGTACCGCGCGGCCCGCGCAGCAGCGCACCTTCCACGCACAGGACGTCGAGCCGCACGCGCCCCTCCAGCACGTCCTCCAGGACCCGGACCACCTCCACCCCGGTTTCGCCCCCCAGCGTGGGATGCCACAGGAAATGGATCCCCAGCCGCCCCAGGTTCGCCATCAGATCCGACGACTCGTCACACAGCAGGGACATGGAGCAGCCGCCACAGCCGCCGGACTGCAGCCACAGCACGTTAAGATGGTCGAAATCCACCGAATCGCTCAGCATGAAAGGCTTGCCCCGGAATTTCACCGCTCATTGGTGCACTTATATTCCCCTTGGCACTGGAGCTCAAGCCGTGCGGAAGCGCTCGACCACGAAAATACCGGCGCCAAGACACATCGCGACGAAGATCATGAGCCGCCGAACGGCGACAAGAGGAACGCGGTCCTGAATGTGGTATTCCCTTTCAGGCGCAATGGTTTTGCTCTTGTTTTCGAAACTTGTAAAGGACAACGGCGGAGAGCGGGAATCCCGGCACCCGCCGCGTCATGGCAATTTCACCGAGACGAGGTCGCCCAGAGTGTCCCGTATCTCGCGGATGCTTGGCGGGTCCGCATAAGCGGGAAAATCCATCGCTCCCCCACAAATCATCCGCCGCACCTCCGGTTGCGTGGGGGCATGAAGTTGCATTTTCACGGTTTCCATTATCAGGCTGGAGCCGTCGTCCCCGGCACCGAGGGACACCCTGACAAAACGCGGGACGCCGAGGCGTGCGAAGTAATCAATCTCCCGCACCGCTTTTTCCACCCGGAACTCTCCGGCCCGGATGCGCTGACCGCGCACGGCCAAGTCGCTCAGTTCGAAACGGCAGTGGGGATAATAACGGTTATACGCGGCATAGGGCAGCAACTGCCCCTTCTGGATGATGACACGCGCCGTCCCCTCGGGCACCGGCAAATCCTCGTTCACGACGATCAGCGTGCCCACCGGCATGGTGTAAAACGGCGAGGATTCGTCGCGCACGACAGGCTGACAGCCGCCGGCCGACACCACCATCAGCACTGAAAGGACGAGCCAGGGCACATGTTTCATTGTCCCACTCCGCACCATCCAGCGCCTGGACCGATGCTGGCAGGGCTGTAATACCATTATTGACCACGGCGGACGCCGCCAGCCGGGCCGCCTTTATCGTATCAGGCCGATCTGCGAGACTGGATCAGTGGCGATCCTGAGACTGCGTGCGCTCGACGAACATGAAGACCTCATGTACCGAGGCGAATTTCCGCGGCACGGTGCGGTTATTGACGACCGCTTCCCAGAAGCTCGGCAAAGGCCCATCCTTGAATATCGGCCTGGCTACAACCGTACAAGACTTGATTTTCTTGGAAACCACCATCTTTCCGTACCTCCCCCAGCTTCCTGTTTCCATACAGGAAGAGGTATACGAACATCGGACGGGACCGCTGTCCCGTCGCCGATAAAGAATGCACGGTCAGTGGCAACACGCTCTCGATCTTAGGACATCCGATGGGGATGGGACGTGATGCACATCAAAGAGCACCGGCACACCGCGTGCGATAGCGAGGTGACAATTGGAGAGTTGCCGTTCGCTATATAGGCCATTCCTTATACCACTTTGACATCGTACCGCACAAAACGTTTCCGCCCGCGGCTCCCGCCGCCGACACGCTCCGGCAGCCTGGAAGAACACAACCTAGTATTTAGTATTACTACATTCAACCGTCGCAAACGTCGCGTCGCACCTGACCCGAAGGCAGGGAATCCATCAGGAGGTGCCATGAAGCGGTACGATTACTGTGTTGTCGGAGCGGGCTTGGCCGGGGCGAGCGCCATCGGAGGCATCCGCGAACTGGACCCGCACGGCAGCATTGCGCTGTTCGGCGCCGAAAACCGCCTGCCCTATCACCGCCCTCCGTTGTCGAAAGGGCTGTGGTTCGGAAAGAAACAGCCGCACGAGATCGACGTCGTCCCGGGCGACGAACTGCAGCGCAAGGGCATCGATCTCCACCTCGACCGGCCGGTGCTTGCCCTCGACCGGTCCCAGAAAACCCTGCACTGCGGCAACGGCGATCGCTACGCCTACGGCAAACTGCTCCTGGCGCAAGGCGGGCTCGTGCGTACCCTCGATCTGCCCGGCGCGGCGGACGAGCGCATCCTGTACCTGCGCACCCTCGACGATTACCAGCGCATACGCGCAGCGATCAAGAGCGGCGTGCACGCGGCCGTGGTGGGCGGCGGGTTCATCGGCTCCGAGATGGCCTGCGCCCTCGCGGAGCAACCGGGCGTGCGGGTGACCCACATCCTGTCCGGCGCCGGACCGCTCGCCCAGGTCCTGCCCACCGAGCTCAGCCGCTTCTTGACCGGTTACTACCAGAAGCGCGGCATTCAGGTCCTGGCCGGCACGCGGCTGCAGGCCGTCATGCCGGACAACCGGCTGCAGCTCGAACTCGACAACGGCACCGTGATGGAGGCCGACTGCGTCGTGGCGGGCAGCGGCATCCGGCCCGACACCACCCTCGCCCAGGCCGCGGGGCTGGAACTTGACGATGGCGTCGTGGTGGACCGGCAACTGCGCACCAGCGATCCGGACATCTTCGCCGCCGGCGACCTTGCGCGCTATCCCGATCCCGTGCACGGCACGAGGATACGCATCGAGCACTGGGACAACGCCCGCGCCACCGGGCACCAGGCCGGCCGCAACATGGCGGGCGCCGGCGAGGACTTCGCCTATCAGAGCATGTTCTTCAGCGATCTCTTCGACCTCGGCTTCGAAGCGGTGGGTGAGTTGGACGCGCGCCTGGAAACCTTCGCCGATTGGGAGGAGGAGTTCCGCAAGGGCGTGATCTACTACCTGCGTGACGGAACGGTGGTCGGGGTGCTACTGTGGAACGTCTGGGACAAAGTCGACGCCGCCCGCGCCCTGATCGCGGAAAAACGCACCGTACACCCGCAGGAGCTCAAGGGGCGGATCCGCTGAGGCTGTCGCAGCATTCGCCGCGAGGCAAACAACTCGGCCTTGTCACATAATCTCCGACCTGCCACGTAACCGGCGACCAGAATTTGATGCAATCCTCAACCGCCCATGAACTTCCGTTCGACGTCGAGCAACTCCTGTCCGACTCCGCCCGGGAGATCCTGCGCCACGAAAACCCGCAACGTTTCCTCCGGTGGTTCCGGGACCGATTGCCGCAATATGTCACCGACCACCGGTTGCTGATGCGGGAGCCGGGGGCGTTGCACGCCCTCGCCACCATCCTCGGCCCGGCGATCTGGAACGCCACGCCGCTGCCTGGCCACGGCTTCCACCCACAGCCGTTGCCCAGCCCCGGACGCAACGATCCCTGCCCATGCGGCTCCGGGAAGAAATACAAGGAGTGCTGCGCGCGGGGGATGACGATACCGCCGCTCGCGCAAACGGCGATGTGGCCCTTCGTGCTGAAGCGGCTTTCCGCGAATGCACTCCAGCAGGCCATCGCCGCCCACAAGGTGCCTGTGGAGGCGTTGGCCGAGCTGGCCCAGAACTACCTGGACCAGGGCTCACCGAAAAAGGCGCAGCGGCTCCTGGAACCGCTGTTCGCCGATTTACCCCGCGCCCAGGACGATGCCCATGCCGCCGCGCTCTACGTCCTGTGCGACGTCTACAACGAACTGGGCCAGGAGAACCGCAAGCGGGAACTGCTGCAGCGGCTCGTCGTCACGCTGCCCGCCTCGCCGCTGCGCTCCTCCGCCAAGCAGCGGCTTGCTACGGTCTACCTGGATGCGGACGAGTCCGCCAAGGCCTGGGAGCTGTTTCACAGCGTCCAGCAGGAATCCCCCAACGACCCCGACGTCGGCATGCTGGAGGTGCAACTGCTGCTCGGCGAGCGCCGCACCGAGCAGGCGCGCGAACGGGCGCAATTCTGGGCGCGGCGGCTGCAACGCCAGGGCATCCCGCGTGACGATCCGATGCTGAATTTCCTGCAGGCCATCGCCAAAGACCCCCTCGCCACCATGGCACGGATCGGCTTTACCGTCGCCGACGGGGCCGGCGACGCGCTGCCCGCCTGGCTGGAACGGGTCCGCGGCCGCCCCGTGCCCCACTATCGCGCCGTGGAAGAACCGCCGACCATCGGCTCCGACACGCCCGGGGACGAACTGCGCGAGCGACTGCGCGCCATGGGCCTGTCGCAGCCCGAGATCGAGCGGATGGAGCGGGAGATCGAGGAGATGTGGGCGAACCTGCCCGACATGCCGGACGAGGAAACAGCCTCCGACGTCCCCACCCTGTTCCTGGCCCCGCCGGATCAGATCGCCGCGCTGGAACGGCGCTGGCACGAGGTGTTCCCGCTCGGCAAGCCATTCTCGGTCCAGGAAACGCCCTTCGGCACCGAAGACCCGTGGGACCCCGATAGCGAGGACGAATGGATGCGTTTTCTCGAAACTCATCCCGCGGCCTTCGACAGCCTGGACATCCTCGACGACCTCGCCACCGCCCTGGTCCTGCACTCCCAGGCCGGCACCGCCTGGATCGACAAGGTGCTCGTGGAACCCGTGCTGGTGCGCGCCCGCGCCATCATCGAGCAGGCGCTGGAAGGCTGCACCGATCCGAAACTCGCCTGGTCGTTCGCCGAGAATCGCCCCGCCCTGCGCAGCTTGGCGCGGCTCGCATTGCTGTACCAAGCCCAGGGGCGGCCACTGGAAGCCACCGCGCTCATGGAGCGCATCCTCGCCCTCAACCCCAACGACAACCACGGCTTCCGCAGCTTGGTGATGAACGACCGGCTGCGCCAGGGCGACGATGCCCAGGCCCTGGCGCTCGCCGAACGCTATCCCAACGACGCGAATCCCGATATCGCCTACGGCCAAGTGCTCGCCCTCTACCGCCTGGGCCGCACCGACGAGGCCGCGGATGCGCTGTGCCGGGCGAAGAAATCCCTGCCCAAGGTGGTACGCCACCTCACCGCCGACCAGGTCCGCGAACCCAGGATCGACGCCATGGGCGTCCGCGCGGGCGGCGATGGCGAGGCATGGCTGTACCGCCAGCAGATGCGCGCAGTGTGGCAGGCCACCCCGGGCGCGCTGCCCTGGCTGGAAGACAACGCCAAACGCTGTAAACGCAAACGTGCGTAAGATTACCGCCGCGGCATGCGGCGCTTCAACGCAAAGACGCCAAGGGCGCAAAGACAAGAAACGCGGATTGGACTTCCGGCGCCGGCGCCCGCCCATTCATCCGTTTGGAACCCGAAAACTCTTGAAGGCCGAGACGGTATCTTGGCCGTCCTTCCCGGTTTTTCCGTCGTCGGCGATGATCCGCCGAAGCGGTATTTGCGCCAAGGTGGCGTGGACCGCGGCGTGATCGGTGCAGAATAGGCGCGCTTGGCCAAGACCGGCGGGCATTGGGAAATATACGTACAGACGCTTGGCGACCGGGTCATATACTCACCTTTGAGAGAAAACTCAATAGATATCCCTGGGCCAGCGCAGCCCACCCGCTCAACGGGCCAAAAAATCACAGAAGGAGGCTATGACGATGGGGCGTCGTCCCATATTCGCCGTGTCGCCGCTCGACGCCCTGCCCGCCCGGGTCGACACGCCATGCTCCCGCCAAGGACACCCGGATCGCATTCCGTTGCCACGGCGCAGGCCGCCCGCACAACGGGCAGAGCCCACCAGGTAAGCCGTCGTGTGGATCGAGCGCCTTTCGCTTCGGACGCTGATCATTGCCAGTCTGGTGGCGCTGTCGGCCATAAGCGTGTTGCACACCATCGCCGCCAAGTTGCAGTTCCGGGACGCGGCGGTCAATTACCGCGCCGCCGGCATTTCGCGTCTGGTCGAAGTGGCAGCACAGGAGGTGTTGTGGCGGGCGCAGATGCAGGCTCTGGAACTCGCCCATTCAGTTCAGGCGGAGGCGACCTCCGCATGGATAGAGTCACCGGACATACCGGCCACTGGCCTGGTCAGGCGGCTGGACGATCCGTTCATCCATGGATTCGCCGGCGCCGACCGGCTGGAACTCGTCAAGATTCGCGCCTACGACACCACGTTCCGCCTGATCGCCCAGAGCAGCCTGGGACTGACGGACCTGCCGCCGCAGTTACCCGCGGCCCTGGCAGCAGCACGCGAACGCAACGAAGCGGATCGCTCGCGGACGTTGGGCGCGCCCTGGATGGCACCCCAGGGTCCCCTCTATTCCGTGCTGGTGCCGGTGGGCGGGCAGCCCGTTCGCGGCCATCTCGAAGTGGTGATCGATCCCGTGTTCAGTCTGCGCGCGGCGGGGCCAATGATACGAATGCCCCTCGCCATTCACGCCGCGGACGGAACGGTGCTGGAGCGTGCCCAGGGCGTCGCGGCGGGAGATCCTGCGTATTACCCGGTGGAGTACCTGCTGCGGTACGCCGACGGGACGCCGGCGCTGCGCCTCGTCGCCTACGAGGACCTGCACGCGCTGTACGACGGCATGCACGTCGCCCAGATACGAACCACCGTGACATTCCTCGCGGCGATGGCGTTCGGGCTCGGACTCCTGCTCTGGCTGCTGAACAGATATCTGTTCCGCCCGGTGCACGCCATGATCAATCAGATGGAGGATTGCATTCACGGCGAACTCAAAACGGGCGTGCACGAACACGGCATCAAGGAGGTTCGGCTCGCGGCCCATGCCTTCAACGTCCTGGTGGACCGGATGCGGGAGAGTCTGCGGGATCTGCAGCGGCTCTCCGCGCTGGACAGCCTGACCGAGATCGCCAATCGCCGGCACTTCGACGCCATGCTCCAGCGGGAATGGCAGCGCGCGCTGCGCAACGATACCTCCATCGCGCTGCTGCTGATCGACATCGATTATTTCAAGCCGTACAACGACAACAACGGTCACCAGGCCGGCGACCAATGCCTCAAGGCGGTGGCCAGGACCTTTGCCGAGAACATCCAACGGCCCGGCGACCTGGTGGCACGCTACGGCGGCGAGGAGTTCGTGGTGCTGCTGCCCGAAACCGATACCGCCGGCGCCCTCCGTGTGGCGCAGCGCATCAAGGCGGCTGTGGCAAACCTCAATTTGTCTCATCCGGCCTCGGACATCGCCGACCGCATCACCTTATCCATCGGCGTCTGTGCCGCGCGCTCTCACATCGGCATGGACGGCAGCATCCTCGTTGCCGCCGCCGACGCCGCCCTGTATCGGGCGAAACGGCTCGGACGCGATCGCATCGAACTCGCCTCGCCGGAGGATCTCGCCGCAAGCAAGGCAAACCGGGCCTGAGAAGGAATGCCCGACGGGTTAGGGTTTGGCGGCCTGACTTGACACGGCGGTGGGTAGTGTTGTTGATGGGGGTACGGTTAGGGTTTATGGCGGTACCACCATTGTTTTTACTTGTCCAAAGAAGTAGACAAAGAAAAGACACCCCACGGAATGCATGACTACATCGTAAAAAAGATCGTCTCCGGCGGCCAAACCGGCGTCGACCGCGCGGCGCTCGATGTGGCGATGGCGTTGGGCACTCCCTGCGGTGGGTGGTGCCCGGCGGATCGCTCGGCGGAGGACGGCGTGATTCCGGAGCGCTACCCGGTGCAGCCGTTGCCCTCGGGCGGTCTCAGAAAGCGCACGGAGTGGAATGTGCGCCACTCTGACGGCACGCTCATCCTCGCTTGCGGGCCGCTGACGGGCGGCACCCTGCTGACCAGGAATCTGTGCCTCAAGCACCAGAAGCCCCATCTGGTGGTGGACCTGGACACGGATGCATCGGCGGCGCCGGTGCTGCAATGGCTGCGGGAGCATGGCATCCAGGTCCTGAACGTGGCCGGCCCGCGGGAGTCCTCCTGTCCCGGCATCCATGAGCGGGCGTCCCGCTTCCTGCGCAAGCTGCTGAGGGGTTTCGGGGTTTAACGCAAAGACGCAAAGGCCACCAAGAGCGCCAAGACAAAGAAGGGGTTTGTTCTGCGCGGATTGACCCGCCTGTGCTTACGGAAGTCCGTCCAGGCTGCGGTAATTCTCCATGAATACTTTGCGCCTTTGCGTTGCAGCTTTTCAGCCCGTAGAGTGGGCATCGCCCACCAGACAACGCCTCGACCACCGGCGCACGGTGGTTGGTGCCCATTCTTGGTTCAATTGATGACACACCCTAATCCGCGAAGAAAACAAAAGGTTCTTCGCGGATTAGCGGGGAAGAGGGAGTTGACAGTGGAGCGGTGAGATGGGTCAGGGTGGTTGGAAGACTTGCCGTCGCCAAACACACAAGAACA
>JBAYZB010000026.1:0-23505 GCA_041672765.1 Gammaproteobacteria bacterium | reverse complement strand
AGAGCCTATCCGAATAACCCTCATCGAGCCGATCTAGACTTTAGCACTGACTCCTCAGCTAAGGAGGCACGACGATGGCGAGACACGGGATGGCCAACCGGTTCACGCTCTCGGACGCATTGTGGGAGAAGATACAACCGCTGCTGCCGGTGCGGGTCAACACGCACCGCTTCGGCGGGGGTCGGCCGCCGGCGGACGACCGGCGGTGCCTGGAGGCGATCTTCTTTCGCCTGCGCACCGGCTGTCAGTGGAAGGCGCTCGATGCCACGGGGCTTTGCCCCGGCTCCACAGCCCACGACCGGTTCCAGCAGTGGGTGGCGGCGGGTGTGTTCCAGAGGTTCTGGCAGGCGGGGCTGGTGGCGTACGACGAGCTCAAGGGGCTGGACTGGGCGTGGCTATCGATGGATGGGGCAATGAGCAAGGCGCCGCTGGGCGGGGGAAAAACCGGCCGCAATCCCACGGATCGCGGCAAGCGCGGCGTGAAGCGCTCGCTGCTCGCCGAGGCGGCGGGCGTGCCGGTGGCGGTGGCGATTGAGGGGGCCAACCGCCATGACATGAAGCTGGCGCGTGCGACGCTTGAGGCGTTGGCCGCGAACAAGCCCTGGCCCCGCGCCGACGCCCCGCAGGGGCTGTGTCTGGACAAGGGTTATGACTTCGACGAGGCGCGGGAGCTGCTGGCCGAGTTCGGCTTCACGGCGCCTATCCGCCGCCGCGGCGAGGAGGCGCGGGATCTCACGCAAGCGCCGGGCGCCAAGGCGCGCCGCTGGGTGGTCGAACGCGACCACCGTTGGCTCAACCGCTTCCGGGGCGTGCTGATCCGCTGGTGCAAGAAGCCGGAGAACTACCTGGCCATGCTTCACTTCGCCTGCGGCCTGATCGCGTATCAGCAGAGCGGGTTATTCGGATAGGCTCTTAGCCTGGACGATCTTGCGTAGGGTGGCGCACCGAGACAACGCCCAACCACCGGCACCACGGTAGGTGGTGACCACCCTGACATCTGGAGAAACGGTCATGAAGGCACTTTACCCTGTCAATCTGGAGCGGCAGCCGGACGGCTCTATCCTTGTCTCATTTCCCGACGTGCCGGAGGCGCTGACGGAAGGTGAGAATGAGGCTGCGGCGCTGCGCGAAGCCCAGGATGCCCTGATCGCCGCGCTGGGCGGCTACATCGAGGCTCGCCGCCCACTCCCGCGCCCGTCGAAGCCGGCCCGCGGGCAGGCGCTGGTGGCACTCCCACCCCTCGTGGCGGCGAAGCTCGGGCTGTACCAGACGATGCGGGAGGCGGGCATGACGAACTCCGAACTGGCGCGGCGGCTGGGCGTCACGGAGGCGGTGGTCCGGCGTCTGCTGGACCTCGACCACCGCTCGCACATCGGACAGGTGGAAGAAGCGCTGGCGGTGCTGGGCAAGCGCCTGGTGGTGGAAATACAGGCGGCATAAGTTACCTGACACTGTACCGCGGACGGCGCGAAATCACGTAAGGCGGGCATCACCTACCGAAAAATGCCCCAACAACCGGCGCAACGGTGGGCGGCGCCCACCCTACTTCTCCACTTCGTACAGCTCCGCTTCCCGGTCTTTCGTCAGGTCCACTTCCTGGAAGGCCCGGCTGCGCGGCAGTTGCATGTAGAAGTCGGGCGTGTGATCGACGATCACCGTCACCTCGCCGATGGCCGCCTCCAGCACATGCCCGCCCGCCTTGCGGTCTTCGGTAAGGAAATGCAAATGGTAGCCCGGCACGTTGACGCCCTTCACGAAGGGCGGCGCGCGGAACCCCACCATGACGCCGCGCACGTTCTCGAATTCGAACTCCGGCTGCGTTCTGGCCACCTCCACCAAAGGACGATAGGGCTTGGTCTGCGCCGGCACGCTGCGGGTGCGCACCTTCTTGAAGACGCCTTCGATGCGAATCGCGTAGAACAGGTTTTCGCTGGGAAGCCGGGCATCGAGCGTCTGCTGGAGTTGAGCGAGATCGACATCGGAAAAGGCGGCGGTCTGATCTTCGTCGAAGAAGGTGACGGTGGCGAAGGGCGTGGTCCGGGCGTCGTCCACGACGTGGACGGAGCCGTCTCCCCGCACCTGATAGCATTGGCCGTCGAGCACCACCATCTCGCCGTCCAGGGCATCGAACGTGCCGATGCCGAAATCCCCGTGGCGCTTCAATTCGCCGATGGAGAGTTCTCCATCGTAGAGTCCGTTCATCAGGGCATCGATGGTGGAGACCTGCATCAGGACATCCCTGCCGTCCGCGGCATGGACAAGGCCCTGTAACAGCAGCGCACAGGCTGCGAGCACCAGTTTCTTCACATTTCCCCCTTGTGTCGTTCGTCGGTTTACGCAGGGTGGGCAGCGCCTACCAGCGTTTTGTTTTAAGGAAGCTCTGATCAATTCATGCTGACACTGCGTTTGCTCACCCAAACAGCCGTCCAAGGGTCCAGCGGACCACTTTGGCGTCATGCCGGTGCCGCCATTGCCGCCGCGCCAGCGGCGCGGCCGCCTGCGCGGCGCCCCGCGGGCGCACTACGCCTGTGCCAAGCGCCACAACCGCCCGCGGGCCAGATACAGGTTGACCAGCCCACAGGCCACAAACAGCCGCGTGGCGTTCTTGGCCAGCCCGCGGTAGCGCACCTTCACAAAGCCGAAGACGCGCTTGAGCACGTAGAACGGATGCTCCACCTTCGCCCGCACGCTCGACTTGGTGCGGTTCTTCGCCTGCTCCGCCTCGGTGAGCGGACGGTTGCGGTGCGCTTTGGCGTGCGTGAAGTCCTGCGCCTGGGGTGCCGCCGCGCGGATCGCCTCGCGCTGGCCGCTGTAGGCCGCATCGCCCCATACCCGCGTCTCCTCGCCGTGCAGCAGATCCGGCAGCACCTGGGAGTCGTGGACATTGGCCGCCGTCGCCACCACCGCGTGGATCAGCTTGGTTTTGCTGTCGACGCCGATGTGGGCCTTCATGCCGAAATACCACTGGTTGCCTTTCTTCGTCGAGTGCATCTCGGGGTCACGCTGTTTCTCGCGGTTCTTGGTCGAGCTCGGCGCGCTGATGAGCGTGGCATCGACAATGGTGCCGGTGGCGATCTTCAACCCGTTCGCCTGCAGGTACTCACTGATCAGCTCAAAGAGCCGCTCGCCGAGGTTGTGGGTCTCCAGCCGGTGGCGGAAGTGGAGAATGGTGGTCTCATCGGGCACCGGCGCTTCGCCCAAGTCGATGCCCGCAAAGCGGCGCATCGCCCGCGAGTCGTAGAGCGCCTCTTCCATCGCCGGGTCGGAGAGAGCGAACCAGTGCTGCAAGAAATGAATCCGCAGCATCGTCTCCAGCGCCTTCGGCGGGCGGCCCGCGCCCTCGGGCTTCGGGTAGACCGGCTCGATCGCCGCGCAGAGCTCGGCCCACGGGATCACCCGATCCATCTGCGCCAGGAACTGTTCCCGGCGCGTCACCTTGCGGTAACGCTCGAAGGCCTCATCGGCAAAGCTCTGTTGACGCATGCAGGTAGTCGCTCCAGGCAGTGTGATCGATACCCAGTATTATGTACGAATGGATGAATAAATCAGAGGTTCCTTAACGCAAAGACGCAAAGAACGCCAAGCGCGCAAAGATTTTTCTTCGGAATGCCGGATTGCGCTATTTGCGTCGTGTTGGGCAACGCTCACCGCATAACGCATCAACAAACGGCGCATGGTGAGCAGTGCCCACCCTACCTTTGCGTCTCCGCGCTGCCCACGCCGCGCGGGTCGGAGGCCGCCGCGACGCGGTTGCGCGGGCGGTCCCACAGCACGGCCTGCATGTTGCCGTAGGTATCCCGCAGCGGCTTCAGGCGATGGCCAAGAGCTTCCAGGCCCGACACTTCCACCTCTGTGAGCGCGCCCGGCTCGTATTGGATTTCGTCGGGAAGGAACTGGTGATGGAAGCGCGGCAGCGCCACCCAGGATTCGGGGCCGTTACCGGACGCAAGGTCCAGGATCGCGAGCAGCACCATGGTGATGATACGGCTGCCGCCGGGAGTGCCGAGAATGGCCACGCCCTGCTCCGTCTCCACGAACGTGGGCGTCATGCTAGAGAGCGGGCGCTTGCCGGGCGCGATGGCGTTGGCCTCGGCGCCGATCAGGCCGTACACGTTCGGGACTCCGGGCTTCAATGAAAAGTCATCCATCTCGTCGTTGAGCAGCACGCCGGTTCCCGGCGGCACGAAGGCCGAACCGAAAGGATAGTTGATGCTCAGCGTGGCCGCGACGCGATTGCCCTCGCGGTCGAGGATCGAAAAATGGGTGGTGTGCGCACCGGGCGGCGGCACTTCGACGGCCACCGGAAGCGCCGCGCTGGGCGTGGCCCGATCGGGACGGATGGAGGCGCGCAGTCCCGCCGCGTACCAGGGGTGGATCAAACGCTCCACGGGAACCGCGACGAAATCCGGATCGCCGAGATATTCCGCACGGTCGCGATAGGCACGGCGCATGGCCTCCACGATCAGATGCCTTCGCATAACAATATCCAGCCGCTCCAGGTCGTAGCCGGACAGGATGTTGAGCATGGTGAGCAGCGCCATGCCGCCCGAGGAAGGCGGCGCAGCCGTGACGATGCGCAGCCCGCGGTAGGCACCGCGCAGCGGCTCGCGCTCGATCACCCGGTAGTCCGCCAGATCTTGCAGGGTCCAGATGCCGCCTGCCGCGCGCACGCCCCGCACCAGGCGCTCGGCCACCGCGCCGCGGTAAAAGCCCGCCGCGCCCCGCTCCGCCAACGCTTCCAGGGTGGCGGCCAGTTCCGGCTGCCGGATGCGATGACCAAGCACCGGCACCTCCCCTTCCTGCAAGAAGATTCTGGCCGCGGCGGGCGAGCGCCTCAGCGCTTCCAGGCGAAACCGCGCCAGCCTGCGGTAATGCTCATCCACCACGAAACCTTCGCGCGCGTAGCGGAGCGCGGGTGCCAGGCTCCGGCGCAGCGGCAGCCGCCCGTAATGCGCGGCGATGTGCGCCAGCGCGGCGGGCGTGCCGGGGATCGCCGCGCTCAGGGGGCCGTCGATCGAAAGCCCCGCCACCACGTTGCCCTGGTCGTCGAGATACATGTCCCGATGCGCGGCGAGCGGCGCGCGTTCGCGGCCGTCGATCATCACATCGCGGCCGTCGGCGGCGCGATGCAGCAACCAGAAGCCGCCTCCGCCGAGCCCGGAGCCGTAGGGTTCCACCACCGCGAGTGCAGCGCTCACCGCCACCGCCGCGTCGAAGGCATTGCCGCCCGCCGCGAGGATCTCGTGTCCGGCCCTGGTCGCCAGGGGATGGGCGCTGGCGACCGCGGCAGCGGACGGGTGTGAAGCCTGGGAAGAGGCCGCATCCGCTACGGGCGGCGCGATCAGCAACAGCAACGCGAAGAGCAACGGCATTCCCTGCCGCCATGCCCGCAGCAACAAAAAGGCCCCGTTGCGGGGCCTTTTGTCATGACTTCGAATCCGGCCCATCAGGCCTTTTGAAGCTGCTCGTACTTCGCCCGCAGCTGCTCTTCGGTCTCTTGGTGATCGGGGTCATGGATGATGCAGTCGACCGGGCAGACCTCCACGCATTGCGGCGTATCGTAGTGGCCCACGCACTCCGTACACAGAGCCGGATTGATGACGTAAATCTCTTCCCCCTGCGAAATCGCGCCGTTGGGGCATTCCGGCTCGCAGACGTCGCAATTGATGCATTCGTCGGTAATCAGCATTGCCATGAGAAAAGCTCCTGGGTTCGGACCACTTCGGACAATGCGGGCATATTAGCGCATTCTGTCTCTCAATGCAGCTTGCACAGCCTCATGCACCAAGCCGGAGACATCGCCGCCCAGGGCGGCAATTTCTCGCACCAGACTTGAGGAAATATAGGTGTACTGCTCGGCCGGCGTCATGAACACCGTCTCCACCTCCGGCGCCAAATGACGGTTCATGCTCGCCAGTTGGAATTCATGCTCGAAGTCCGAGACGGCGCGCAGGCCGCGCAGGATGACGTTGCCGCCCTTCTGCTTGACGAAATCCGCGAGCAGGTTGTCGAAGCCGCATACTTCCACGTTGGCGAGCCCGGCCAGCACGGTACGGGCAAGACCGACACGCTCCTCCAGCGAGAAGGCCGGCCGCTTGCCCGGATTGGCCGCCACCGCGACGATGACCCGATCGAACAGGCGCGCCGCGCGATGGATCAGATCGGCGTGGCCATTGGTGATGGGATCGAATGTTCCCGGATACAGTACGGTTATTTTCAATTCGCTGCCTTCGATGCAGATCCCCCGGCCGCTAGCGCCGTTCCGCGTCCGGGATTGCCGATTCTTCCAACCCGCTGCCTGGCGCCGTGCGCAGCGCCAGATGATAGCCGACCTGGCCCGCCGCCTTGCTGCGCACCAGTACCCAATTGGCCGGCACCTCGGGCATGCCGAGTTCCTTTTCCGCTTCCATGTAGATGCGCGCCTGATCCCGCAGCCAACCGCGCGTTTCGAGCAGGCAGCATGCCGACGCCAGGACATTATGCCCAAAGGGCGGGTCCAGAAACACGACATCGAACGGCTGTGCCGGCATCGAGTCCAGGTAACGCAGCGCGTCGGCCTGCACCAGCCGGACGTTGTCCGCCCCCAGCAGCCGCGCGTTCTCGCGCAACCGATCCGCCACTCTGCGCTCGCGCTCCACCAGCACCACCTCGCCCGCGCCGCGGGAGGCCGCCTCGAATCCCAGGGCGCCGCTGCCGGCGAACAGATCCAGGCAACGGGCCCCCGCAATGACGGGCTGCAGCCAGTTGAACAGGGTCTCCCGGACGCGGTCCGGTGTCGGCCGCAGACCGGGCAGGTCGGGGAAGGGAAGCCTGCGGCTACGCCAGCGGCCGCCGATGATCCGCAACTGATTCTTCGCGCCCGGATGACTCATGATGCACCCCGGCGGCCGCACCGCGCACCTGCAACCATGCCGCACTGATACATCATGCGCGTCATTGGCTCACCGACGATGTGCCGACACCTGCGCCGCCGCCCGCTTCCCGGGCCTGCACGGCACCACGGCCCACAATCACCGTGAGGTTGCGTTCCGGCTCAAGATGACGTTTGAAGGCCGCGCGCACGTCCTCCAGGGTGACCGCCTCGATGCGCTCGACGAACCGGTCCAGGTAATCGAGCGGCAACCCGTAGAAGCCGATCACGGACAGATAATCGACGATCTTGCCGTTGCTGTCGATGCGCAGCGCGAACCCGCCGGTGATGTTCTTCTTTGCCGCGGCCAGCTCCTCCGGCGTCGGCCCCTGGGTCACGAATCGCTCCAACTGCGCCTGCAGCAGCCGAACCGCCTCCTCGGCCTGCTCGGTGCTGGTCTGCAGGCCCATGAGGAAGGGTCCTTTGCGCTGCATGGGATAGAAATAACTGTAGACGCTGTACGACAGCCCGCGCCGCTCGCGGATCTCGTCGTTGAGCCGCGAGACCAGGCCGCTGCCGCCCAGGATGTGGTTGCCCACGTAGAGCGCGAAGTACTGCGGGTCATGCCGCGCCATGCCGATCTGGCCGATCCGCACGTGGGACTGGGCCGACGGGTGGGGCACCTCCACCTCGCGCGCCTCCGCCAGATCCTCCACCTCCGGAAGTGGTGGCGGCGCCTCACCTTTCGGCAGCCCTCCCACCACGGTCTGCACCAGCCGCTCCGCCGCCCTGCGGTCCAGGTCGCCGACGATCGCCACCACCGCGTTGCGCGCCACGTAGTAACGCTTGTAGAAGTTCAGCACGTCCTCCCGGGTGATGGCCTGTAGGGTCTCCTCGGTGCCACCCGGCGGCGAGCCGTAGGGATGATCCCCGTACAGGCCAGCGAAAAACGCCTTCTCGGCCAGATAGCCGGGGGACTGCTGGCCGTGGCGCACGGCCACCAGCATCTGGTTGCGGTTGCGTTCGAAATCCGCCGGCGCGAAGGCCGGCCGGGTCAGGATCAGGGCGAAGGTCTCCAGCGCGGGCTGGAGCAGCTTCGGATCGGTGAGGCTGCGCAGCGACACGGTGGCCATGTCGCGCCCGGCACTGGCGCCGAAACGGGCGCCCACATTCTCGAAGCGTTCCGCGATCTCGTCGGCGCTAAGATCGCCGGCCCCGTCGGGCAGCACGGCGCTGGTCAGTTGCGCCAAGCCCGCCTTGCCCGCGTCCCGCGCGCTGCCGGCGTCGAACACCACACGCACGTCCACCATGGGCAACTCGGGCGCCTGAACGAAATACACCCGCGCGCCGTTTTCGGTTGTCCAGTGCTGAATGTCGGGCGTGGCCTGCACGTCCGCCAGCGGGATCAGGAATATCAGCAACCACAGCAGCCGCAGCCCGCCCCCCGCGGACCGGCGGCATCCCAAGAACGACCTACCGTACATGATCACCCCCGTTGTTCGGCATGGGCCGCGGCTTGTTCGGATCCAGCGGCAACGGGTCCAGGACCGCCACCGTGAGCGACTCGTCCTTGAGATACTTGCGCGCGACCTGCTGTACCTGCTCGGCAGTCACCGCCTTCACCCGGTCCACATACTCGTCCGCCACGCGCCAATCCAGCCCCACCGTTTCCAGGATGCCGATCTGCATGGCCTGATAGAACAGGGAGTCCCGCTCGTAGACGTTGCCCGCCACCACCTGCGCCTTGACCCGCTCCAGCTCCGCCGCGGTGACTGGCTCCTCCCGCACCCGCCGCACCTGTTCGCGCAACGCCTGTTCCAATTCCTCCATGGTGCGCCCCTGGGCGGGCGTGCCGCTCAGCGTGAACAGCCCGTCGCCCCGGGCGTAAAGGTTGTAGCCAGCCCCGGCGCCCGCCGCCACCTGCTGACCGCGCACCAGCTCGCGCGCAAAGCGGGCGCTGGCGCCGCCGTCCAGGATGCCGGCCAGCACCTCCAGGGCATAGGGCTCCCAGGTCTCGCCGGCGGTCTTCAAGACGGGTGTCTTGTAGCCCATGATCAGATAGGGCAGCTCCGCCGGCACCTTGACGGTGAGCCGCGCCAAGCCCCGCTGTTCCACCTCCAAAGGCGGCGCGACCGCGGGGACCGGGCGCCGTTCCAGCACGCCGAAATGCTTCTGCGCCAGCGCGAACACCTCGTCCGGCCGCACGTCACCCACCACCACCAGGGTGGCGTTGTTGGGTGCGTACCAGGACTCATACCACGATTGCAGGTCCTGCAGCGTGAGGCGCTGCAGATCCTCCATCCAGCCGATGACGGGATTGCGGTAGGGGCTGGTCAGATAGGCCACGGCATTGAACCGCTCGGCAGTCAGCGCCTGCGGGTTGTCCTCGGTGCGCAGGCGCCGCTCCTCCATCACCACGCGGCGTTCCTTCTGGAAGAACTCGTCATTCAGCGCCAGATTGCGCATGCGGTCCGCTTCCAGCTCGAAGCTCACCTCCAGGCGGTCTTTTTCGAGCTGCTGAAAATAGGCCGTGTAATCACGGCTGGTGAAGGCGTTCTCCCGGCCCCCATGGCTGGCGATGATGCGCGAGAATTCCCCCGGCGGATGGGTCTTCGTGCCCTGGAACATCATGTGCTCCAGCACGTGGGAAACCCCGGTGATGCCGTTGTGCTCGTAGCTGGAGCCCACCTTGTACCAGACCTGGGAGACCACCACCGGTGCCCGGTGGTCCTCCTTCACAATGACCTTGAGTCCGTTGTCCAGCGTGTGTTCATGCACGGACGGCGTAGTGGCCGAAAGCGGGGCCGCAAGGCCCAACAGGGCGATCAATGCGATTCTTCGGAGCATCATTCCAACCTTGCACTTGTGGCACGTTACCTTACACTGAGCGCGAACGGCGCGATAGCCGAGCAACGCACACGGTCTTATAGATCGTAGCGGAAACCCGGAAACGGCATAAGCTATCGCCACTGCCCGCTTTGATGTATAGGATGGTGCGGGCGGCGCGGGAATATCATTGGTATGGCGTCTCCCGGACGATCCGTTGCACCCCTACCCTATGACCTGAATTGTTATGTTTGGTTTCTGGAAAAATCGACGTCCCAACGGCGAATCGACCCCGGCGAACCCAGGCCACGCGGCCGACGCAGCCCCATCCGCCCCGCAGGAAGGGGCGAAAAAGGCCGGTCTTTTCACGCGCCTCAAGGACCGCCTGGCCCGCACCCGGTCGAACCTCACCGAGGGCCTGGCGAGCCTCGTGCTCGGCAAGAAGGCCATCGACGACGAACTCCTGGAAGAGCTGGAGACCCGTCTGCTGCTTGCGGACGTGGGCGTGGAGGCCACCCAGCAGATCGTCCGCGATCTCACCGCCCGCGTGGCGCGCAAGCAGCTTGCCGACGCCGACGCCCTGCTCCAGGCCCTGCGCGAAGACCTCCTGGCGATCCTGCAGCCCTGCGATCAGCCGCTCGCCGTCCCGAACGGCCGCAAGCCCTTCGTGATTCTGATGGTGGGCGTGAACGGCACGGGCAAGACCACCACCATCGGCAAGCTCGCACGGCGCTACAAGGACCGGGGGCTCAACGTGATGCTTGCCGCCGGCGACACCTTCCGCGCCGCCGCCGTGGAACAGCTCCAGGTCTGGGGGCAGCGCAACGACATCCCGGTGATCGCCCAGCACAGCGGCGCCGACTCCGCCTCCGTGGTGTACGACGCCCTGCAGGCGGCCAAGGCGCGCGGTGCGGATCTGCTCATCGCCGACACCGCCGGGCGGCTGCACACCCAGTCCAACCTCATGGAGGAACTCAAGAAGATCAAGCGCGTGCTGAGCAAGATCGACCCCGAGGCGCCCCACGAGGTAATGCTGGTGGTGGATGCCGGCACCGGACAGAACGCCCTCGCCCAGGCCGTGCAGTTCCACGAGGCGGTGGGAGTCACGGGCATCACCCTCACCAAGCTGGACGGCACCGCCAAGGGCGGCATCATCTTCGCCATCGCCAAGCGGCTGGGCGTGCCGATCCGCTTCATCGGCGTGGGCGAGGGCATCGAGGACTTGCGCGAGTTCAACGCGACGGAATTCGTGGACGCGCTGTTCGAGAAGGAATAGAACAGGCTTGGCAACTACAACGCAAAGGCGCAAAGACGCTAAGAAAAATTTTTGTGTTGGGGAGGGAGCCGGGTCTGCCTAAGTTCCTGAGAAAACTGGCGGTTCATGGGCACGCATGTCTCGTCATCCAATTTTTTGTTTCTCTGCGCCTTAGCACCTTTGCGTTGAGTTTTTGAAACCCGCCAACTCGCCATGATCGTCTTCGACAACGTCGTCAAGCGCTACCCCGGGGGCCAGGAGGCCCTGAGCGGGGTCAGCTTCGAGCTGCAGCGCGGCGAGATGGCCTTCCTCACCGGCCACTCGGGGGCCGGCAAGAGCACCCTGCTCAAGCTCATCACTCTGATCGAGCGCTGCACCCGCGGCCAGGTCGTGGTGGACGGGCAGAACCTGGCCCGGGTCACGTCGGCCCGCATCCCGTACCTGCGGCGGCGCATCGGCATCATCTTCCAGGATCATAGGCTGCTCATGGACCGCACGGTATTCGACAACGTGGCCCTGCCCCTGGTCATCGGCGGCATGCGCCATCAGGAGATCGCGCGACGGGTGCGAGCGGCTCTGGATAAGGTAGGCCTGCTGGACAAGGAAAAGGCCTATCCCGTCACCCTCTCCGGGGGCGAACAGCAGCGGGTGGGCATCGCCCGGGCCGTGGTGCACAAACCCACCATCCTGCTGGCGGACGAGCCCACCGGCAACCTGGACCCGGAACTGTCCGAAACCATCATGCGCCTGTTCGAGCGTTTCCATCAGGCGGGCGTGACCGTGCTGATCGCCAGCCACAACCTGGACCTGATCGTCCGCATGCAGCGGCGCATGCTGGTGCTGCATCGCGGGCGCCTGGTCGGTGACGAGGTACCGGTATGGCAGGAATGAGGCCGCTCGCGCCACGCCGACGTCGCCCTGCAGCCGGGGCGCAGCCGGTTCGCAGGCCCGCCGGACCGCAGGCGGCCGGCGCCACCGCCACTGTCCGTGACCGCATCGTCGGGTATCTGCTGCGCCACCTGCAAACGGCCCTGGCGAGCCTGGGCCGGGCGAGCCGCACTCCGTTCTCCAGCCTCATCACGGCGGGCGTCATCGGCATCGCGCTGGCGCTGCCCACAGGACTTTACGTGGTGCTGAAGGAAGCGCAGCAGCTCGGCGGCAACCGCGACCAGGCGGCACAGATCTCGGTGTTCCTGAAGATGCAGGTCGGGGAAACCCAGGCGCAGGACACAGCGGCACGGGTACGAAACTGGCCGGAAATCGCCGCGGTGCGGTTCATCTCCCGTGCGGAGGCCCTGGAGGAGTTCCGGCGCACGTCGGGATTCGGGGAGGCCCTGGAGGCCCTGCCGGACAACCCGCTGCCGGCGGTGCTGGTCATCCAGCCCAGACCGGAGCACGCCCAGCCGCAGCAGGCCGAGGCATTGCTCGAGCGGCTGCGCGCCCTGCCCGAAACGGACATCGCTCAGCTCGCCCTGGCATGCCTGCAACGGCTGGCCGCCATGATGGAACTGGCCCGCCGCGGCGTGCTGGTGATCGCCTCCCTGCTCGGCCTGGCGGTGCTCCTGGTCGTCGGCAACACCATCCGGCTCGATATCCAGAACCGCCGCGACGAGATCGTGATCATGAAGCTGATCGGGGCCACCAACAGCTTCATCCGGCGCCCGTTCCTCTATTCCGGTCTGTGGTATGGCTTGGCCGGCGGGCTGATCGCATGGCTGCTGGTGAGCCTGTCGCTGTGGTCGCTGCGCGACCCCATAGCGCGTCTGGCCAGCCTGTATGGGGACGGATTCCGGGTTCCCGGCCTGGACATCCACACCACTCTCGCTCTATTTTTTCTCAGTGCCCTGCTCGGCACGCTGGGATCGCTGCTGGCGGTGAGCCGCCACCTGGGAGCGATCGAGCCTGGTTGAAGAAGGCTTTATTCAAGGGAACTTTGCTTTGACTCGGCACTCTTATTAGTAAGTGCTAATATCGAGTCATGTCTTGAGGGGGGATAGTCATCGTGAGTAAGGCATTGATCCAAAAACCCGTCGATATGCTATATCCGGTGCCGGTGGGCAGCGTGGACGCCTATATCCAGGCGGTCAATGCTATACCCATGCTCAGCGCGGACGAGGAATACGAACTGGCCACGCGCCTGCAGCGGGACAACGATCTGGACGCGGCACGCCGCCTGGTCATGTCGCACCTGCGCTTCGTGGTGCATGTCGCCCGCGGCTATATCGGCTACGGACTGGCGCTGCCCGACCTGATCCAGGAGGGCAATATCGGTCTGATGAAGGCGGTCAAGCGCTTCGACCCCACCGTGGGCGTGCGCCTGGTGTCCTTCGCTGTGCACTGGATCCGGGCCGAGATCCATGAATTCATTCTGCGCAACTGGCGCATCGTCAAGGTGGCCACCACCAAGGCGCAGCGCAAGCTGTTCTTCAATCTACGCAGCGCCAAGAAGCGCCTCGGCTGGTTCAGCCCCGACGAGGTGAACGCCGTGGCCAAGGACCTGGGCGTGAGACCCGAGGAGGTGATGGAGATGGAATCCCGCCTCAGCGGCCAGGACGTTGCCTTCGACACCCACGCGGATGACGGCGAGGATGAGCCCGGATACCTGGAGCCGGCCGCCTATCTGCAGGACACGCGCATGGACCCGGCCACCCAGATCGAGCATGCGGACTGGGAGGAGCACAAGGTCGACCGGCTGCAGAATGCCCTGGCCACCCTCGACCCGCGCAGCCGCGAGATCGTGGCGGAACGCTGGCTGAACGAAGACAAGAGCACGCTGCAGGAACTGGCCGAGCGCTATCAGGTTTCCGCCGAGCGTATCCGGCAGCTCGAAAAGAATGCGATGAAGAAGCTCAAGGCCGCACTAACGGCTTGAGAGCATCAAACTGAGACGCCGCCTGCATAACGCAGGCGGCGTCTTTTTTATCCTTGCGTTCCCGGCCCCCGCCGGGAACGGCAGCCAACCAACAAGACCGATAATCCGATGGAAAGTTACCGACTCGTTCTCCCCGAGCATCTCAACCACTACGGCTACCTCTTCGGTGGCAATCTCCTGAAGTGGATCGACGAAATCTCCTGGATCGCCGCTACCCTGGACTATCCGGGCTGCAAGTTCGTCACCGCCGGCATGGACAAGGTGGAGTTCAGGAAAAGCATCCGGGAGGGCGCCATCATCCGCTTCGAAGTCGAGAAAAGCCGGGTGGGTTCCACCTCCGTGCAGTACAGCGTGACCGTCTACAGCGATGACATCGACACCGGCAAGCAGGAGGCGGTGTTCTCCACCCACGTCACCTTCGTCTGCCTCAACGACGAAGGCAAAAAGACGGCGCTGCCCGTAAAGGAAACCAGCGTTGCGCTTGACCAGGATGTTTCACCAGAACGGCCGACGGCTTGAAGGCAATACAACAGGGCAAGGCGCGCGATTGCGTGCGCGCCGAGTCGGAGCGGCCCGGGGCCTGCCGGCATTCGCGATCCTCGATGAGATAGCCGGGTTGATGCAGCGAAAACAACCGGGTGACCGCGCTGCGCGGCCACCCGGTTCGGGTCAGCAGCGGGTCAGTCTCAGGAGAGCACCACGGACAGAAAACTCAACCACCCCATCACCACCAGCGCCATCACGATTACCAGCGGAAAATTCTGAAAGCTCAGCATATTTCTCTCCTCCATCGTAGTTGCGCGTCGGTCCAATTCACTGTTTTTGGTCATCCGTCCGTCCGGACGGTTCGTTCTCCGTAGCGGGCCCGGGAATGCGCGGATCGTCATCATCCATCAGGATGCGGTACGCGGGCCCTTCCAGGTCCTCGAACTGCCCGCTCTTGATCGCCCACAGGAAGGCCCAAATGGCCACCACCAGGACGATCACCGCGATCGGGATCAACAGATAAAGAATTTCCATCCGCTATTCACCTCTAAAAGCCACTCACGCAACGGCGTACAGATTCGTCATGCGCCGCTCGCGGTTGCGGCCGGCGCGAGAGGCGTAGCATCCGCCGCCCCGGAAGTCTCTCTGCCCCGCCTGAGACGCAGCGCGTTCAGCACCACCAGCAGCGAACTCAGGGACATGCCGATGGCGGCAAGCCACGGCGGCACGTAACCCGCCGCCGCCGCCGGTAGGGCGAGAAGATTATAGAGCAGCGCCCAGGCCAGGTTCTGGCGGATGATGGCCAGGGTGCGGCGGGCCGTGCGCACGCCATCGACCAGGTGGGGCAACTGCTCGGACAACAGCACCATGTCGGCACTGGCGTGGGCGAGTTGCGTGCCGCTGCCCATGGCGAGGGAGACCTGGGCGCCGGCCAGCACGGGCGCATCGTTGACCCCGTCGCCCACCATGGCCACCACCGCGCCCTGCGCCTGCAGCTCCTTCAGACGATTCAGCTTGTCCTGCGGCAGCAAGGCGCCATGCGCCTCGTCGATGCCCAGTTCCTGCGCGACGCGTCCCACCGCGCCGGGGCTGTCGCCGCTCAGCAGCAGGACCTTGAAGCCCAGCGCCTTGAGGGCGTCGATGGTCTCGCGCGCCGCGGGACGCAACTGATCCGCGAACTCGAAGGAGGCGACGAGCCCCTCCTCGTCGCCGAGCACGACGCGGGTAGCGCCGGCCCGCGAACCCGGCAAGGCCGCCTGCACATCGCCCCCGCTCAGGGCCGCGACATAGGCGGGATTGCCGATACGATAGCGCCGGCCGTCGACCACGCCCTCGATGCCTTGGCCGGGTGAGGCGATCACTTCGGCGGCAGCCGCGCCCGATTCGGCCGCGGCCGCCACCAGGGCCCGCGCCACCGGATGCTCCGATCCCCGCTCCAGCGCGGCGGCGATCCTCAGCACCTCCTCCCGCGTCATTGCGCGCAACGGCGTCGCCTCCTGCAGGGCGAGCCGGCCCAGGGTCAACGTGCCGGTCTTGTCGAAGATGATGTGGGTGGCCCGGGCCAGCGTTTCCAGGGCATGGCCGCGGGTGGTGAGCAGGCCCAGCCTGGTCAGTGCCCCGGTGGCGGCGGTGATGGCCGTCGGCGTCGCGAGGGACAGGGCGCAGGGACAGGTGACCACCAGCACGGACAGGGTGATCCAGAAGGCGTCTTCCGGGCTCGTCTGCCACCACCACCAGGCCACCGTACCCGCCACCAGCAGCAGCGCCGCCACGAACCAGGCCGCCACCCGGTCCGCAAGCTGAGCGATCTGCGGCTTCTCCGTCTGGGCCCGATCCAGCAGCCGCACGATGGACGAGAGCACCGTGTCCCCTCCCACCTTTTCCACCACCATGGTGAGCGGGCTTTCGGTATTGACCGTGCCGCCCACCAGGGTAGCGCCCGGCTGCTTCGGCAGCGGCAGACTCTCGCCGGTGAGCAGGGATTCGTCCACCGAGCTGTGGCCTTCGACGATGCGCCCGTCCGCCGGCACCACCTCGCCCGGCCGGATCAGGACCTTGTCGCCTGGCGCCAGCTCCGCCACCGCCACCACATCCTCCCCCGTTTCGGTGAGGCGGGTGGCCGTCGCCGGGATCAGGCGCACCAGCTCCTCCGCCACCTGCCCGGCCTTGTGGCGCGCGTTCATCTCCAGGAAGCGGCCGGTGAGCAGGAAAAAGGCGAACATGGTCACCGAATCGAAATAGGTCGTCCCGGTATTGCTGATGGTGGCCCACACACTGGCGAGGAACGCGCCGATCATGGCGAAGGACACCGGCACGTCCATACCCAGGCGTCGGCGGCGCAGGTCGCGCCAGGCGCTGATGAAGAACGGCTGGGCGGAGTAGAGGAGCACCGGCGTCGCCACCACCATGCTCACCCAGCGGATGAAGGTCCACATATCCGGATCCATGCCGCCGTAAAAGTCCGCGGCGTAGATGGCCCCCGCCAGCATCATCACCTGCATGCTGCCGAGTGCAGCCACCGCGATACGCCGCAGGGCCTGGGCGCGTTCGCGCTTCTGCACCTCTTCCTGGCGGCTCGGGTCGAAGGGATGAGCGATGTAGCCGATGGCGGCGATGGCCTGCAGGATGTCGCTGAGACGGATACGGCTGTTGTCCCACTTGAGCTGCGCCCGGTGGGTGGAGTAATTGACGCGGAACTCCAGCACGCCCGGCAGGGTGCCCACGTGGCGCTCGTTGAGCCAGACGCAGGCCGCGCAGGTGATGCCTTCAAGGATTAAGGATGCCTCGCGCACATCGTCGCCCTCGGCGCGCACGAAGCTGCGCTGCAGCTCCGGCCGGTCATAGAGGGTGAGCTGGCGCAACGCCTCGGGCACCAGCTCTTCCGGGCTGCGCGCCGGGGCCGTGCGGTAGCGGTAATAGTCCAGCAGTCCGCCGTCCACAATGGCCTGGGCCACCGCCTGGCAGCCGCGGCAGCACATCTGCCGCTCCTGGTCGTCGATGACCACGGTGTAGTGACTGCCGGCAGGAATCGGCTGGTCGCAGTGGAAACAGTTACTGGCCTGTCCGTTGTCGTTCATGGAGATCCGGCGCAAAGAAAAAAGAACCCGTCGCCAATGATGGCAATTGGCGGCACTGAAGTGGAGCCAAGGATAGCAAATTAATGACTTGGATCAGTAATGCCGGCCCCCGGACAATTCCACGCCATACCTGCTCAGCCCCGTTCCGCCACCCGGGTCCGGGCCCGCACTTCATGTAAATCTTCCCCGCGGCGTATCTCCAGGAGCAGTTCCCACGCCCCGGGCGCCGGCAGGGTGAGCCGCACCTGGTACACCCCCGGCCCGACCTCCTGCATGGCGAAGGCCTGATCCTTCGCGCTATCCGATGGGCGCACGAAGCTGCCGTTGACCGCGGCACCGGAGAGCGCGCGCCCCTCCCGGTCCGTCAGCGCCACCTGAAACACGGCCGGTTCGTTGACCACCGGCACCGACAGCCAGCCCTTGCGCACCTGCCAACCGCGGGCCTGCTGCTGCGCCACCTGCTCCAGGTATTGGTTGTAGAGGGCCTCCTTCTTCTGGAAGTCCCTGGGCGTTACGCCGGGGAAGGCCAGTTGGACGGTCCCGCTCCCGGCCGCCGGCAATACCAGCTCCGCCAACCCGCCAGACAAACCGCTGCGCGCAATGACCACGGTGACGGCGCTCATGAAAAACACGAAACCGAAAAACCCGAGAATGACGAGCGGCGCCCAGTGGAGCTTGCGGCCGCGTCGGCCGCCCGCCGCCGATGAGGCGTCACGATGTGCGGCGAACAGCCCCAGGAGATAGCTCGTGCCCAGATAGATGACCAGGTGCATGGCGATCACATCCGCGCTCAGCACCGAGCGGGACATGCTCCATACCAGGTATCCGCCGACCGCCGGCAGCGCCGCCAGCGCCGCGCTTCGCGTCGGCCGCAGGCGCGTGCAGCGGCGCAGCGCCAGAAACACCACGACGATCAGCACTACGCCACCACCCAATGTCGTTGCCACATCCACCATGCAATCACCCCTTGTTGCCCGTAGACGGCAAGTAAAACAGCGCAGGCTGCACGACCTCCATCTCGGCCGCTGCATCCAGGGGCTTCACAGTGAAGCGAAACGCCCGGCTGGAGCTGGTGCCGGCCATGGGCGCACGCACCCGGGCCAGAACCTGCAGCCGCTGCTCCGGCTGCAGCACCACCTCCTCCAAATGGCCCAGGTCGAGTTCCGCGCCCGGCAGCCCTTCGACCGCAAGCCGGATGCGCAACGGCCGCTCGGTCTTGTTGTTGAGCTTGATCTCGTAGCTGTTCTGGATGCGCCCGTCGGACAGTTGCACGTAGAGCGGCTGGCGCACCTGATACACGCTCGCATCCAGCGGCGCTTGCGTCATGACACTCGTCACCAGCAGCACCGACGCCAGCGTCAGCACCACGCCGTACCCCAATGTCTTGGGTTTGAAATAGCGCGTCTTCCCGCCCGCCTGTTCACGTTCGGACGTGTACCGAATCAGGCCACGCGGCAGGCCCAGGGTATCCATGACGGCGTCGCAGGCGTCGATGCACAGCGCGCAGGAGATGCACTGGATCTGCAGCCCATTGCGGATGTCGATCCCGGCGGGACAGACCTGCACACAGTAGCCGCAATCGACGCAGTCGCCCACGCCCTGCTGCCGGCGTTCCTCGTGTGCCTTGAGCCCGCGCATCGGCTTGGCCCGCCCCCGGCGCCCTTCGCCACGCTGCGCGTCGTAGGCGACGATGAGCGTGTCGCGGTCGAACATGGCGCTCTGGAAGCGCGCGTAGGGGCACATGTAGGTGCAGACCTGCTCCCGCGCCCAGCCCGCCAGGAGGTAGGTGCTCGCGGTCAAAAACAGCGTGGTGGCGTATGCGGGAAACGCGGCCCGGCCCGTGAAGAATTCCTCGGCGAGCTGCGGCGCGTCCGCCCAATACAGGACGAAGGTAAATCCCGTGCCGAAGGCCACCAACAGCCACAGCAGATGCGTCAGGCCTTTTCTATAGAGCTTCTGCACGCCCCAGGGCGCCTTGTCCAGGCGGATGCGCGCCGGCCGCTCGCCCTGCACCAGCCGCTCGATCAGCATGTAGAAGTCGGTCCACAGGGTCTGGAAGCAGAAGTAGCCGCAAAACACGCGCCCCGCGACACCGGTGACGAAGAACAGCAACAGCGCGGCGATCACCAGCAGTCCCGCGAGCCAGAAGATGTCCTGGGGATGTACGACAAGATCGAAGAGATAGAAGCGGCGCTTGCTGAGATCGAAAAGCACCGCCTGGCCAACTCCGCCCGCCCGCTCCCAGCGCAGCCAGGGCAGCAGGAAATAGATGCCGTAGGTCAGAATGAGGATGGCCCACTTAAGGGTACGAAACCGGCCTTTGACTGAGCGCGGGTAGACCGGCACACGGCGTTGATATAGCGCAACGGAGAATTCTGGATCAACCATGACTTGTGGAAGGCGCGCGACCTGCGGATCTGTCTACCTGAAAAAAGGCGGCGCGCGACGGAGGACTCCGCGCGCCGCCCGTCCGCTCACGATCCGCCACCCAGTTGGTGCACGTACACGCTCAGCAGCTTGATCTGCTCGGGGCTCAGGCGTTCCTTCCAGGCCGGCATGCTGCGCGCCGCGCCGTCGCGGATAACCTGCTTCACCGCCGCCTTCTTGCCCTCCAGCGTCTGCGCACCCGGCACATCGGCGATGGTCCAGATGGCGTCCGTCAGGTTGGCGGAGCCCACCGACTTCAGGCCCTTGCCGCTGGTGGTATGGCAGTAATGGCAACCGCCCGCCTGCCCGTTGAAGATCTCGCCCCCGCGCGCCGCCTTCGCACTGTCGACTTCATGGCCCGACAGGCTCAGCACGTACTCGGCGACGTCGTCCAACTGCGCCTCGCTCAGGGACTCGCGGAACGCCGGCATGAAGCCATTGCGCCCGTGAGTGATGGTCTGCTCGATCTCTTCCACCGTGCCGCCCCACAGCCAGTCGTCGTCCGCCAAGCTGGGGAAAAGCCCCGGCACGCCCGCACCGCCCGTGCCATGACATGCCGAGCAGTTGTCGCCGAACAGTCCCTTCGCCACGGAACGCGTGAAGGCCATCATCTCAGGGTCCGACAGAATCTCCTCGTAGCTCGCCGCCGCCACCTTCTGCAGGAACTGCTGCCGTTGCCGCGACTTCTCGCCCTGCTGCATCTCGTGCACCAGCAGCGCGCGGGTGTTCCAGTGGGAGGAGCGCTCCTCGCCGTTCACCGTGTAGCTGATCTGGTTGAACAGGCCCTTGGTGTAGGTCCTGCCGATCGGCCAGGCCGGGTAGATCACCCAGTAGATCACCGATGCCAGGACCGTGGCGTAAAAGGACCACAGCCACCAACGCGGCAGCGGGTTGTTGTACTCCCGCAGGGTTTCGTCCCAGGTGTGGCCGGTGGTCTCCTCGCCTGCCGCACCCTTGCGTGTGCCCTGCGGCTTGTCGGTCGTCGTGCTCATTGCTCTTGTCCTCGGTGCGCTCCGGCGCTGTCCGCCATGTCGTCATCGTCAAATGGAATGTACTTGTACGACTCCAGGCGCTCGGCGCGGCGCCGGCCGCCGTACACGTACAGCACAATCAGGCAGAAGGTGATGAAGAACAGCACCAGCGAAAACACCTTGCTGTTCTGCATCTGTGTGAACCATGTGAACCAATTGAACATCTTCCGATCCCGTTGTCTTCAAGAAGACCTGATGCAAAGGCCACAGAATTCGATACGGAGAGCCGCCTCACGCCCCTTGGCAGCGGTCACGGGTCACGTCGCGGCGGCTCCTTCCTGCATCCTCGCGCCTTCGCATTGCGTAACACGACCTACCGGAACTGGACGAAGTAGCCCTCATCGTACTTGCTGAAGTCCACAAGGGTGCCAAGCATCTGCAGATAGGCCACCAGCGCGTCCATCTCAGTGAGCCGCGTGCGGTCGCCGTCGAAGTTGCCAGCCTCCGCCTGGGCGATCAGGCTCTCCCGCGCACGCCGGATGTCGAGCTGCTGCGCCACCTGCTCGCCGAAACGTTCGACGTTGGCCTCGTACTCTTCTTGAGTGGCCGAATAGGGCACGCCGGTCTTGCGCAAGGCGTGCATGCGCTCAGCGATGTCGGAGTAATCCAGCAGGTTCTCAAGCAGCCACGGATACTCCGGCATGATGGACTGCGGCATCACCGAACGGGGCTTGACCAGATGGGCCACATGCCACTCGTTGGAGTATTTTTTGCCTACACGCGCCAAGTCCGGGCCGGTGCGCTTGGAGCCCCACTGGAACGGATGGTCGTACTGCGATTCCGCCGCCAACGAGTAATGCCCGTAACGCAGCATCTCGTCGCGGAAGGGCCGGATCATCTGCGAATGACACAGATAGCAGCCTTCGCGCTGATAGATGTCGCGACCGCGCAGTTCGAGCGGCGTGTAGGGACGCACACCTTCCACCTTCTCGACGGTGTCGTTAATGAAGAACAGCGGGACGATCTCCACCAGACCGCCGATGCTGACCACCAGCAAGGTCAGCACGAGCAACAGCCCCGCGTTCGTTTCGACAGCTTCGTGTTTCATCATCGCGATTACTCCCCAAGGATCGCCGCGTTCTTACGCCTGCGCCGGTTGCAGGACCGCACGGCTGTCGGCCATGCGTGGCGCGCGCATGATCGTCATATAGAAGTTGAATACCATCAGCACCGCGCCGGTGAGGAAAATCCCGCCGCCGATGGCGCGTACCACGTAGGGCTTGTGCAGGAAGGCGACCGACTCGATAAAGGTGTAGGCGAGGTTGCCGTACTCGTCGAAGGCGCGCAGCATCAGGCCCTGGCCGATACCGGCCACCCACAACGCGGTGATGTAGAGCACAATGCCGATGGAAGCGAGAAAGAAATGCACGTAGATCAGCTTCTCGCTGTAGATCTTCGTGTTCCAAAGCCGCGGCACCAGGTGGTAGAGCGAACCGAAGGACACCATCGCCACCCAGCCCAGTGCGCCGGAGTGCACGTGGCCCACGGTCCAGTCGGTGTAATGCGATAGGGCATTCACGCTCTTGAGCGCCATCAGCGGCCCTTCGAAGGTGGACATGCCGTAGAAGGAGAGCGCCGTGATGAGGAACAGCATGATGGGGTCGGTGCGCAGTTTGTCCCACGCGCCCGAGAGGGTCATGATGCCGTTGATCATGCCGCCCCAGGAGGGCAGCAGCAGCATGATGGAGAAGGTGGCCGCGAGGGTGGAGGTCCAGTCGGGCAGCGCGGTCCAGTGCAGATGGTGCGGACCGGCCCACATGTACAGGAAGATCAGCGCCCAGAAATGGATGATGGAGAGCTTGTACGAGTACACCGGACGGTTCGCCTGCTTGGGCACGAAGTAATACATCATGCCGAGGAAGGCGGCGGTGAGGAAAAAGCCCACGGCGTTATGGCCGTACCACCACTGGGTCATGGCGTCCTGCACGCCGGCGAACAGGCTGTAGGACTTCATGCCGAAGAAACTCACCGGCACGGCGAGGTTGTTGAAGATGTGCAACAGGGCCGTGGCGATGATGAAGGCGAGGTAGAACCAGTTGGCCACATAGATGTGGGGCTGAGAGCGGCGGCGCAGGGTGGCCACGTACACCCAGAGGTAGGCAACCCACACCACAGCGATCAACAGGTCGATGGGCCATTCGAACTCGGCGTACTCCCGCGACTGGGTATGGCCCAGTATGTAGCTGAGAATCCCGAGCAAGATCGCCGCCTGCCAGCCCCAGAAGGTGAAATTTGCCAGGAAGTCGCCCCCGCCCAGACGGGTCTGGCAGGTGCGCTGCACCACATAGTAGGAGGTGGCGAACAGCACGCTGCCGCCGAAACCGAAGATCACCAGGGTAGTATGCACCGGCCGGATGCGGCCGAAGGTGAGTTCGGGAATTCCGAAATTGAGTTCCGGAAAGGCAAGCTGCAGGGCGGCAAACAGGCCGAATCCCATCCCGGCCACTGCCCACACCAGCGTCATGATGGTGAACTTCCGGATTACATCGTAGTTGTACTGCACAACGGGCGCGCGCGTACCCTGTGTCATACTCCGCCTCGATTATCCTGACTGATTAACTAATTTTTAGAAAATTATAATATGCTTATATATTTTGAGTCGCCGGGATTTTCCCTGATCCACAAAACCACCCAAACTGCGGGTGAGTATAGTCGATAAAAAAACTTGAGCACGCTTATAA
>JBAYZB010000025.1:0-23623 GCA_041672765.1 Gammaproteobacteria bacterium | reverse complement strand
CTGGGCGGCATCCGACGCCCGCCATCACGCGGCGGCTCGCTCGTGACGCCGATGGCGCGCATCCTGACGCTGAATCACCTCCTGCACATTAGGCCGTTCGACGAACTCCGCCAGCGTGATATTGCCCAGAAAATCATGGATTTTCTTGCTGAGTTCCGCCCACAGTTCACTGGAAAGGTCACCTTGGGCGTGGGCAATACCTGCCTTCTCGTCGACCGCCTCGAAGATCTCGGCGACGTTGATTTCATTGGCCGGACGCGCCAATCGATAGCCGCCCCCCGGACCGCGGATGCCCTCTACCAACCCCCTCTTGCGTAGACGGGCGAAAATCTGTTCGAGGTAAGAAAGGGAAATCCCCTGGCATACAGAAATGTCCGCCAGCGTGACCGGGCTGATCTTGCCGTAGATCGCCACATGCATCATGGCGGTTACCGCATATCGGCCTTTCGTCGATAGTCTCATGGGTAGCACCTTTAAAGTTTCGTGGTCACAATACTTGACTGGACTAGTATGTAATAGCTATACAATGCCATAGAAGTATAGTCAACTTTGTCCATACCGTATCCAGTATGGGGTTAATCTTTAGGTGATACAGGTGGACGCGGCAAGGAGAAAGCTCAATCGGAACAAAATCGGACCGGATTGGTCCTATTTGTTTACCGGAGGAATCAACAATGTTCCGCTTGAGCAAATTGACCGATTACGGGACGGTCGTGATGACCTACCTGGCGCGCCAGCCGAACCAGGTGTGCAGCGCGAACGAAATCGCCGAAGGGCTGCACCTGACCGTGCCCACCGTGAGCAAGATCCTGAAATTGCTGGCACGGGAGAATCTGGTGGTATCCCACCGGGGCGTCAAGGGCGGCTACATGCTGGCCCGGCCGCCCGGGGCCATCTCCATGGCGGAAGTGATCACGGCCATGGAGGGCGCCATCGGCCTGACCGAATGCGGAAGCACGCCCGGCCTGTGCATCCATGAGTCCTGCTGCACCGTGCGGCCCAATTGGCAGAGGATCAACCAGGGTGTCCGCGCGCTGCTGGAGAGCGTGACACTCGCGGAGATGACCGAAACGACCGTGATGCCGCCGACGGGCGTCAACACCAGGATCGCACCGGGTCTGGACACCGTCGGCGCAAACCCGCAACGCAGAGGTGGAGTAACGTATGGCAACCGTACCCCATGAGCTCGACGCACTGGTTCGCCGCGAATACCAGCACGGCTTCGTCACCCCGATCGAATCGGATACGGTGCCGCCCGGCCTGAACGAGGACATCATTCGCCTGATCTCGGCCAAGAAGCGCGAGCCCGAATTCATGCTCGAATGGCGCCTCAAGGCCTATCGACACTGGCTCACCATGAAGGAGCCGCACTGGGCGCACATCCATTATCCGCCCGTGGATTATCAGGCGATCAGCTACTACTCCGCGCCCAAGTCGAAGCAGGACCGGCCGCGCAGCCTGGATGAGGTCGACCCGGAGCTGTTGCGCACCTACGAGAAGTTAGGCATCCCGCTGCGCGAACAGGAGGTTCTCGCCGGCGTGGCGGTGGACGCGGTGTTCGACAGCGTCTCGGTGGCGACCACGTTCAAGGAAAAGCTCGCGCAGCTCGGCATCATCTTCTGCTCCTTCTCCGAGGCGGTGCAGAATCATCCCGATCTCGTGCGGCGCTATCTCGGCTCGGTGGTGCCGTACACCGACAACTTCTTCGCCACACTGAACTCCGCGGTGTTCAGCGACGGCTCTTTCGTCTACGTGCCCAAGGGCGTGCGCTGCCCCATGGAGCTGTCCACCTATTTCCGCATCAACGCCGCCTCCACCGGGCAGTTCGAACGCACGCTGATCATCGCCGACGAGGGCAGCTACGTGAGCTATCTCGAAGGCTGCACGGCGCCCATGCGCGACGAGAACCAGTTGCATGCCGCCGTGGTGGAGCTCATTGCCCTGGAGGGCGCCACCATCAAATACTCCACGGTGCAGAACTGGTACCCGGGCGACGAAGAAGGCCGCGGCGGCATCTACAACTTCGTGACCAAGCGCGGCGAGTGTCGCGGCGCGAACTCCAAGATCTCCTGGACCCAGGTGGAGACCGGCTCGGCCATCACCTGGAAATACCCGAGCGTGATCCTGCGCGGCGACAACGCCATCGGCGAGTTCTACTCCGTGGCGCTGACCACCAACCGCCAGCAGGCCGACACCGGCACCAAGATGATCCATCTCGGCAAGAACACGCGCAGCACCGTGGTTTCCAAGGGCATCGCCGCCGGCCATGGACAGAACGCCTACCGCGGACTGATCAAAATGACGCCCAGCGCCGACAACGCGCGCAACTACACGCAATGCGATTCGCTGCTGCTCGGCGACAAGTGCGGCGCGCACACCTTCCCGTACATCGAGGTGAAGAATCCCACGGCGCAGGCGGAACATGAGGCCACCACCTCCAAGATCGGCGAAGACCAGTTGTTCTACTGCATGCAGCGCGGCCTGTCCGAGGAGGACGCCGTGTCAATGATCGTGAACGGCTTCTGCAAGGAGGTGTTCCGCGAGCTGCCCATGGAGTTCGCCGTGGAGGCACAGAAATTGTTGGGCGTGAGCCTGGAGGGCTCCGTCGGCTGACGCCGGCCGCGCGCCGGAAACGAGGGGGACGAAAGACGGCCCGAGAAGTCTTGACCAAGAGGAAAACGACGCATGCTGGACATACGCGATCTGCACGTCACCATCGACGGAAAGAAGATACTGCACGGCATCAACCTCAGGGTGAACGCCGGAGAGGTGCACGCCATCATGGGGCCGAACGCCTCGGGCAAGAGCACCCTGGCGCAGGTGCTGGCCGGGCGCGAGAATTACGAGGTGACCCAGGGTGAAATCCTGTTCGAGGGCCACGACCTGCTGGAGATGGCCCCGGAGGAGCGGGCCCGGGAGGGGATTTTCCTCGCCTTCCAATATCCGGTGGAGATTCCCGGCGTCAACAACATCTACTTCATGAAGGCGGCGCTCAACGCCATTCGCGAGCACCGGGGCGAGCCGGAACTCGATGCCTTGGAGTTTCTCCAGTTGGTCAAGGACAAGGCGCGGCTGGTGAACCTCGACGAGGCGCTGCTGTCGCGCTCGGTGAACGAAGGCTTCTCCGGCGGCGAGAAGAAGCGCAACGAGATCCTGCAGATGGCGGTGCTGGAACCGAAGCTGGCGATACTTGACGAAACCGATTCAGGTCTCGACATCGACGCCCTCAAGACCGTCGCCGACGGCGTGAACAAGCTGCGCAGCGCCGACCGCGCCATCATTCTGGTGACTCACTACCAGCGCCTGCTCAATTACGTGGTGCCCGATTACGTGCACGTGCTCTCCGGCGGACGCATCGTGCGCTCGGGCGACCGCACCCTCGCGCTGGAACTGGAAGAGAAAGGCTACGGTTGGCTGGAGGGAGGCGCGCCGAAACGCGTTGCCGAAGGGGTGAGGCCATGACGGCGCCGCTGCAGGCCAGGGACCGCTACCTGGCGCAGTTTGAACAACAGCGGGCCCACCTGCCGGGGGCCAGGCAGGCCTGGTTAGGCGATCTGCGCGATGCGGCCATGGCGCGTTTCGCGGCACTGGGCTTTCCCACGCCCAAGGACGAGGACTGGAAGTACACGCCCACCGCGCCGATCGAGCGGCGCGAGTTCCGGCTTGCGGATGGCGCCCCCGACGGCATAACCGCAAATGAGCTGCAGCCGTTTCTTCTGGATGATGCGGCGGAGCACCTGCTGGTGTTCGTCAACGGCCACTTCGTGCCCGCGCTGTCGCGCCTGCAAGCCCTTCCCAGAGGGGTCACCCTGACCAGCCTGGCGGCGGCGCTGGAGCACGCGCCCGACGCGCTGCGGGCACACCTGACGCAAAGCCAGCGCTTGGACGGGCATGCCTTCGCAGCGCTCAACACCGCCTTCATGCGGGACGGCGCCTATCTTCATCTCGCGCCCGGCGCCGTCGTCACCGCGCCGATTCATCTGCTGCACCTGTCGAGCGCGACGGCGGATGCGCCCCATGTCGCGTATCCGCGCATCATCATCATCGCGGAAGACAATAGCCAAGCCACCATCGTCGAGACCTACGCGGGGCTCGGCGAGACCGGGTATTTCACCGCCGCGGTGACGGAACTCCTGGTGGGCCCCAACGCGATCGTCGACCACTACAAGCTGCAGCAGGAAGGGCTGCGCGCCTTCCACGTCGGCGCCCTGTATGCGCGGCAGGAACGCGACAGCGTGTTCAGCTCCCATTCGCTGTCCCTGGGCGGCGCGCTGGTGCGCAACGACCTGCGCGCATTGCTGGATGCGGAAGGCGCCGACTGCACCCTGAACGGGCTGTACGTCGCCGGCGGCCGGCAGCACGTGGACAACCACACCCGCATCGACCACGCCAAGCCCCACGGCACGAGCCGCGAGTGCTACAAGGGCATCCTCGACGGCATGGCGCGGGGCGTGTTCAACGGCAGGGTCGTGGTGCATCCGGACGCGCAGAAGACCGACGCCTATCAGTCCAACAAGAACCTGCTGCTGTCCGCGGGTGCGGAGGTGGACACCAAGCCACAGCTCGAGATCTATGCCGACGACGTGAAATGCGCCCACGGCGCCACGGTCGGCCAGTTGGACGACGATGCGATCTTTTATCTCCAGTCGCGCGGCATACGGCGCGAAGACGCGCGCAGTCTGCTGACCTACGCCTTCGCCAGCGACATCGTCGGGCGCATCAAACTGCCGGCGCTGCGCGGCCGGCTGGAAAGGCTTCTGGCCGCGCAGCTTCCGAAGAGCGAAGGCGTGAAGGAGTTCCCATGAGCACCGTAAGCGAAACCCTGGACGACGCGACCTCCGAATCGGAAGTTACACGGCGCGGTTACGATGTCGACAGGATTCGCGAGGACTTCCCCGTTCTCGCGCAGCAAGTGCACGGGAAGCCGCTCGTATACCTCGACAATGCGGCCACCAGCCAGAAGCCGCGCGCGGTGATAGAGGCGGTCGCGCACTACTACCTGCGGGACAACGCCAACGTCCACCGCGGCGTCCACACCCTGAGCGAGCGGGCGACCACGGCATTCGAGGAAGCGCGCGGCAAGGTGCAGCGCTTCCTCAACGCCGCTTACGCGCGCGAGATCATCTTCGTGCGCGGCGCCACCGAGGCGATCAATCTCGTGGCGCAGAGCTTCGGACGGACGCGCTGCAAGCCCGGGGACGAGATCATCCTCACGCAAATGGAGCACCACTCCAACATCGTGCCGTGGCAACTGCTGCGCGAACAGACCGGCGTGGTGCTGCGCGTGGTCCCGATCGACGAGTCCGGCGCACTGCGGCTTGACGAGTACGAGCGGCTGTTCACGCCGCGCACCCGTCTGGTCACCGTGGCGCACATGTCCAACGCCCTCGGCACCATCAATCCCGTCGGGCCGATGATCGAACTGGCGCATGCACATGGCGTGCCCGTGCTGCTGGACGGTGCGCAGGCCGCGCCCCATATGGCGGTCGACGTCCAGGCGCTGGATTGCGATTTCTACACCTTCTCGGGCCATAAACTGTACGGCCCGACAGGGATCGGCGTGCTGTACGGCAAGAGCGCACTGCTCAACGAGCTGCCGCCCTACCAAGGCGGCGGCGACATGATCAGCATGGTGACGTTCGAGCAGACGCAGTACAACAGCCTGCCCTACAAGTTCGAAGCGGGGACACCCAACGTCGCCGGCGCGATCGGCCTCGGCGCAGCCATCGATTATCTTGCGCGCATCGGACTGGACGCCATCGCCGCCCATGAGCGGGCGCTGCTCGACCATGCCATGGCGCTGGCGGCGGACATCCCTGGCCTGCGCATCATCGGCACCGCCAGGGAGAAGGGCGCGATCCTCTCGTTCACGCTGGAGGGCGTACACCCGCACGACATCGGCACGATTCTGGACCACGAGGGCGTGGCGATCCGCACCGGCCATCATTGCGCCATGCCGGTGATGGATTACTTTCACGTGCCGGCCACCGCGCGCGCGTCGTTCGCCTTGTACAACACCAAGGACGAGGTGGAGGCGCTCATGGCCGCCATCCGCAAGGTGAAGGAGATGTTCGATGCCTGACCTGCGCGACCTGTATCAGGAGGTGATCTTCGATCACAACAAACGGCCACGCAATTTTCGCGCGATAGAGGGCGCCACCCGCACGGTGGAGGGCTACAATCCGTTATGCGGCGACAAGCTCACGGTATACCTGCTGCTCGACGACGATGGCGTCATCCGCGACGTGAGTTTTCAGGGGACGGGCTGCGCCATCTCCGTGGCGTCGGCCTCGCTCATGACGGAGTCGGTCAAAGGGAAGACGGCGGCCGAGGCCGAGGCACTTTTCAACGGCTTTCACGACCTGATTATGAACGAGCGCACCGACGCCGGCACCCAACTGGGCAAGCTGACGGTGCTGAGCGGCGTGCGCGAGTATCCCGCGCGGGTAAAGTGTGCCACGCTCGCATGGCACACCCTGCATACCGCGTTGCGCGACGAGGGCGCAACGGCTACGACGGAATAGTGCTATGGAAAGAATCGTGACGATGAACATGGGGCGCGCCATGACGGAACAACCCGAACATGCCGAGGCGGGCGACCTGCAGGCCGCAGTGATCGCAGCGCTGCGCAGCGTGTACGATCCCGAGATTCCGGTGAACATCTACGACCTCGGGCTGGTCTACGACCTACAGATCGACGAGAAGGGCGCCGTGGAAATCCGCATGACCTTGACCGCGCCGGCTTGTCCGGTGGCGCAGACCTTCCCCAGCACGGTGGAATGCGTGGTCCGCGAGGTGCCCGGAGTGACCGACGTGAGCGTGGATCTGGTGTGGGACCCGCCGTGGACTCCGGAGCGGATGTCCGAGGCCGCCAGGTTGCAGCTCGGGATGTTTTGAACGCCCTGCCCGCAACGGCGGATCGCGGTGCGCGCGGCCCGATCTACACTCATCGTGAGAAGGCAGGTTGCATGACGAGGGTGATCGTATGTCGGACTGGGTGGATGTGGCCAGTGTCGGGGAATTTGCGCCTGGCACGTGGCGCGTGGTGGATATCGATGGGGCGATGATCGCCGTATTCAATCTGGACGGCGAATACTACGCCATCGACGCCGTCTGCACGCATGAATACGAGATGCTCACCGAAGGCGAGGTAGAGGGCGATGAGATCGTGTGTCCGCGCCACAGCGCCCGCTTCAACATCAAGACCGGCGAGGCGCTGACGCCGCCCGCCTACGAGCCGGTGGCAACCTTCCCCGTACGCGTCGAAAACGGCCGGGTGCAGGTCCGGGACGACCGCTGGGATTGACGGCGGAGCTCGCCCGCACGTTCCGTCACGCCCGAAGCGTAGCAGGGAGATTCAGCGCATGAAACAGCCCGCGACGACATCCAACGACGAGTTACGGAAGTCGATCCGGCGCCACGGGGTGAGTACCGAGGGCGTGGCGGATCTGCTCCACCGCGATCTGAAACACGTATACCGCTGGCTGGGGGATGAAAATCCGCCCATGCCGGGTTATCTGCAGGCCTTACTGCGGGAGCGGCTCGACGCGTAGCGCGCATTCATGATGCGCCGGGGCGTCGGCTGGGCTGTCGCTTTGTTCCGTGTCAGCGGCGCGGCTGTGCGGGCGGCTCGATGCGGCCCAGGTGAACGCGGAAGCTGCCGACCCGGCGATCCGTGAAATAGTGCTTCAGGGTTTCCTTGACGGTCTTGAAGGCGATGGCATCCCAGGGGATCTCATCTTCGGCGAACAGTCTGACCTCCAGACTCTCGGGCCCCGGCCCGAACGCGGGGCTGCGCATGCGCCCGCGGAACATCATGAATACCTGGCTTACATGGGGGATGCTGAACACGCTGTACAGATCGATGATCTCCACATCCACCAACGCCTCTTCCATCGCTTCCCGCACCGCCGCCTCTTCCGTGGTCTCGCCGTTCTCCATGAACCCGGCGGGCAGCGTCCATAATCCATAGCGCGGTTCGATGGCGCGGCGGCACAATAGGATCTTGCCTTCCCATTCGAGGATGCAGCCCGCAACCACTTTGGGATTCTGGTAATGGATGGTCTGGCAGGCGTCACAAACATAGCGCGGCAGATTGTCGCCGGCGGGCGTTTTCAGGGTGACCGGTGCGCCACAGTTGCTGCAGTATTTCATGACGATGACGGAGTCGGGTTTGATCGAAACCGGCCCTTCGCAAGACTTCGTGCCCGCGATTTCATGCACTCATGCGCCGCGGTCGTGGGAATCGAGGCCGCCGCTTAACAACATCACACCGCCTCATTATATACCGCCCCGGGTTGGCTCCGCGGCAGATGCGATCACCTTACGCGAGTGACCGCCTCCACAACACCGTGGCGCGGACCGTGTTACGGCTACAACTATACATTCGCATTCCGCGGTCTGCCGCGGCAGTAACACGCTTTATTCCGCTCTCCCGTTGAATCGCTTTCCCGTTGCGGGATACGTCAGGCTGTTTTCCGAAGCACCATGGCTGCTCGGGAGGGCAAAATGCGCCTCGCGCATCAGGGCATCAACACCCTGCCGCTACTCCACGGTGACGGATTTCGCCAGATTGCGCGGCTGATCCACGTCGGTGCCTTTGAGGATGGCGACGTGATAGGCCAGCAGTTGCAGCGGCACGGTGTAGACGATGGGCGCGAGGTATTCGTTGGCGGACACCATACGCAGGACGTGGATGTTCGGGCCGTCGTCGACATGTACGGATTCGTCGGCGAACACGAATAGCTGGCCGCCACGGGCGCGAACTTCCTCCAGGTTCGACTTGAGTTTCTCCAGCAACTGATCGTTGGGCGCGACGGCGATCACCGGCATCTCCGCATCCACCAGCGCCAGCGGACCGTGCTTCAACTCGCCTGCCGGATACGCTTCCGCATGGATGTAAGAGATTTCCTTGAGCTTCAACGCGCCTTCCATCGCCACGGGGTATTGCGCGCCGCGGCCGAGGAACAGCGCGTGTTGCTTGTCGGCGAACCGCTCCGCCAGGACTCTGATCGCATCATCGAGGCCCAACACCTGTTCGATCTTGCCCGGCAGGCCGTACAGTTCGGCGATGAGCGCCGCTTCCGCCTCGGGCGGCATGCCGTTGCGGCGGGCAAGGGCCAGCACCAGCAGCATGAGGGCGGTGAGCTGGGTGGTGAAGGCCTTGGTGGACGCGACGCCGATCTCGGGTCCGGCGCGCGTCATGAGCACGATCTCGGATTCGCGCACCAGCGAACTCTCGGGCACGTTGCAGATGGCCAGGGTGTGCACGTAACCGAGATGCTTTGCCTGGCGCAGGGCGGCGAGGGTGTCGGCCGTTTCGCCGGACTGCGAGATCGTCACGAACAGGGTGCCGGGCGGGACGACCATCTTGCGGTAGCGGAATTCACTCGCCACCTCCACATTGCAAGGAATGCCGGCAAGGGCCTCCAGCCAATACTTGGCGACCAGACCCGCGTGGTAGCTCGTCCCGCAGGCGACGATCTGGACCGCCCTGGTTGCGCCGAAGACCGCATCCGCCTGCGGGCCGAAGGCTTGCTCCAACACACCGGCGTCGGTGATGCGGGCCTCCAGGGTTTCGGTGATTGCGCGGGGCTGCTCGTAGACCTCCTTAAGCATGTAATGGCGGTATTCCCCACGCTCGACGGCATCGGCGGCCAATTCCGATACGCGGATGGGGCGCTCCACCACCACGCCGTCGGCGTCGTAGATCGTCAGGCTGTCGCGGGTAATGTCCGCGACGTCGCCTTCTTCGAGGAAGATGAAGCGCTGGGTGACGGGCAGCAGCGCATAGACGTCGGAGGCGATGAAGTGCTCGCCGATACCGACGCCGATGACCAGCGGACTGCCGCGCCGCGCCGCCACGAGGCGGCCGGGTTCGGTGGTGGCGATCACTCCGATGGCGAAGGCGCCGCGCAGTTGCGCCAGGGTTGCGCGCACGGCATCGAGCAGGTTCTTTCCCTGCGCAACGTGGTGGTAAACCTCGTGCACGATCACTTCAGTGTCGGTTTCCGAGGTGAATTCGTAGCCGTCGGCCTGCTGTCGGGCGCGCAGCTCCCGATGGTTTTCGATGATGCCGTTGTGCACCAGGGCGACGGTTCTGCGGCAGACATGAGGGTGGGCATTGCTGTCGCTGGGCTTGCCGTGGGTCGCCCAGCGGGTGTGGGCGATGCCGGTCGGGCCGTGCACGGGCGAGCGTTCCAGCGCTTTCTCCAGTTCCCGCACCTTGCCCGTGGTGCGCAGCCGCTCCAGACAGCCGCTCGCGTTGAGCACCGCCAGGCCGGCCGAGTCGTAACCCCGGTATTCAAGGCGCTTGAGCCCTTCGATGAGAATGGGCGCCACGTCGCGTTGCGCGACGGCCCCTACGATCCCACACATGGATTCCCCCCTTCAGCTACGCTGGGCGACGCATGTCCGCACGGTAACAACGCTGCATCCGGAATTCGTTGAAACGAATAACAATGCCTGCACGACAACGATGCGCATCCGGTGCCCGGTAATTGTGTGTCTGACCAGTGCCGGTCCCTGCGCGTCATGACTCCATCCCTTCCTCGTCGTTGCGTACGGCGGCAATGCCACTAATCTTGCTTTTTCACTGGCCGCTTCCAACCCGGCACTGTAGTCTGCGCCGCGCGGCTCAAG
The DNA here is from genome assembly GCA_041672765.1 of Gammaproteobacteria bacterium. GTDB lineage: Bacteria > Pseudomonadota > Gammaproteobacteria > JBAYZB01 > JBAYZB01 > JBAYZB01. The sequence goes on along the minus strand of JBAYZB010000025.1, from coordinate 12,982 downwards.
GTCAGTTCGCCTGGCGGCGCGCTGCGGGTGATGGTCGAACCGGCCCCGATGGTGGCACCCGCGCCGACTTCCACCGGCGCCACCAGTTGCGTGTCCGAGCCGATGAAGGCCTCGTCGCCGATGATGGTGCGGTGTTTGTTGGCGCCATCGTAATTGCAGGTGATGGTGCCGGCGCCGATATTCACCTTGCGGCCGATGGTGGTGTCGCCGATATAACTCAGGTGATTGATCTTGGAGCCCTGTCCGACGTCGGATTTCTTGATCTCGACGAAGTTGCCGACGTGGACCTCCGCCGCGAGCGTCGTTTCCGGCCGGATGCGGGCGAATGGCCCGATGCGGGTCTTGGCACCGATATGCGCGCCCTCGACGAGGCAGTGGGAGAGGATCTCCACATCGTCGGCGATGGTGCTGTCGCGGATCACGGTGTTGGGACCGATCCTTACCCGGTCGCCCAGGCGGACCTGCCCTTCGAAGACCACGTTCACGTCGATGACCACATCCTGTCCCACCGTGAGTTCGCCGCGCACGTCGAGGCGCGCGGGGTCGAGCAGGGTGGCCCCCGCAGCCATGAGCCGATCTGCATGGGCGCGTTGGTAGAGGCGCTCGAGTTCGGCGAGCTGCGCACGGGTGTTCACGCCCTGCACTTCGGCGCTGGAGGCGGGCGCGACCGTCTGGACCGCCAGACCGTCCTGCACCGCCAGCGCGACCACGTCGGTGAGATAGAATTCGCCTTGGGCATTGCGGTTGTCGAGCGCGCCCAGCCAGCGCCGCAGGTGTACGCCGGGCGCGGCGAGCATGCCGGTGTTCACCTCGGTGATGGCGCGTTCCTCGGCGCTCGCGTCCTTCTGTTCGACGATCCGGACCACCCTGCCCGCCGCGTCGCGTACGATGCGGCCATAGCCCGTCGGATCGGGCATATCGACCGTCAACAGGCCCAGGGCATGAGGACCGGAAGCTGCAATCAGGCGTTGCAGGGTCGGAGCGGAGATGAGCGGCACGTCGCCGTACAGCACCAGGACGGTGTCTGCATCCTGCACGTGATCAATGGCCTGCGCGACGGCGTGTCCAGTGCCGAGCTGCTGCGCCTGCAGCACCCAAGTCACCGCGCGTTCCGGAAACCGCGCCGGCACCGCCTCGCCGCCATGGCCGTAGACCACGCAGATGGATTCCGCCTGGAGCTGCTCCGCGGTATCCAGTACGTGCCCCAGGAGCGGCTTGCCCGCCAACGGATGGAGGACCTTGGGGAGCGCGGAGCGCATGCGGGTTCCCTGACCTGCGGCCAGGATGATGACACTTAGACTCATGACCGCTTGACCGGGCGGGCGGACGTGTGGATCGGGGCGTGGTACGAAAAACAGGCCTGTCGGGCCGCTCGAAACATGGAAAATCTCACTCCAGCATGCAGACGATGGCGATGACTCGCAAGCTTGGTGGCGTCGTTCTTACTTGCGTTTCCGCATGGGTATATTTATAGCATGCGGCGGCCGATGGCCGCACTGTCGCAGTGAGGCGTCGGTCAGTGCCGGGTGGGGCGACGGCTTGCCCCCGCACGGGCCTCGGCAAGCTCCTGCGGCGTGGCGTCCCGCACATCCTCGACTTTAACCGTAAAGACGACGGTCTTTCCGGCGAAGGGATGATTGCCGTCCACGGTAAGCTTGCCGTCCCGGATGCGCGTCACCGTCATGGTGATCGTCTCGCCCCGGTCGTTCTGGAACATCACCTCAGCGCCAATACGGCGATATTCGTGGGGCACGTTGTCCAGATCGTCGGTGAAGGTCAGTTCGGGACGGTGTTCACCGAAGCCCTCAGCCGGTGTAAGCGTGACCTGGACGGTATCGCCGACAGTGCGGCCTTCCAGCGCCTGCTCGATCTTTTCGAACAGCTCGCTGTCGACACCATGCACATAGCTCACCGGAAAGTCGTAGCGCTCCAGCAGGAGGCCCTGTTCGTCGTGAACCTGGTAGGTGACGGAGACGACCTTGTTCTTCGCAATCCGCTGGGACATGGGCGGGACTCGCTGGCGCTATGGAGGGAACGACAGTGTAGAGGAGAAAACCTAGCGGGACAACCGCAAGCGCAAGCCGTGCGGGCGCGCCGCCGGTCCGTGTGTTAGTAGTGCCTTAGCTGCGCCGTCCCAACTGCTTCCGCAGCCGCTCGATGGCCCGCAACTGCGCCACGGCTTCGGCCAGTTCGGCCTGCGCCCGGGCATAGTCGAAATCAGCCTGACGGTTGGCCAGCGCCTCTTCGGCCCGGCGCTTGGCTTCGAGGGCCGCCGCTTCATCCAGATCCCTGGCGCGCACGGCGGTATCGGCCAATACTGTCACCACGTGGGGCTGCACCTCGAGCAGGCCGCCGGAGACGTAGAAGTACTGCTCCTCGCCATTCGGAATCTTGACACGCACCTCGCCGGGACGAAGGCTCGCGATCATCTGCGCATGGTGCGGCAGAATGCCGACCTCACCGCGTTCCGCCGGCGCCACCAGCATCTCCACCAAACCGGAAAAGATGGAGGCCTCCGCGCTGACGATGTCCACGTGCATGGTCATTGCCATTATTGTTACTCCACTACCGAATCTGATCAGTCGGGCTTCACCGCGGGCCGCCTGCGCAGGCGGCCCGCCAAACCCCACAAATGGCCTTACAGCGTCTTGGCTTTCTCGACGGCTTCCTCAATGGTGCCGACCATGTAGAAGGCCTGTTCCGGCAGGTGGTCATACTCGCCGTCCACGATGCCCTTGAAGCCGCGGATGGTCTCCTTGAGCGAGACGTACTTGCCGGGCGATCCGGTGAACGCCTCGGCGACGAAGAACGGCTGCGACAGGAAACGCTGGATCTTGCGGGCGCGCGCCACCACCAGCTTGTCGTCCTCGGAAAGCTCGTCCATGCCCAGGATGGCGATGATGTCCTTGAGCTCCTTGTAACGCTGCAGCGTGCTCTGCACCGCGCGGGCCGTCTCGTAGTGCTCCTGGCCGACGATCAGCGGATCGAGCTGGCGGCTGGTGGAATCCAGCGGATCCACCGCGGGGTAGATGCCGAGCTCGGCGATCTGGCGGGAGAGCACCAGGGTTGCGTCCAGGTGGGCGAAGGTCGTGGCGGGCGACGGGTCGGTGAGGTCGTCCGCCGGCACGTACACCGCCTGAATGGAGGTGATGGAGCCGGTCTTGGTGGAGGTGATGCGCTCCTGCAGCACGCCCATTTCCTCGGCCAGCGTCGGCTGGTAACCCACCGCGGAGGGCATGCGGCCCAGCAGCGCGGACACCTCGGTACCGGCCAGGGTGTAACGGTAGATGTTGTCGATGAAGAGCAGCACGTCGCGGCCTTCGTCACGGAAGTACTCGGCCATGGTGAGGCCGGTGAGCGCCACGCGCAGGCGGTTGCCCGGCGGCTCGTTCATCTGGCCGTACACCAGCGCCACCTTGTCCAATACGCCGCCTTCCTTCATCTCGTGGTAGAAGTCGTTGCCTTCGCGGGTACGCTCGCCGACGCCGGCGAATACGGAGTAACCGCTGTGCTCCACCGCGATGTTGCGAATGAGCTCCATCAGGGTCACGGTCTTGCCCACGCCCGCGCCGCCGAACAGGCCCACCTTGCCGCCCTTGGCGAAGGGGCAGATCAGGTCGATGACCTTGATGCCGGTTTCCAGCAGCTCGACGTTGGCCGCCTGGTCGGCATAACCCGGCGCCTTGCGGTGGATTCCCCAGGTCGCCTCGGCTTCGACCGGGCCCTTTCCGTCCACCGGCTCGCCGAGCACGTTCATGATGCGGCCCAGGGTAGCCTTGCCGACCGGCACGGAGATCGGGGCGCCGGTGTTGTTCACCGCCACGCCGCGCCGCAGTCCATCGGTGGATCCCATGGCGATGGTGCGCACCACGCCATCGCCCAACTGCTGCTGAACCTCCAGGGTGAGGCCAGCCTCGTCGATCCTCAGTGCGTCATAGATCCTCGGCATCGCGTCGCGCGGGAACTCCACGTCCACCACCGCACCGATGATCTGGGTCACTTTTCCCAAGCTCATGTCCACTACCTCTTAAGCCTCAAATATTGCAAAAACCTGTTTCAGACCGGCCGGTGTCCCGCGCCCTTAAACGGCCGCCGCGCCACCCACGATCTCGGAGATCTCCTGCGTGATGGCCGCCTGACGTGCCTTGTTGTAGGCGAGCTGCAGCTCGTCGATGAGATTGCCGGCGTTGTCCGACGCACTCTTCATGGCCACCATGCGCGCCGCCTGCTCGCTCGCGAGATTCTCCACCACACCCTGATAGACCAGCGACTCGATGTAGCGCATCAGCAGTTCGTTCAACACCTCGCGCGCGTCGGGCTCGTAGATGTAGTCCCAATAATGCTTCTTGGCATCCTCCTCGGCGGGTGCCGTCACCGGGAGCAGCTGCTCGACACGCGGCTTTTGCGACATGGTATTGATGAATTGGTTGTACGCCACGTACAACTGGTCGATCTTGCCCTCGTCGTAGGCGTCGAGCATGACCTTTACGATGCCGATGAGCTGTTGCACATGCGGTGCGTCGCCCAGGTGCGAGGCCTGCGCCACGATGTGTCCGCCGAAACGCTTGAAGAACGCCATGCTCTTCGCGCCGATGGTGCACAGATCGACTTCGACGCCCTGCTGGTGCCATTGCCGCATCTGCAGCACGACGTTCTTGAACAGATTGATGTTCAAACCGCCGCACAGGCCGCGATCGCTGGAGATGATGATGAGGCCGACCCGTTTGACTTCCCGCTCGATCAGGTAGGGATGGCGATACTCCGGGTGAGCATGGGCAAGATGTTGGATCACATTACGGATCTTGTCGGCATAGGGCCGGGAGGACTGCATGCGGTCCTGTGCCTTACGCATCTTGCTCGCCGCGACCATTTCCATGGCCTTGGTGATCTTCTGCGTATTGCGGATGCTCTTGATCTTGCTGCGTATCTCTTTTGCGCCAGCCATGGTTACTTCCCGTCAGCAACGATAAGTTCCGAGTGCCGGATCGACGCTTCGGCGTTCGACACAGCGGCACTCGACACGTTCATATACCCGCCCTTGCTTACCAGGCCTGCGTTGCCTTGAAGGTTTCCACCGCCTTGCGCAACTCGGCCTCGATCTCGGCGTTGTAATCGCCGGTCTCGTTGATGCGGTCGAGCAGGTCGGCGTGGTTGGTGCGGACGTAGCTGTGCAGGGCACGCTCGAAGTCCACCACCTTCTTGACGTCCACGTCATCCAGGAAGCCTTCGTTTACCGCGAACAGCGACACCGCCATTTCGCCGATGGTGAGCGGCGTGTACTGCGGCTGCTTCATCAGCTCGGTAACGCGTTGGCCGCGCTCGAGCTGCTTGCGGGTGGCCTCGTCCAGATCGGAGGCAAACTGCGAGAAGGCTGCCAGCTCGCGGTACTGGGCCAGCGCAAGACGCACGCCGCCGCCAAGTTTCTTGATGATCTTCGTCTGGGCGGCGCCGCCGACGCGGGACACGGACAGACCGGCGTTGATCGCAGGCCGGATGCCGGAGTTGAACAGGTCGGTTTCCAGGAAGATCTGGCCGTCGGTGATGGAGATCACGTTGGTCGGCACGAACGCGGACACGTCGCCCGCCTGCGTTTCGATGATGGGCAGCGCCGTCAGCGATCCGGTCTTGCCCTTCACCTTGCCGCCGGTCATCTGCTCGACGTACTCCGCATTGACGCGCGCAGCGCGCTCCAGCAGACGCGAGTGCAGGTAGAACACGTCGCCCGGATACGCCTCGCGGCCCGGCGGACGACGCAGCAGCAGCGATACCTGACGATAGGCCCAGGCCTGCTTGGTCAGGTCGTCGTAGACGATCAGGGCGTCCTGGCCGTTGTCGCGGAAGTACTCGCCCATGGCGCAACCGGCGTAAGGGGCGATGAACTGCAGCGCGGCCGGATCGGAGGCGCTTGCGGCCACCACGATGGTGTGATCCATGGCGCCATGCTCTTCCAGCTTGCGCACCACGGCGGCGATGGAGGATGCCTTCTGGCCCACCGCCACGTAGATGCACTTGATGCCGGTACCCTTCTGATTGATGATGGCGTCGATCGCCACCGCGGTCTTGCCGGTCTGGCGGTCGCCGATGATCAGCTCGCGCTGGCCGCGGCCGATCGGCACCATGGCGTCGATGGACTTGAGGCCGGTCTGTACCGGCTGGCTGACGGACTGGCGGGTGATGACGCCCGGCGCCACCTTCTCGATGGGCGAGGTACCGGCGGCCTGGATCGGGCCGCGGCCGTCGATGGGTTCACCCAGAGAGTTCACGACACGCCCCAGCAGGCCCTCGCCCACCGGCACTTCCAGGATGCGGCCGGTGCACTTGACGGAATCGCCTTCAGAGATATGTTGCCAGGCGCCCAGCACCACCGCGCCAACCGAGTCCTGCTCCAGGTTGAGCGCCATGCCGTAGGTATTGCCGGGAAATTCCAGCATCTCACCCTGCATGACATCGGCCAGGCCGTGGATGCGCACGATGCCGTCGGTGATGCCGACGACCGTACCCTCGGTACGGGCCTCGACGGCGCTCTCGAATCCCTTGATGCGCTGCTTGATCAGTTCACTAATTTCGGAAGGATTGAGTTGCGTTACAGCCATTTGAATATCCTCTTAGCGGCCCAGGGCAGTGGCGAGTCGTGTCAGCCTTCCCCGAACCGAGCCATCGATTACCATATCTCCCGCTCGGATTACGGCACCACCCAGCAGCGAAGGATCCGTCGCGGCCTTCAGCTCGACGTTGCGTTTCAAGCGTCCTTTGAGGGAGGCGATGAACTTCTGCTTCTGCTCGTCGCTGATCGGGGCAGCCGAAATCAGTTCCACCTCCACGGTGGCGTCCGCCTCGGCACGGTATTGCTCGAACAGCGTGGCAATCTCGGACAGAAGCCCGAGACGGCGATTTTCCGCTAACGTGCGGATGAAGTTCTGCACCTCGCCATCGAAACACTCCCCCCCGAGCTCGATGAACAGTTCGGCGGCCAGGGCCTTGGTCACCTGCGGGCTGCGGATGAGCGCGGCCATCTGGGGATCCTCGGCCACCAGTGCGGCGAATGCCAAAGCATTGGACCACTCCTGGAGCCGTCCCGTTTGAAAGGCCAGCTCGAAGGCTGCCTTCGCGTACGGTCGTGCAAGTGTCGTTTTTTCGACCATGGGTGCCGCCTAAATCTCTGCCACAAGCTTGTCGAGGATATCGCGATGGGCGTTGGCGTCGATCTCGCGCTCGAGGATCTTCGATGCGCCTGCCAGGGCGATGGTCACCACCTCGGCGCGCAACTGTTCCTTGGCGCGATTGATCTCCTGATCGATCTCCGCCCGGGCCGCGGTCAGCAGCCGCTCGCCCTCCGCGCGGGCTTCGTTCTTGGCCTCCTCGATGATCTCGGCGGCCCGTTTGTTCGCCTGCGCCACCAAATCCGCCGCCTGCTGGCGCGCTTCACGCAACATCTCCCCCGCCCGTTTCTGCGCGAGTTCCAGCTCGTGAGCGCCTCGCTCGGCCGCCGCCAGGCCATCGGCGATGCGCGTGCGGCGCGCTTCGAGGGCCCTGGTCAACGGCGGCCACACAAACTTCATCGTGAACCAGACTAGCAGGGCAAAGGTGATCATTTGCCCCAGCAATGTGGCATTGATATTCACGCCGTCCTCTCCGTCAGCTCGCCAGCACGGGTTGGATCCTGCCAGCGGTTACAAGTTTTTATTGGCCCACCGCGGCCTGAATCGCCGCCGCAAACGGGTTGGCGAAGGTGAAGTACAGGGCCAGACCGACGCCGATCATGGTCACCGCGTCAAGCAGACCGGCCACGATGAACATCTTGACCTGCAGCATTGGCACCATCTCGGGCTGACGCGCCGCACCTTCCAGGAACTTGCCGCCCAGTACGCCGAAGCCGATAGCGGTACCCAGAGCGCCCATACCCAGGATGATACCGACCGCGATGGCCGTCATGCCCTGGACGCTGGAGAGTAGAGTTGCGATTTCCATGTTTCCTCCTAAATTAAAGGTTGAAAAGATACAAAACCAAGAGATCAGTGATGTTCTTCATGCGCCATGCTGAGGTAGACGATGGTCAGCACCATGAAGATGAACGCCTGCAGCGTGATGATCAGCAGGTGGAAAATGGCCCACGGCAGCGAGAGCGTCCATTGTATCCACCAGGGGAGCAGCGCGATCAGGATGAAGATCAGTTCGCCGGCGTACAGGTTGCCGAACAGTCGCAGGCCGAGGGAGATCGGCTTCGCGAACTCTTCAACCAGTTTCAGGATTATGTTGAAAGGGATGAACCACTTGCCGAAGGGCGTGAACAGGATCTCCTTGGTGAACCCCCCGACGCCTTTGATCTTGAAGCTGTAAAACAGGATCAGGAAGAACACCGAGATGGACATGGCAAAGGTGGCGTTCAGGTCCGTACTGGGCACCACGCGCAGATAAGGGATGCCCGCGAGACTGGCAATGTGCGGCAGCAGATCGACCGGGAGCAGGTCCATGGCGTTCATCAGGAACACCCAGGTAAAGATGGTCAGCGCCAGCGGCGCAATCAGGGCGCTACGGCCGTGGAAGGTGTCCTTGACCTGCTTGTCGGCGAATTCGTAGAGCACTTCCACGAAGTTCTGCAGCTTGCCCGGCACGCCGGAGGTGGCCCGTCGCGCGGCTGCGATGAAGATGGCCAGTATGACCGCGCCCAAAACGACCGAGAAAAACAGCGTGTCGAGGTGGAAGGTCCAGAACCCCTCTCCGATCTGCAGATTGGTAAGGTGATGGATGATGTAATCCGTCGGGGTCAGGTTTTGGGCTGCCATCGTTGCTTACACTTTCCGTTTAACTTCCGAACAGGGCTGGGAGCAAAGCGAACCAGTACACCAACAGTGTGATCGCATAGGTGATGAACAGCGGCAAGAAGAGCACCTGCATCACCTTGATCGCAAACACGAACAGGACGATGGTGATCAGGATCTTGACCGCTTCCCCCACATAAAACGCGGTAACCAGTTGGCGCGGCGATTTCCGCGCCCCCGCAAACATCTGTATCGCGAAATAAAAGTTCGCGATGACGCTAATCAGCCCGCCCGTCAGCGCGGAGTATGCCGTTTCTAGGCCGGCTAGCGCATACATTGCCAACGCCACAGCGATCGTAACCGCCAGCTGCGTTCGCACGATCCTGTATACCCGTGGCTTGGGATCCATTTCGAGGCGTCCGTTCGCGATCTGCTTCGCCTTGTCCGCTCGGAGCTTTCGCTGGCCTGAGCCGCAGTGCACCACGCCTGGAAAGGCACACGCACGCGCGCCCGTCGCAGAGCCTGGCATACCAGACCCGCTTCGGCCGTGCGTGGTGTAACGAAGCTTCCCCTTGCCGTCGGAGCAAGGCAAAAACGCTGGATTCCTTATCTGGAGAAGACTCGACCACGGCGTTCGGGTGGCGCAGTATAGAGGGACACACAGATAAGGTCAATGATACACCGATAAGTAGAAATTATATTAGAGTTAATTTATGTGATTTCCGCTGCCAAGGTCGACTCAGGGCGTGTCAGTTACGCTCGGTAAGGTTTTCCTGGAAAATCGCCTTGTGCACGTCCCCGATGCTGATGATCCCGACGAGCCGTCCGTTCTCGGCGACCGGGATGCGGCGGATCCGGTAACGAAACATCACGGAGGCCGCCTTCAGCGCCGGCATGTCGGGTTCCACGGTAAACACCTTGGTGGACATCAGGTCGGCGACCCGCATGTGCACGACATCCTTGTACTCACGCTCCAGCGCCTCGAAATCGACAGCCTCCGGATGTTCCATGTAGTCCTGGAGCTTCGGGAACATTCCCCAAAGAATGTCTTTCTCGGAGATCATCCCGATGATCATGCCCTGGTCGTCCACTACCGGCATGCCACTGATCTTGTTGAAGCACATCACCACCGCGACGTCGCGGATCTTGGTGTCGGGATGCGCCGTCTTTACCGCTTCGGTCATGATCTGACGTACCAGCATGTTCTTCTTCTCCTCTCATCACTCGTGAACCGGCTTTCCTTTACGAGGAAGGCTATCCGAACAAATCCATTTTTTATAGCTATTTGAGGTGCTCCAGTATGCCATCCAGCTCTTCGAGGCTGTTGTACTGGATGACCATCTGGCCCTTGCCTCCTGTGCCGTGGCGAAACTCCACCACGGTGCCAAGTTTCTCCGAGAGCTCCTGCTCCAGGCGCTGGATATTGGGGTCCTTGGCATGGGCCGGTTTCTTGGATGGCGCCGCCAGCAGGCGGCGCACCAACTGCTCGGTTTCGCGTACCGAGAGCCCCTTCGCCGCCACGTGGCGCGCCGCTTCGACGCGCTTTTCCGGCGGCAGTCCGAGCAGCGCCCGGGCATGTCCCATCTCCAGCGCTCCCTGCTCTATGAGGTGTTTGATCTCGTCGCTCAGTTCACGCAAACGCAACAGGTTGCTTACCGCGGCCCGGGAACGTCCCACGGCCTCGGCAGCTTGTGCATGGGTCATGTCGAACTCGTCGATCAGCCGCTGCAGCGCGTTGGCCTCTTCCAGCGGGTTCAGGTTCTCGCGCTGGATGTTCTCGATCAGGGCCATCGCCACCGCGGCCTGATCCGGCACGTTGCGCACCACGCACGGAACTTCGCTGAGCCCCGCGAGTTGTGCTGCCCGCCAGCGCCGTTCGCCGGCGATGATCTCGTATTCCTTGCCGACGGGACGCACCACGATCGGCTGCACCACCCCCTGGGCACGGATCGAGTCGGCAAGTTCCTGCAGGGTCTCCTGGCGCATGTCGACCCGCGGCTGGTACTTGCCGCGCCGCAGCAACTCCACGGGAAGATTACGTAGATCGCCCTGGGCTTCCGGCTCCGTCGGCTGCACCGCGCCCAGCAACGCTTCCAGTCCCCGACCCAGCCCGCGCTTTTTAACTACCATAGACCATGATCCTATCTGAATGGGAAGCCATCCGCGGTTCACCCACCCACGGATGCGGCCGCCGCTTTCTGTTTTTCTTCCCGGCGCAGTATTTCGCCGGCCAACGCCAGATAGGCCAGAGCGCCGCGCGAGGTCTTGTCGTACAACAGCACCGGCAGCCCGTGGCTCGGCGCCTCCGCCAGCCGCACGTTGCGCGGGATCGCCGTACGATAGAGTTTGTCGCCAAAATGGTGTGAGAGCTGCGCGGACACGTCATTGGCCAGATTGTTCCGCGGATCGAACATGGTCCGCAACAAGCCTTCCACACGCAGCCCCGGATTCAACGTGGCACGGATTTTCTCGATGGTGTCGATCAGCGCGGTCAACCCTTCGAGGGCATAGTACTCGCATTGCATGGGAATCAGCACACCCTGCGCCGCCACCAGCGCATTGACCGTGAGCATGTTCAGCGAGGGCGGGCAGTCGATCAGGATGTAATCGTAGTCCGCATGGACGCGTTGCAGGATCTGGCGCAAGCGCCGTTCGCGCCCGGGCAGGCTCATCAGCTCCACTTCCGCCGCCACGAGGTCGGTGTTGGCGGGCAGGAGTGCGAATCCTCGCTCCCCGGGCGCAACGATCACGTCCGCCGGGTCCGTGTCGCCGACCAACAGGTCGTACACGGAGGCCTGCAGCTGGTGCTTGTTGATGCCGGAGCCCATGGTGGCATTGCCCTGCGGATCGAAATCGACCAGCAGCACGCGGCGCCGAGTGACCGCGAGCGAGGCGGCGAGATTGACGGCGGTGGTGGTCTTGCCGACTCCACCCTTCTGATTGGCAACCGCGATGATTCTGGCCATCTGTGCTCCAGCAAGCCTCAAGGCTTGCGCTCGATACAAACCACGTGGCGTTGCGCGTCCTCCAGCCCGGGTACGCGCAGCGCTTGCACGCCCGTGATTCTGAATCCGGCCGGGACGGCCTCCAGTTCCTCCTGGGGATAGGCGCCCTTCATGGCGAGCAGACGCCCTTCCTCGCTACACAAGTGCGCCGCCGCCTCCACCATCGAAGCGATGGACGCGAAGGCGCGGGAGACTACTGTATCGAACAGCCGCACCGGCCGGAAGTCCTGAGCGCGGCTTTGCACCGCCTGTACGTTCGCCAAGCCCAGTTCGGCGATCGCCTGGGTCACGAACCTGATCTTCTTGGCGCTGCTGTCCAGCAACACGAAGTGCCGGTCCGGCATCGCCACGGCCAAGGGAATGCCCGGCAGCCCGGCGCCGGTGCCCACGTCCAGCACCTGCGTACCGCGAACGAAAGGCGCAACCGCAAGGCTGTCCAGGATATGGCGCGCGATCATCTCGGCGGGCTTACGGACGGCCGTGAGGTTGTACACCCGGTTCCACTTGGCCAACAGGGTAACGTAGGCGAGCAACCGCGCGCGGGCCTCCGGCGGCACGTGCAGACCGAGCTGCTCGATGCCGGCGGCAAGCTGCTGTTCGGGTGTTTTGGCGGAGGGGCTTGCCACGTCTTGGGTCTGGTCTTCGTCGTTGGTGGTCGCTGAATGGTTGTACGTCATGCGGGCTTGGCCAATACCCGGTCCTGCTTTTTCAAGTGCACCAGCAGCAACGATATGGCAGCCGGCGTGACGCCCGGGATGCGTGAGGCCTGACCCAGGGTGGCCGGGCGCTGGGCCGCGAGCTTCTGGCGCACCTCGGCAGAAAGGCCTTGCACCTTGCTGTAGTCCAGATCCGCAGGCAGGACCAGCTCCTCGTAGCGCCGCGCCCGCTCGATTTCGTCGCGTTGGCGGGCGATGTAACCGGAGTATTTGGCCTGGATGTCCAGCTGCTCGGCCACGCGCGGGTCATCCACGCCCGGCCCCGCGCCGGGCAGGGTCATCAACTGCTCGTATGACACATCCGGCCGACGCAGCAGTTCCATGAGACTGTACTCCCGGCCCAGGGGCTGGCCCAACACGCGTACCGCCTCGGCCTCCGGCACCGCCTGCGGGCGCATCCAGGTGGCGGCGAGGCGCTGCTGCTCCCGCTCGATGGCCTCGCGTTTGGCCGTGAACGCGCGCCAGCGCGCCTCGGGTACGACGCCGAGTTTCCAGCCCTGCT
>JBAYZB010000024.1:0-24210 GCA_041672765.1 Gammaproteobacteria bacterium | reverse complement strand
AAACGTGGCCAAGAAGTGGACCCGTCCCATTCGGGATTGGACAGCGGCACTCAACCAGTTCGTCATTCTGTTCGGCGAGCGGGTGCCGGTTTGAAATCAGTTACACAGATTACTTGACACCCTCGGAGTCTCTTGTCAGTAGCAAGGATTAGTCTGTACCCTAAACATGACGCCGTTGAGGCTAGTGCTTAGAAAGAGACGGCTCAGCCGAAAAGGGGGCTTTCCGTGCACATGAAATTCACAAGAAGAATCCTCGAGCATGGAGCCTGGATGACGCGACGAAACCCACTCAAGTCTATATTCAAGCCTCACCATTGGCTCGCGGTAGGAACGGGCCTCATCGTAACCGGGCTTTTTCTCGGCGCGACGCCCGATAGCGCCGAAGCCACTCGCACCAAAACAAGCCCTCTCCTGGCAACAGTGGAACCCGGCGTGGCCCCCATCACGCTGCCTTTAGAACTGCCTGAATTGCACATAGATACAAACACCGCCCAACGGGTTCAGGAAACTTCTGATGACACTCAATGGCACACTCTTGTTGTCAAACGCGGTGATACGCTCACCGATCTTTTTGCCCGGGCGGGCATCAACAGCCGGGAACTGTATAACGTCCTCAGCCTCGGAGATGAAACCCGTACACTGGCGAGACTGCTCCCCGGCGAGACATTGAAGCTGAAACGGGATTCCGACGGGCAATTGCAGGAGCTTCTTTACGAGATCAATGTCACCAACGCCCTCCACGTCCAGAGGAATGGGGAAGGCTTCGAGGCACGCAAGATTCTACACCCGGTAGAACGGCGTATCGCCCATGCCACTGCGACCATTGAGAGCTCGCTTTTCAATGCCGCACATGACGTTGGACTCTCGGACAGCATGGCTCTCGAGTTGGCCAGGATCTTCGGTTGGGATATCGATTTTGCTCTCGATCTGCGCCAGGGCGACCAGTTTTCCGTAATATATGAAGAGTTTTATCTGGATGGCGCCAAGGTCGGCGACGGACCTGTCCTAGCCGCTGCATTCACCAATCAAGGCAAAACTTATCGTGCCGTCCGGTATACGGACACGGAGGGAAACTCCGATTACTACACCCCGGAAGGCCTGGCCATGCGCAAGGCATTCCTGCGAACACCGCTTGAGTTTTCCCGGATATCTTCCGGCTTCAATCCCAAGCGCTACCATCCGGTCCTTAAAGAGATCCGTGCACACAAAGGCGTCGACTACGCAGCCCCGACCGGCACACCGGTAAAAGCCGCGGGCAATGGCCGGGTGACGTTCGCGGGCAAGAAAGGCGGCTACGGAAACGTAGTCATCCTTCAGCATGGCGAGCGGTACAGCACCGTTTACGGGCACTTGAAGGGATTTGCCCGCGGCATCAAGACGGGCGCCCGCGTAACCCAGGGCCAGGTTATCGGCTACGTTGGAATGACCGGGCTCGCCACAGGACCCCACCTGCATTACGAGTTTCGCGTCAATGGCGTCCATCGCAATCCATTGACGGTTGCCCTCCCCAGTGCAAAACCAATCCCAGCCGAACAAAAAGAGCAATTTATTAAAACGACTCAGCCGGTGCTGGCTCAGCTTGAAGTCATTGACCGGGTAGCACTGGCGTTAGGGCCAGAAGCCACCCGTGTTCCATGAATTGGCCATGCAATCCAATGGCAGCGCGTTACGCACTTCCTAGAGTGGCCATCTGCGGATTTGGTCAAAAACCACCTCTCCAGCAACCTGGGTAGCTTGGCCAAGACGCCTTACATCGCTCGCACCAAGTGCGCAGACTTGCCTCTTTGGCTGATCGGCAGATAAGGCCGTATTCCTTCCCCGGTATAAACCTGGGTCGGCCGGAAAATACGGTTGTCCGACAACTGCTCCCGCCAGTGGGCGAGCCAGCCCGCGGAACGAGCCACGGCAAACAAGGAGGTAAATTGATCGGTCGGAATACCCAGCTCCGAGTAAAGAATGCCGGAGTAAAAGTCCACATTCGCATAGACACCCTTCTGGGCAAGCTGCTCTTCGGCGGCCTCCTCCAGCGCCAGGGCTGTCTCGAATAGCGGACTGATCTTACCTCCACGGTATTCGACCAGTTTTTCCACGAGTTTTTGCAGAATAGTGGCACGCGGATCCTTTACTTTGTATTCCCGGTGGCCCATCCCCCAGATCTTCTCCTTGGCAGCGAGCTTGGCATCCAGCCAAGGCTTGACCCGATCAGGCCGGCCGATCTCCTGCAACATTTCGATCACACGCTCGTTCGCGCCGCCATGCAACGGACCGGAAAGGGTTCCAATAGCAGCCGCTATCACAAGATAAGGACTCGCCAGCGTGGATGCCGCGACGAGCGCCGCGAACGTCGATGCATTGATCGTATGCTCGGCATGCAGAATCAAGCATATATCCAGGATCTTGGCCAGAAACGGATCCGGGTCCCTACCCGAGAACATGTAGAGGAAATTTTCAGCGTATGTCAGGTCAGTACGCGGAGCGATAGGGTCGCGGCCATTGCGGATATGTTCCCACATGGTCACGAGGGTAGGCATGCGAGCAATGATCTGTACTGAACCGCTGTGCACGTACTCGGGGTCTTCCTCTGGCCACTTCAAGGGCGCGCTACCGGAATAAAACATGCCCAGACTCGCGACCGCCGTCTGCAGCATCTCCATGGGATGACCGGTAGCGGGCAGGCATTTCATCATCTCCTGAACGCTGGATTTCACAGCGCGATTGGCCCGCAACTCCTCATCAAAGGCCGCCAATGCCTTTGCACTAGGCAGTTGTCCGTCCAGCAAAAGGAGTGCTGTTTCCTCGAAAGAACTCTGTTCGGCAAGTTCTTCGATACGATATCCACAGTAGGTCAGGATGCCGTGCTGGCCATCAAGAAAGGAGATACTGGATTTCGTGGCCGGCACCCCTTGCAGACCGGGCAAGTATTCGTTCATTACATTCCCCGTGTGCGTTTGTTGTTCGCAAGAATATCAAAAATACGGTCCACTGACGCACCTTGCCCCAGCGTGCACCGCTCGCCATGGGCACAGGCAAAGAGCCATGGTCTCTGGGCCGGATCCGTGGCTCCCGGGACTTGTTGCCCGTCGCTCTCACCAGGTGCGCCAGTTTATAAGGGGAGCGCACAAACTCCAACAGGTTGGCGACAAAAAGAAAAAGGGCGCCCAAAGGGCGCCCGCGGGCAATTGATATGTGAAAATCGCGTTGTTCTTGGTGTTATCCGGTTACACGGAAAACGACGAGCCGCACCCGCAAGTAGTTACGGCGTTCGGATTCCGGATGACGAACTGAGCCCCTTCCAAGCCTTCCGTATAATCGATTTCGGCTCCAACCAGATACTGAAAACTCATGGGATCGATCAACAGTGTCACACCGCCATTCTCAACCTGCGTATCCCCTTCGTTGACGTTTTCATCGAAGGTAAACCCGTACTGAAATCCGGAGCATCCCCCCCCCGAGATGAAGACACGCAGCATGAGATTAGGATTATTTTCTTCCTCAATCAACTCCTTAACCTTCTTGGCCGCCGCGTCGGTAAAAATCAGCGGGCTCGATACTTCGGACACATCTGTCGTCATCGTTCACTCTCCAAATTTTTAAAACAATCCCGCTTTCGGGGGAAGGCATGAGATTATGCGATTATCGATACAAACGATCAACAATCGGTGGGTAACGCTTCGTCACCATGGACGGCTCCGGTTTCTTTCGACTCGGCCGCCATCACATCCGAGCAGTGCAGCAGGCTGCCGTTGACCTCGGCACCCATCGCCATTTCAAGCAAATTGTAATACACGTTGCCGGTGATCCGTGCACGCGGAGCAAGCTCGATCCGCTCCACCGCATACACATCGCCGATGACTTTTCCGTTGAGGACTACGTTCGGGACACGCACCTCACCTTCGATAAACCCTTGTTCTCCGACGGTAAGTACTGCGGCCGAGTCGGTCCGAGCTATGACGTTGCCCCTTACCGTGCCGTCCACATGCAGCCCGCCGCTGAACAACACATCCCCGCGCAGCTC
This sequence comes from Gammaproteobacteria bacterium, assembly GCA_041672765.1. Lineage (GTDB taxonomy): Bacteria > Pseudomonadota > Gammaproteobacteria > JBAYZB01 > JBAYZB01 > JBAYZB01. The sequence continues at coordinate 20,195 of JBAYZB010000024.1, read as the reverse complement.
CGTATCTTCCCCAACAAGTGTCTGAATTTTTGGAGTTTTTCGCCCTTTTCCGCTTCCCCACATACCCGTGTTTCCCCCTTAGCACAATCGCTGCATTCAAGCATATCAGCAGTTGACAGGCCCAGGAGCGCAGCCGACCGCCCGGAGTCGCCACTAGCGCCTCGCCGGTCCCGCCGCCTTGAACAACGTTCCCCAGTCGAACGCCTTTTCTGTGCCCGGCTGTCGTCCCTGCTGGGGCACCACTTGCACGATGACCCGCTGCGGAACAAACCCTGCCGGTAACTGAAGCTCGCCCTCCAAATTCTGGAAGTATCTAAAACCAAAGACGAGTTCTCGCCCTTTTGGAAGGAGAACCATCTCCATGGGCAGCCTTTTTTGCTCGCCTGCCTCACGGCCCTCCACCAGCAAATTTACCGCCCCACGCACAAGCTGGTCATTGCCTTTGACCTGGGTAAGTACAAGCTTGAACCGGAACAGGCCTTCCGCGCTCCCCTTTTCCAGCTTCAGGCTCTGTACACGCAGGCCTGGCTTGGCATCCGGGGGCGAAACAATATTGCGGTAGAAAGTAACTTCCTGGCGCAACGCAAGAAGCTCATCCTGCAGAGCGGTCAGGTTGCGCTTGACCTCGATTGCCGCTTGGTGGCTGATCTGACTGGAACGCTCTGCCAAAGCCACCCGCTCCCGCAGATGGGCATTCTGCTCCCGCAGATGGGCATTCTGCTCCCGCAGTTCCACTACCTCGACTTCGAGCTGAGCACGCGACTTTGCCGTACTCTGCTCGACCCATTTGGACAGGTATTCGGAAAAAAGCCAGCCCCCACCAGCCGAAATCACGAAAACAACCGGGGCAACCAACCAATTTTTCCAACGAGAATCATGCCTTACAACAAGACGAGGCCGTTTTCCACGCATTGTTCACCCGTGTTCTCGTTACTTGGCCGCGCGGCTCTCGTCGGCCCGAAGAAGGACGAGCCTTCATCACGGCAGCAATGCTATGCCGTCCAACCCGGTCTTCTCTTCCACCCCAAACATGAGATTCATGTTCTGAACCGCCTGTCCCGCCGCCCCCTTGACGAGATTATCGATCACAGAAAGCACGACTACTGTATTTCCGTTCTGAGGCCGATGCACGGCAATACGACACATATTGGCGCCTTTGACGCTGCGCGTCTCCGGATGCGCGCCTGCCGGCAGGACATCGACAAAGGGCTCCTGAGAGTAGGTCTCCTCATAAAGCCGCTGCAGATCCACTGCCGTATCGGTCAATTCCGCATACAGCGTTGCGTGGATGCCCCGGATCATAGGAGTGAGATGGGGCACGAACGTCAAACGAACGCCTGCTCCCCCAATATCTCGCAGCCCTTGGCTGATCTCCGGCAGATGGCGATGCCCCATCACGCCATAGGCTTTGAAGCTCTCGCTCGCTTCCGTCAGCAGCCCCGACAACTGCGCCTTGCGGCCTGCCCCGCTCACCCCCGATTTCGCGTCCGCGATCAGGCGTGAGGTATCGACCAGCCCGCCCCTGACCAGCGGCAGGAAACCCAGCAGTACAGCCGTGGGATAGCATCCAGGGTTGGCCACGAGCCTGGCACTACGGATAGCCGCACGATTGAGCTCCGGCAGGCCATACACTGCCTCGGCGATCAGTTCCGGACACGCGTGTTCCATGCCGTACCACTGTTGCCACTCATCGGGGTCCCGCAGACGAAAATCCGCAGCAAGATCGATGACCCGCACCCCTGCACGCAACAGCTCGGGCACCATTCCCATGGCCGTCCCGTTCGGCGTCGCGAAAAACACGACATCGCATTGCGCCAGACGCTCCGGATTCGGCTCGGAGAAGCATAAATCCACATGTCCACGCAGATTGGGAAACATATCGGCCACTGCCATCCCCGCTTCGGAACGGGACGTGACCATGGAAAGTTCCACCGCCGGATGGTGCGCCAGAAGGCGCAGCAACTCGACGCCCGTGTAGCCCGTACCACCCACAATGCCAGCCTTAATCATCTTGCCCGCATACCTCAAAACTGTTGTTCGTTAACATTCATCATATGAAGTCGAAACTAGGAGCGAAAGGGTTTCGACAGGAAACAATGCCGTCTGCGGGCACAGCAAGAGGCAGCCAAAACGGGGAACGGCAGCACCACAGGATAAGGGAGGAGCAAAAAGAAAAGCGGCCGAGGCCGCTTAATAGCTAGTGCAACAACTATTATTGTTGTTTTCACCAGTTTTTCCGGCCTCCTAAAGCGGCCGGACTATAATTCCAGAACGAAATTAAGCGTATCCGAGCCGCTGTTAAAAAGTCAATATCCTGCGACGCGCCCAACTCACATGGAACTGGCACATGGGAACCGCTGGAGGGCATTCTTTACAGCACTTCTGGATGCACGCATTATGCAGTGATACTGGCCTACCATCCGAAACAGGCCATATCGACCGGCGGTCTTCCAGGCCATGCCGTCAAAACGGTTGATTGATCTGTTCGCCCATTTCGATGAAATCATGGACAGCGGAACTCCCCGAGACTGGAAAAGATGTGAAAAGGCGAACGCCAAACGCCATTATCCACACCTGACCGAATGCTGATGGACGACAACGAACTTCTGCGCTACAGCCGGCAGATCCTCCTTCCCCAGGTCGGGGCCGAGGGGCAAGAGCGGCTTCGGCAATCCCGTGCGCTTATCATCGGGCTTGGCGGCCTCGGATCGCCGGTCGCGATGTATTTGGCGGCGGCCGGCGTGGGCCATCTAACCCTCGTGGATTTCGACCAGGTCGACCTCACAAACCTGCAGCGCCAGATCCTCTATCGGAGTGCCGACATCGGCCGACCGAAGGCGGAAGCCGCCCGGGACACCCTGCTGGCCTTGAACCCGCTGGTTACCGTAACGATCATCGCCCGCCAGTTGGAGGATTCCGACCTCGTCGAGCAGGTAGCCCAGGCAGACGTCGTGATCGACGCCACCGACAACTTCGCCACGCGCTTCGCCCTCAACGCGGCCTGTGTACGCACCCGGACACCTCTCGTGTCGGGCGCGGCGATCCGTCTGGAGGGCCAAGTAGCGGTGTTCCGCCCGGACCGCAGCGACAGCCCCTGCTATCGCTGTTTATATAAGGATGAGGAAGAGTTGGCCGAGGGATGCACGCAGACGGGCGTATTCACGCCGGTGGTGGGAATTGTCGGCGCCATCCAGGCCACCGAGGCGCTCAAAGTGCTGCTCGACCTTGGCAAACCCCTCACCGGGCGTCTGCTCCTGATCGATGCGCTGACCATGGACTTGCGCACACTCGGTCTGCGCCAAGACCCGCACTGCCCGGTCTGCTCCAGGCAAATCGAGCCGCGCGAGCATTCTTGAAACACGATACGACGCCATCACTCAAACAGGGGGGATACCGCCATGGCTATCGCAAGACTGCCCCGCACACTGGTGAACCAGATACTCCAGCAGGCTCTGCGGACACCCGACCGGGAAGTGTGCGGACTGATCGGCAGCCGCAACGCCATCCCCACACGCTGTTATCCCGTCCCGAACGTCTCCCCGGAACCGCAGCGCCTGTTCGAGATGGATCCCCAAGGTCAGATCGAGGCCATGCGGCAGATGCGCGAGCGGGGCGAGACGCTGTTCGGCATCTATCACTCCCACCCCTGCGCCCCGCCCCTGCCGTCCGCGCGGGACGTGGCGGAGAATCAATATCCCGACGCGCTGTACCTCATCGTCTCGCTTAACACCAAAGGCGTGCTGGAACTGCAGGGCTTTCGCATCCGGGACGGACAGGTCATGCCCGTGGAGCTGGAAGTCACGGAGAGCACCGAAGAAGCCGCCGGATCGGCCTTCACCCATGCCGGATAATTCCGCGGCGCGCGCCAAGATCATCCGGTTTGCCGTCCTGCGCTACTTCTCGCGTCTGGGCTGCAGCGCGGGCTGCCGCATCGACGGAGCCGGTACGGACATCAAGCCCGGCTGAGCCTCAATGGCGGGTCTGTGGAACACCCGGCGAAACACCGCCGGCGAAGATCTGTTCGGCATCCACCACGTCGAATTCGTAATGCTGATTGCAGAACTCGCAATCCACCACGATCTTGCCCTCTTCGCGCAGGATGTCCTGCACCTCGGCATGGCCCAGCCCGCGCAGCACCGCCTCAATGCGCTCCCGGGAACAGCCGCAGCGGAAGCTGACCGGCTCGGGATCGAAGAGCTGCACGTCCTCCTCATGGAACAAACGGCGAATGAGATCGCTTGCCTGCAATTCCAGCAGCTCCCCATCGGTAATCGTCGCGCCCAGATGTTCCACGCGGCTCCAGCCGTCCTCATCCGCGGCCTCGCCCGGCAGGTTCTGTAACAGGAGACCGGCGGCGCGGGAGGCATTGGCGGTGAGCCACAGGCGCGTCGGGAGCTGCTCGGAACGGGAGAAATATTCTTCCAGGGCTTGACTCAGGGTGGCCTGACTTAACTCCACGACCCCCTGGTAGCGCTCGCGCCCCAGCCCCGGATCGATGGTGAGCACCAGCCGGCCATCACCCACCATCTCCTGCAGCGAGCCGTCCGGCACCGCATCTTTCCAGCGTGCCAGCCCGCGCAGGGTGCGCTGGCTGGTGCACTGCACCACCAGTAGATGCAGCGGGCCTTCGCCCTGGATCTGCAGGGTTAGCGATCCGTCCAGCTTGATGGTCGCGGTCAGGAGTGCGGCTGCGGCCATCGCCTCGCCCAGGAGCCTGCGCACTGGGGCGGGATACTCGTGGCGCTCCAGGACGGCCCGCCAAGTGGCATCCAGGTGGACCACCTCGCCGCGTACATTGAGTTCGGGAAACAGAAAACGGTACAGGCTGTCGCCGTCGCGCATGATCTCACCGGCTATGCGTCAAATGTGGGTAGGCAAAAAGCGGCCCGGCAGAAAGGCCGTTTGACCGGCCCGCGCCGGAAAGGCGCGGGCCGTCGACATGAAAGGATACGCTAAGCGCCGAGCTTCTTCTTCAGCAGCTCGTTGACCTGGCCCGGATTGGCCTTGCCCTGGGTGGCCTTCATGACCTGCCCCACGAAGAACCCGAACAGCTTGTCCTGGCCGCTGCGATACTGCTCCAGTTGCTGCGGATGGCGGGCGATCACCTCGTCGATCACCTTTTCGATCGCGCCGGTGTCGGTCACCTGCTTGAGGCCCTTGCGTTCGATGACGGTATCGGCATCGCCCTCGCCCGCCCACATGGCCTCGAACACCTGCTTGGCGATCTTGCCGGAAATGGTGTTGTCGATAATGCGCTTGAGCATCCCGCCCAGCATCGCCGCGCTCACCGGGCTTTCCGTGATCTCCAGGCCATGCTTGTTCAAGGCGCCGGAGAGTTCGCCCATCACCCAGTTGGCCGCAAGCTTCGCCTCGCCGCCGCAGGCCGTCACCACCGCCTCGTAGTAGTCCGCCATCTCGCGGGTGGCGGTGAGCACGCCGGCATCGTAGGCGCTGAGCCCGTACTGACTCATGAAGCGCTCCTTCTTTTGATCGGGCAGCTCCGGCAGGGTGCGCCGCACCTCCTCGATGAAGGCGTCGTCCAGCACCAGGGGCAGGAGGTCAGGATCCGGGAAATAGCGGTAGTCGTGCGACTCTTCCTTGCCGCGCATGGAACGGGTCTCGTTCTTGTCCGGGTCGTAGAGCCGGGTCTCCTGCACCACCGCCCCGCCGCTCTCCAGGATGTCGATCTGGCGCTCCACCTCGAAATTGATGGCGCGCTCCACGAAACGGAAGGAGTTCAGGTTCTTGAGCTCGGTGCGGGTGCCAAACTTGTGCTGGTCCTTGGGGCGCACCGAGACGTTGGCGTCGCAGCGGAACGAGCCCTCCTGCATGTTGCCGTCGCAGATCTCAAGATAGCGCACCAGGGCGTGGATCTTCTTCATGTAGGCCACCGCCTCCTTGGCCGAGCGCATGTCGGGCTCGGAGACGATCTCCAGCAGCGGCGTGCCGGCGCGGTTGAGGTCGATGCCGGTCATGCCGTGGAAGTCCTCGTGCAGGGACTTGCCCGCATCCTCTTCCAGATGTGCGCGGGTGACGCCGATGACCTTGGTGCTGCCGTCCTCCAGTTCGATCTCCACCTGGCCCTGACGCACGATGGGCAGCTCGAACTGGCTGATCTGATAGCCCTTGGGCAGATCCGGGTAGAAGTAGTTCTTGCGCGCGAAGACGGAGCGCCGCTCCACCGTGGCGCCGATCGCCAGCCCGAATTTCGCCGCCATGCGCACCGCCTCGCGGTTCAGCACCGGCAGCACGCCCGGCAGGCCCAGGTCCACGGCGCAGGCCTGGGTATTGGGCGGCGCGCCGAAGGCGGTCGACGCCCCCGAGAAGATCTTGCTCTTGGTGGCCAACTGGGCATGGATCTCCAGCCCAATCACAACTTCCCATTCCATATCTGAATACCTCAAGACTCAACGCAAAGGCGCAACGATTGATGATGCCTTTTTGCCGTTTCTTTGCGTCTTGGCGCCTTTGCGTTGATCAGTTCTCACTCGAATCCCGGCGGCACGCGGTCGTGCCAATCAGTGACCTGCTGGTAGCGGTGGGCGACGTTCAGCAGCCGCGACTCGGCGAAGTAATTGCCGATGATCTGCAGCCCCACCGGCCGCCCCTCCACAAACCCCGCCGGGACGGACATGCCCGGCAGCCCGGCCATGTTCACGGCGATGGTGTAGATGTCCGACAGGTACATGGTGATCAGGTCGTCCACCTTCTCGCCGATATTGAAGGCCACCGTCGGGGAGGTCGGCCCCATGATGACGTCCACCTGCTCGAAGGCCCGCTTGAAGTCGTCGCTGATGAGCCGGCGCAGCCGCTGCGCCTTCAGGTAATAGGCATCGTAGTAGCCCGCCGAGAGCACGTAGGTGCCGATCATGATGCGCCGCTTCACCTCCGCGCCGAAGCCCTCGCCGCGGGAGCGCTTGTACAGATCCTCCAAGTCCTTCGGATTCTCGCACCGGTAGCCGAAGCGCACCCCGTCGTAGCGGGACAGGTTGGAGGAGGCCTCCGCCGGCGCCAACACATAATAGGTGGGCACCGCCAGTTGGGAGTTCGGAAGGCTGATCTCCACCACCTCGGCACCGAGCCTGCGGTATTCCCCGATCGCCTCTTCGACGACCTGGGCCACCCTGGGATCCAGTCCTTCACCGAAATACTCCTTGGGCAGGCCAATCCGCAGGCCCGTGATGGAGTCATTCAGTGTGGCGCAGTAATCCGGCACCGGTATGTCCACGCTGGTGGAGTCGCGCGGATCGAACCCGGCCATGACCCCGAGCAACAAGGCCGCATCCTCCGCCGTGCGGGCCATGGGACCGCCCTGATCGAGACTGGAGGCGAAGGCGACCATGCCGTAGCGCGAGACGCGCCCGTAGGTCGGCTTGAGGCCGGTGATGCCGCACAGCGCCGCCGGCTGGCGGATGGAGCCGCCCGTATCCGTGCCGGTGGCCGCCGGAGCCAGCCGCGCCGCCACCGCCGCCGCCGAACCGCCCGAAGAACCGCCGGACACCGCGTCGGTATCCCAGGGGTTGCGCACCGGGCCGTAGAAGCTCGTTTCGTTGGAAGACCCCATGGCGAACTCGTCCATGTTGGTCTTGCCCAGCATCACCATGCCGGCCTGGTTCAGGCGCTCGACCGTAGTGGCGTCATACGGCGCGACGAAGCTGTCCAGCATGCGCGAGCCGCAACTCGTCCTGACGCCCTTGGTGCAAAAAAGGTCTTTCTGCGCCAATGGGATGCCCGTCAGTGGCCCGGCCTCCCCGCGCTGCCGGCGCGCATCGGCCGCCCGCGCGGCCGCCAGCGCCTGCTCGGCGGTGACCGTAATGAACGAATTCAGTTGCGGATCGAACTTCTCGATACGGGCCAGAAACGCGCGGGTCAGCTCCTCGCTGGAAAACTCCCCGGCGCTGAGGCCTCTGGATAATTCGGCAATTGTCTTCCTATGCATCTTTCACCAGCAATGAAGGTGGATCGGTTGGACTGGACATCGCCGGCCGGGATATCCCGGCACCTTGCCTGCTCGACAGGGCCGGCAGCGATTTGCGGCGTTGGGCAAGACCCCCGTGCGGTTGCTCCGTACAGAGCCTTACTCGATGACCTTGGGAACGAGATATAGTCCGGCCTCCACCAGCGGTGCGCCGGCCTGGAACAGCTCGCGCTGATCGGTCTCCGTCACCTCGTCCGGGCGCAGGCGCTGGTGGGCATCCAACGGATGTGCCATAGGAACCACGCCGCTGGTATCGACCGTGTTCATCTGTTCAACGAATTGCAAAATGCTCGAAAGATTTGCCGCGTATTCCTTGACATCCTGTTCGCTGATGGCGAGACGTGCGAGGTGTGCGATTTTCTCAACGTCGGCTGAAGTGAGCGCCATGGATCAAGTCCCGTTGTGATGAGTTTAACAACGGCACAACTTACCACATTTGCCACCTTGCCCAAAGTCCCTGGCCATTGTTACAGTATCGGCTTTGCTTCTAAGGGTTTTCCCTACCATTTCCGAAAGGCTGATTCGGCGACCATGTTCAAACAACTGCGGGGCTTCTTCTCCAACGACCTTTCCATCGATCTCGGCACGGCGAACACAATAATCTATGCTCGCGGCCGGGGAATCGTGCTGAACGAACCCTCCGTGGTCGCCATCCGCCAGGACCGGGGACCGGGCGGTCCCAAGAGCATCGCGGCGGTGGGTACCGCAGCCAAACGCATGCTTGGGCGTACTCCCGGCAACATAACAGCAATCCGTCCCATGAAGGACGGAGTGATCGCCGATTTCACCGTCACCGAGAAGATGCTGCAGTACTTCATCCACAAGGTGCACGAGTCGAAATTCCTGCGTCCGAGTCCCCGTGTGCTGGTGTGCGTGCCTTGCGGTTCCACCCAGGTGGAGCGCCGTGCAATACGCGAATCCGCCGCTGGAGCCGGCGCGCGCGAGGTTTACCTGATCGAAGAGCCCATGGCCGCAGCCATCGGCGCCGGACTGCCCGTGGAAGAGGCGCACGGCTCCATGGTGCTGGACATCGGTGGCGGCACCTCGGAGGTGGCCGTGCTCTCGCTGAACGGCATCGTCTACTCCGCCTCGGTGCGCATCGGCGGCGACCGCTTCGACGACGCCATCATGAACTACATCCGCCGCAACTACGGCACCCTGATCGGCGAGGCGACCGCTGAGCGCATCAAGCACGAGATCGGCTCCGCCTTTCCCGGCAACGAAGTGCGGGAAATGGAGGTCAAGGGGCGCAACCTTTCGGAAGGTGTGCCGCGCAGCTTCGTGGTCAACAGCAACGAGATTCTCGAGGCTCTGCAGGAACCGCTGTCGGGCATCGTGGGTGCCGTCAAGACCGCGCTGGAGCAGACACCGCCGGAGCTGGGAGCGGACGTGGCCGAGCGCGGCATCGTCCTGACCGGCGGCAGCGCGCTGCTGCGGGACCTTGATCGCCTGCTGATGGAGGAGACCGGGTTGCCGGTGCTCATCGCCGAGGACCCGCTGACCTGCGTGGCGCGGGGCGGCGGCAAAGCATTGGAAGTGATCAGCGAGCGCGGCCGGGAACTGTTTGTCGTGGATTGAGGGAAATCCCCAGCGCTGACTCCTGCGCAGACCGCGCAGCGCCGCTGGTGGCGGACCTGCCCATCCGCCGCGAAGAACGGAAGCGGGTACGCCCGCATAACAGAGGTCTGCAGCCCGATGTAACTGTCGCATCATTCCCTTGCGGAACAAGACGTACGGGAGCGTGCAACCGTTGGACATCCCGGTCTCGCCATCGGGTGGAACCGCCGGGGGGTGACCGGCACGGGGGTTCCTGATCCGCGTTTGTTCTGAAGAGGAGTTGTCCCATAAAACTCTTATTTACAAGAGGGCCATCGATCACCGCACGACTGGCAATCTTCCTGCTGGCGTCGGTCCTCTTTATGGCAGCGGATCACCGGCTGCCCCAGTTGCAGATGATGCGCGCCGCCCTGTCCGTAGTGGTATTGCCGCTCCAACATTTGGTCAATCTGCCCGTGTCCGCAGGGGAATGGCTGGCCGAAGCCGTCACCGCGCGGCGTACGCTGCAAGAGGACAATGCAAGCCTGCGTGCCCAGCACCTGCTGCTCAAGGTCCAGCTCCAGAAGCTTTCCGCTCTGGAAAGCGAGAACATACGCCTGCGTGAACTCCTGGACTCCTCCCAAAGATTGCTGGGACAAGGCGACCGGGTGGTCGTTGCGGAACTGCTCGCCGTGGACCACAACCCCTATCGGCACACGATCCTGCTCAACAAAGGCAGTCGACACGGTGCCTTCGTCGGCCAGCCGCTGCTGGATGCCAATGGGGTCATGGGCCAGATCCTGTATGTGGGTCCCTTCTCTTCCACCGCGGTGCTGATCACCGATCCCAGCCAAGCGATCCCGGTGCAGGTCAATCGCACCGGCCTGCGCACGGTCGCCTTCGGCACGGGTACGCTCAACCGGCTGGAACTGCCCTACATCACCAACGATGCCGACGTCAGAGAGGGCGATCTGCTGATCACCTCGGGGCTGGGCGGGCGCTTCCCGCCGGACTACCCCGTCGCAGTGGTTACCCGCTTCGAGCGGGATGCCAGCCAACCCTTCGCCCGCGTCTGGGCCACACCCACCGCGCACTTGGACCGTAGCCGCGAGGTTCTGCTGGTATGGCACACCAGGGGTGAAGCGGAACGGGAGATGGCCGAACAGGCCGCACAGCCGGGCGCACCGAGGCCTGGCTCATGACCGTGATCCGTCGCAGCGGCGGCTGGGTCATCACGTTGAGCTTTCTGGTCGCGTTGATCCTCAACCTCCTCCCGTTGCCGGACTGGGCCAGACCGTTCCGCCCGGACTGGGTAACGCTGACCCTGATCTACTGGTGCATGGCGTTGCCGCACCGGGTCGGCGTCGGAATCGCGTGGGGGATTGGCCTGGTGGTGGACGTCATGACCAACAGCCTGCTCGGCCAGCACGCCCTGGCCTTCACTCTGGTGGCCTACCTGACGCTGCGCTTCCATCAGCAGATCCGGGTATTTCCGCTCTGGCAGCAGGCACTCAGTGTGCTCGTACTGCTGGGGATCCAGGAAGTTACGGAGCTGTGGATTAACGGCCTCCTGGGGCGCGCACTCCCGAGCTGGGCGGTCTGGGCGCCGGCCTTGACGGGAATGATCTTGTGGCCCTGGATCTACGTCGTGCTGCGGGATGTCAGACGCCGGTTCCGGGTTACCTGACATTGCTGCCCGGAACGATTAACACCCGCGCTGAAACGAGACCGTCGCACCGGCCGAACCCATCGACCGAATGACATGACCTACTTCGCCATCAAGGACCACACCGCCGAGACCCGCCGGTTCGTTCGCCGAATCTGGTGGTCCATGGCCATGGTGGGCTGCGCGGTCCTGATCCTGGTGGCTCGCCTCGTGCACCTGCAGGTCCTCAGCCACGAACATTTTGCCACCCGATCCCAGGAGAACCGGGTCAAGGTCATCGCCGAGCCGCCGTTGCGCGGCATGATCTACGATCGCAACGGCGTCCTGCTGGCCGGGAACCAGCCATCGTTTCGCCTGGAAGTAATCCCCGAACAGGTCGCGAACCTGGAAGAAACCCTGGCGGAACTCGGCAAACTGGTCGAAATCACGGAGAGCGACCTCAAACGCTTTCACAGCCTGCGCCGGCGCATGCCGCGCTTCCAAGGCATACCATTGCGCCTGCATCTCAGCGAAGAGGAAATCGGGCGCTTCGCCGTCAACCGGCACCTTTTTCCCGGCGTGGATATCGTAGCGGCCCTGACTCGCCATTATCCCCTGGCGGAACACGTCGCGCATGTGGTCGGCTACGTGGGCCGCATCGACGAGGACGAGCTGCAGCATCTGGACGTTGCCAATTACAGCGGCACGACCCATGTCGGCAAGATCGGCGTGGAAAAATCGTACGAATCCGTCCTGCACGGCAAGGTGGGCTACCAGCATGTGGAAACCAACGCCCAGGGCCGGCTCCTGCGGGTATTGGAGCGCGTCGCCCCGATCCCCGGTAAAAACCTGTTCCTGACCATTGACATGCGGCTGCAAATGGTGGCCGAGGAGGCCTTTGGAGATTTCACCGGCGCGGTGGTCGCGATCGATCCGAACACCGGCGAGGTTCTGGCCATGGTGAGCAAGCCGGGCTACGACCCCAACCTCTTCGTCAGAGGTCTCGACGCGAAGCAGTACCAGGCTCTGCAGGAACACGAGGACCGCCCCCTCTACAACCGCGCGCTGCGCGGCCAATACCCCCCGGGCTCCACCATGAAGCCCTTCATCGGCCTGGCCGGCCTGGAATACAAGATCGTCAGTCCCAGCCACACGATTTTTTGCCCCGGTTTCTATCAGTTGCCGGGCCATGAGCACCGGTATCGCGACTGGAAACGGTGGGGGCACGGCAAAGTCAACCTGGAGCGCGCCATCGTCGAGTCATGCGACGTGTATTTCTATGATCTTGCGCGAGAACTGGGCATCGACCGGTTGCATGAGTTCCAGAAGCTCTTCGGCTTCGGGTCCAAGACCGGCATCGATATCGGCGGCGAACTGGCGGGACTGGCGCCATCCCGTGAGTGGAAGGAGGCCACGCGCGGCCAGCCCTGGTATCCGGGCGAAACCCTGATCGCGGGTATCGGCCAGGGTTACACTCTGACCACGCCGTTACAGCTCGCCTCAGCCACCGCGACCTTGGCGACGCGCGGCAAGCGCCTGGTGCCACGCCTGTTGCACGCGCTGCAGGATCCCGACACCCACGAGATGACGCTCCAGGAGCCGGTACACAAGGAGCCGGTGCCCGTTGTCGATCCGGCCAACTGGGACCACGCCATCGCGGCCATGACAGGGGTGGTGCACGGGGAGCGCGGCACGGCGCGGGCCAGCGCCGCCGGGGTGCAGTACCGATACGCTGGCAAGACCGGGACGGCCCAGGTCTTCGGCATCAAGCAGGATGAAAAATACGACGAAGAGAAGATCGCCAGGAAGTTGCGTGACCACGCCCTGTTCATTGCCTTCGCCCCGTTGGAAAATCCACGCCTCGCGGTGGCCGTGATCGTGGAGAACGGCAGCAGTGGCGGCAGCGTCGCAGCCCCTATCGCGCGCAAGATCTTCGACGCATACCTCTCGGGAGGCAACCCATGATCGTGGGATTCAGAACCCGTGACGAGGTCCACGCCGGCGCACCTGGTCGCCTGTACCGCTGGCATCTGGACTGGCCGTTGCTGGCCGGCCTGCTCGTTTTGGCGGCCCTGGACCTCGTGATCCTCTACAGCGCGGGCGGCCAGGAGGTGGATATCGTCCAGCGCCAAGCGCTGCGCCTGGCGCTGGGCTTCCTGGTCCTGTCCGTCCTGGCGCAGATTCCGCCGCACCACCTCAAGGTCTGGACGCCGTGGCTGTTTGGCGCCGGGCTCGCCCTGCTCGCCGCGGTGTTGATCATCGGCGATATCGGCAAGGGCGCGCAGCGCTGGCTGGACCTGGGCATCATCCGGTTCCAGCCCTCGGAAATGATGAAGATTGCGGTACCCATGATGGTCGCCTGGTACCTGTCGGAAAAAACGCTGCCGCCCAGGCTCTCGCACCTGGCGATCGCCGGCCTCTTGATCCTCATACCGGCGTTGCTCATCGCCAAACAACCCGACCTCGGCACCGCGCTCCTGGTGACGAGCGCAGGCGTTTTCGTGCTCTTTCTCGCCGGCCTGAGCTGGAAGCTGATCTTCTCCGGAATCGGGCTGTTCGCTGCCCTCACCCCCGTGCTGTGGCACTTCATGCACGATTACCAGCGCAAGCGCGTCCTCATGTTCCTCGATCCGGAGTCGGACCCGTTGGGCGCGGGCTATCACATCATCCAATCCAAGATCGCCATCGGATCGGGCGGGATCTACGGCAAGGGCTGGCTGAACGGAACCCAATCCCAGCTCGAATTCATCCCCGAGCGCTCCACCGACTTCATCTTCGCTGTAATCGGCGAGGAATTCGGCCTGGCGGGGGTTCTGATGCTGCTCGCCCTCTACCTGTTCATCATCCTGCGCGGACTCTCCATCGCGGTCCACGCGCAGGACACGTTCACCCGACTCCTGGCGGGCAGCCTGAGCCTGACCTTCTCCGTCTACGTGATCGTGAACACCGGCATGGTGACCGGGCTGCTGCCGGTGGTGGGCGTGCCGCTGCCCCTGATGAGCTACGGCGGCACCTCCGTGGTGACCATCATGGCGGCATTCGGTATGCTGATGTCCATTCAGACGCACCGCAAGCTGCTGCCGCGATAGCCCGTTTTGAACAACAGCATGCCCACATGACTCCGGGATTCCGGTGGAGGTTGAAATGACACGAAAGGCGTTTGTCGGCAGCCTGCTGCTGTACCTGATCCTCCTCTGGGGCGGCACGGCGTCCGCCGCACCAACGGGCGCCTCGGGCTTTGCCGACAGACCGGAACTGGGCCGCTTCATCGAGGAAATGGTGGCAAAGCACGGCCTCGACCCCGAAGAACTGAACGCGCTTTTTTCCGAGGCCCGGTCACAGCCCTCCATCATCGCGGCCATCACCCGGCCGGCGGAGGCCAAGCCGTGGCATCAGTACCGGCCGATTTTCGTCACCCGGGAGCGCATCAACGATGGCGTCGCCTTCTGGCAGGCGCACCGGGAAACCTTGGAGCGCGCATCCCAGGTCTACAACGTCCCGCCGGAGATCATCGTCGCCATCATGGGCGTCGAAACCCGTTTCGGGAAAAACACCGGCTCCTACCGCGTGCTGGACGCGCTCACGACCCTGGCCTTCGACTACCCGGCCCGCAGCGCGTTCTTCCGGCGCGAACTGGAACAATACCTGCTGCTGGCCCGGGAAGAGCGCATCGACCCGCTCGCCGTGAAGGGCTCCTATGCCGGAGCCATGGGCAAGCCCCAATTCATGCCCAGCAGCTACCGCCACTACGCCGTGGACTTCGATGGCGACGGGCAGCGCGATCTCTGGAACAACGACGCCGACGCGATCGGCAGCGTCGCCAATTATTTCCGGATCCACGGGTGGAAACCCGAGCAACCGGTCACGATACCCGTGCAGGTCGATGGAGAACAATACAAGGCCCTGCTCCGCAAAGACCTGAAACCCTCTCTACCGCTGCGCGAACTGGCGCGGTATGGCGTCAGCATCAACGATAGCATCCCGCAGGATCTTCCCGGCGTGCTGATCGAGTTGCAAGCGGCGCAGGGACCGGAGTACTGGGTGGGTCTGGATAACTTCTACGTCATAACGCGTTACAATCGCAGCGCCCTGTACGCCATGGCGGTTTACCAGTTGAGCCAGGAAATCCTGGCGGCGGCCCGCCTGCGGCTTGCCGGGCAATAGCCTGCGTTTCACGCCCGGCGGCTGCGCTGCCGCCCACCGTCCCGGCGGGAAATGCGGGCGCGCATGACGCAACGAACAAGAACAACGAGGTGTGTAGCTGCTCATGCACAAGGGGAACCTTCTGCCGCGCCTGGCGTGGCCATGGCTCGCCGTGGCGCTGTTGGCAACATTGAACGCCTGCTCCATCCCCAAGGGCGCCGTCACCGTCCCCGCCCCGGGCAGAGACGGCCCGCCGCCAGGCACCATCGACATCAACGCGATACCCGATCCTGTCCCGCGGGCGGAACCGCGCAGCCGCTATGGCAATCCGCCTTTTTACGTACAGAACGGAGTACGCTACGACGTCCTGCCCACCAGCAGAGGCTACGTCGAACGCGGCATCGCGTCCTGGTACGGCACCAAATTTCACGGGCGCCGCACATCGAGCGGGGAACCGTACGACATGTACGCCATGACCGCGGCTCACAAGACCCTGCCGCTGCCGACCTACGCGCAGGTCACGAACCTGCACAACGGCCGCAGCATCATCGTGCGCATCAACGACCGCGGCCCCTTCAAGGACAACCGTATCATTGATCTCTCCTACGCCGCGGCGGCCAAGCTCGGCATCCTTGCCGCAGGCACCGGCCTCGTGGAAGTGCGCGCCATCGATCCTGGGGAGCCCCGATATCAGACTGCCGCTTTGGCAGTTCCGCCGCCGGCGCCCCCGCCTCAAACCAGTCTCTACCTGCAGATAGGCGCGTTCACAAATCTGCAGAACGCGGAGCGTCTGCGCCTGCGATTGCAGGACGCGAAGCTCGCCGGCGCACAAGTGACGGAAGGAGTGAGCAACAACATGCGCGTATACCGCGTCCGCATCGGCCCTCTGGCATCCGTGGGCGATGCCGATCGGATAGTGGCCAAACTGATCGAGCTCGGCATCAACGATTCGCGAATCGTGATCGATTAGGCAGGGCGCAGACCTGGAAACGGCTATGTTTCAAGGGGCCTGCACGCTAAAATAGCGTGCGTTTCTGCATTTAACGGCGCAGCAAAGCCTCTGCGCCCTTTCAGTTCCACGCTCCTTCTGCAACACGTCAACGTCCAAGGGGAACAACTGTCCGTGCGATCAAACTCCGTGCATCACCCGTTCAACCTGCTTCTGGGATTCATTCTCTCGGTGTGGCTCGGCACCGCTTTCGCCACAACCCCGACAGCCATTCCGCCGGCACCGACGCCCGCAGCCCCCAAAGTCGCCGCCCGCAGCCACCTGCTGGTGGACTTCGACAGCGGCCGGGTGCTCGCCGCCGGCAATGAAGACCAGCGCGTCGAGCCGGCCAGCATCACGAAACTGATGACGGAATACATCGTCTTCCGTGAATTGCAAACGGGCAACCTCAAGTTGAGCGACGAAGTGACCATCAGCGAGAAAGCCTGGCGCACGCCGGGCTCGCGCATGTTCGTGGACGTGCACAGCCGGGTGCCGGTGGAGGCGCTGCTGCAAGGCGTGATCGTGCAGTCGGGCAACGATGCCACCGTGGCCCTCGCCGAGCACATCGCGGGCAGTGAAGAGACCTTTGCCGGCATGATGAACCTGCAGGCCCAGCGGCTCGGCATGACCAACACGAATTTCGTGAACAGCACCGGCCTGCCGGACCCGAACCATTACACCACGGCGCGCGACATTGCGATCCTGACCGCCGCCCTCATCCGCGAATTCCCGGACTATTACGCCAAGTGGCATGCGCAGAAGGAATTCCGCTACAACAACATCAATCAGTACAACCGCAACCGGCTGCTGTGGCGCGATCCGTCCGTGGACGGCGTGAAGACCGGCCACACCGAGTCGGCCGGCTATTGCCTGGTGGCCTCGGCACTGCGCGACGGCATGCGCCTGATCTCCGTCGTGATCGGCACCAAGAGCGAGGAGACTCGTGCCCAAGAAAGCCAGGCCCTGCTCAACTACGGCTTCCGTTTCTACCAGACTCACAAGCTGTACGCCGCCAACCAGCCGCTCACCCAGGCCCGCGTGTGGAAGGGCGCGGCCGACGTACTGCCCCTTGGCCTGGATCGCGATCTCTACGTCACGATCCCGCGCGGACAATACAAGCAACTCAATGCCTCCATGACCGTCAACGGTGGCCTCTCCGCTCCCGTTGCCAAGGGCACGTCCGTCGGCACGGTGCGAGTCGTGCTGAACGATGAAGTTATCGTGGAGCAACCGCTCGTCGCCCTGGAGGCGATGGCGGAAGGCGGCATCTTCCGGCGCCTGAAGGACGCCGTGCTGATGTGGTTCGAATAAGACCTATTGATAAGCCGTGCGAGCGGGATAACCACGCCATGTCCATCGTGTACCTGAATGGAGAATTTCTTCCCAAAGACGAAGCCCGCGTGTCCGTACTCGATCGGGGCTTTCTGTTCGGCGATGGCGTCTACGAGGTCATCCCCGTCTACGGCGGACGGCTTTTCCGCCTCGAACAGCACCTGGACCGCCTGGACCAGAGCCTGGTCGGCATCCGCCTGGCGAATCCGCACACACGCCCGGAGTGGCGCCAGATCATCGGGCAACTCGTGGAACTGCAGGGCGGCGGCGATCAGTCCGTCTACCTGCAGGTGACGCGGGGCGCGGCGCCGAAACGCGATCACGCGTTCCCCGCGGATGTCCGCGCCACAGTGTTCGCCATGAGTTCGCCCCTCACGCCCAATCCCCCCGAGGTGGCGCAACAGGGCGTGGCCGCCATCACCCTGGAGGACATCCGCTGGAAGTACTGCCACATCAAGGCCGTTACCCTGCTCGCCAATGTCCTGCTGCGCCAGCAGGCGCTGGACGGCGGCGCGGTGGAATCCATCCTGATACGTGACGGCGAGGTCACCGAGGGTGCGGCAAGCAACGTGTTCATCGTCCGCGCCGGTGAATTGCTCACCCCTCCCAAGGGGCCGTTCCTGCTGCCTGGCATCACCCGCGACCTGATCCTGGAACTCGCCGCCGCCAATGGCATCCCGCACCGCGAAGCCGCCATCACGGAGGCGGACCTCGCCAGCGCCGCCGAGATCTGGGTCACCAGTTCCACCCGGGAAATCCTCCCTGTCACGACGCTGAACGGAGTCCCGGTCGGCAACGGAAAACCCGGCCCGCAGTGGACCCGCATGGCCGCACTCTTTCAGGCCTACAAGGAATGCCTGCGTAGCGGCGAGGCGAACTGATGGTTCGCGGTTCGGGTTGGTCCACGAGGGCCAGCCCGCCGATCAACATCATGTCGGGCTACGCCACATTGACCGACCTACAGTTACACCAATCTTTCCCCTTTCGATCCAGGTGCTGCTATGGAACAGGAATCACCGTTGCAATTTCCCTGTGAATTTCCCATCAAGGCCATGGGCGCGGCCGACGCCGGATTCGACGCCCTGGTGGCGGGCATCGTGCGGCGCCATGTCCCGGACCTGTCCGAAGGGGCCGTGCGCAGCCGCCCGAGCAGCGGCGGCAAGTACCTGTCGGTCACGGTCACCATCCAGGCCACCAGCCGCGCGCAACTCGACGCCATCTACCAGGACCTGCACGCCTGCGCGCAGGTCCTGATGGTCCTGTAATTTCCCGCACATGGCCGCCCCCGCCCTGATCGTACGCCGCCTCGGCCGGCAGGACTACGAGCCGGTATGGCGCGCCATGCAGGCCTACACCGACACGCGCACGGCGGAAAGCCCCGACAAATTGTGGCTGCTGCAGCACCCGCCGGTTTTCACGCAAGGACTGAACGGCCGGCCGGAACACCTGCTCGATCCGGGGGCGATTCCCGTCATCCAGGTGGACCGCGGCGGCCAGGTGACCTACCACGGCCCCGGCCAGGTGGTGGCCTACGTGCTGCTGGACCTGAAGCGGCGCGGGCTGGGCGTGCGGGAGCTGGTGACCACCCTGGAACAATCCGTCATCGACCTGCTCGCCGACTATGGCATCGATGCGCAGGCGCGCCGGGACGCGCCGGGCGTCTACGTGGCGGGCCGCAAGATCGCCTCCCTGGGCCTGCGCGTACGCCGCGGCTGCAGCTACCATGGGCTGAGCCTCAACGTCGCCATGGACCTGGCGCCGTTCCGGCGCATCAACCCCTGCGGTTACCAGGGCCTGGAAGTGACGCAACTGGCCGAACTGGGCGGCCCCACTGACACCGCGGCCGTGGAGGAAGCGCTGCTGTCGCACCTCGTCCGCCTCCTGGGATACACTAACTTCACAGTTGCCGATTGATCCTCAGCCGCGCAGTCCGCCAGGTCCGACCGGCCGGACACGCTCAGGGAATCCGCCCCATGCCCGAAACGCCCCCCGAACAGCTCAAGGCCCATGTGACCGACGCGGCACACCAGCGCGGCGCCGACAAGGTGGCGCGCATTCCCGTCAAGGTCGAACCCACCGGGCGGCCCCTGCGCAAGCCGGCCTGGATCCGCGCCAAGGCCCCCACCTCACCCGAGGTCGCGCGCATCCGGCGCGTGCTGCGCGAGCACCGGCTGCACACGGTGTGCGAGGAGGCCTCCTGCCCGAACCTGGGAGAGTGCTTCGGCCACGGCACCGCCACCTTCATGATCATGGGGGACATCTGCACCCGGCGCTGCCCCTTCTGCGACGTGGCCCACGGGCGGCCCGAACCGCTGGACCCGCAGGAACCGGAAAACCTGGCGCACACCATCGCCGCCATGGGGCTCAGGTACGTGGTAATCACCTCCGTGGACCGCGACGATCTGCGCGACGGCGGCGCGGGCCATTTCGCCGCCTGCATCCAGGCGACCCGCCGCCTGAGTCCCGACATCCGGATCGAAACCCTGGTCCCGGACTTCCGCGGGCGCATGGAGGCGGCCCTGGAAGCACTCGACCGCAATCCGCCGGACGTCTTCAACCACAACCTGGAG
>JBAYZB010000023.1:0-24220 GCA_041672765.1 Gammaproteobacteria bacterium | reverse complement strand
AAGGCGGCATGGGAATGGAAATCCGAAAAACGCCGGCAGCGATCTCGTCAATGGTGCTGCCAACGTCGCTGTTTACGACCGTCATGACATGGCTCCTTGCTGCTGGAACGCGGATTGGACGGAGCGACACTTGCGCAAGCACACGGAGAGAGCGACCCACACGCAAGTATCGCAGCGCGACTCGATGCGGATCGGCAATCGGCGTGACGGCAGCGCGTGGCGACCGACGGCGGCCGCTCATATCGCTTTCATGGCTGCGACGCCCGCCATAATGGCGCCGGCGGCAAGCCAGCGCGCGCAGCCGAACCACTCCTTCAGCGCGACCGCCGCCATCGCCATGCCGAAGAGTATGGACGTTTCGCGCAGCGCCGCCACCAGAGCGATCGGAGCGTGGGTCATTGCCCAGAGCGCCAGTCCATAGGAGCCGACGGAGCACGAGCCGGTGAGCAGTCCCTTGAGCCAAGCGCTTTGCGCGTTCCTGGATTCTGCCAGGACGCCTTGCCAGAGATGCAGCACGTCCACCGCGCACTGGTACGCCAGAAGCGCTTGTTTAATGCACAGCTATACTTCGAAAGTTCAAAGGGAATCTGTATCCACGTAATATGTGCGAAATTCGGCCATGGAGTCCATTCGCATCCAAAACACCGCGTACATTCACATTCGATATGTGGATGGCGGCTACAGAGTCACTGGTACCCCGACGTATCTTCGGGGTCGAGTGCTCAATGATGCGGCCAAGGATCAGTGCGGCTTGGATGGATTGTTCGTCAAGTGGCGTTGGGACGGGCAACGGCTTGAGGTTATCAGCAGTCCATATGGTTTTGCGCCAGTCTACTACTATGCCACGCCGACCGAAATCTGCGTATCGACCTCCATACTCTCCATCCTTGATTGTGGCGCACCACGTGAACTCGACAGACCCGCGCTCGCGCTGTTTTTACGCCTGGGTTTCTACGTCGGTACCGACACGCCTTTTGCGCATATCAAGGCAATTCCAAGATCTGGGAGTCTAACGTGGTCAGCCTGTACGTCTGTCAGAGCAGACAATTCCCGGTTAGATCCTGCCCCCGCACCAATCCGCCGCGACGAGGCCATCGAGAAATATGCATCGCTGTTCTCGGAAGCAATGCGAAGACTAGCACCGCGTAGCGATGATTTCGCTGTCCCCTTAAGTGGTGGCCGGGACTCTCGACACATACTCCTGGAGTTGCTCCGGCAAGGCTTCCAGCCAAAGTTCTGTCTGACCACGCAGCGTACCCCACCAATAGGCAACGAGGATATACGAATCGCATCCGAACTGACCAAGGCCCTGCATTTGAAGCACATAGTCGTCGAGTGGCCTAAGTGGCGGCTTCGTTACGATGAACTCACGAACCAGATGACGAGTTTCTGTACTGATGAGGAAGCCTGTTTTATGCCCCTGCTGCCGCCCCTCGAGCAAGTGCAGGAAGTGTACGACGGCATAGCGGGGGGCGTCCTCTCTGCAGGAGATTACCTCGATCCCGATGCGCTGCGCTCCTTTCAGGACGGCCGGTTAGAGGACGCGGCAAAGAGGATTATGGATTTTTGGCACCATGAAACAAGCTGGTTCCGTACCGCGTTGTCTTCGTCAATTCTCAAGGCGTGTCCCTATAGCCTCGCAATGGAGCGATTGGTGTAGGAACTGCGAGAATTTTCACTTAGTCACAACCTCTGACAGCCTTCTATTTCTGGAACCGTACCCGCAGGGAAATAAGCCTTTACACCTTCTCCATGCTGTCCAACTACACGGACCCTTTGTGCCCCTATCTGGACCAGGAATTGCTAAGGTTTCTTCTTTCCTTGCCCGCCGAACTCATACTCGACCATCAGTTTCATACAGACACCATACATAGCGCTTTTCCAGCGTACCGCAACATCCCGTTCGGCGGAAGAGAAGAGTCGTCGCGCAGTGATGGCACCTACTGGAATCGCCTGTCGATCGAACTTGCGTGGTATCTTCTCAGGCATCTTCGGAGTCGGTTCGTAAATTGTCCCAGGTTGATACCGAGTATCCTGCGACACGCACTGAGGGGACGAGCGCCCACGATCCATCGCCGAAAGCCTTTCAGGATACAGTACTTGATCCAACTCGAAGAACTGCTTCGGAATTATGGGGATGATCCGGTACTGCAACTTTATTAGTCTGTACACAGACTCTGGACACAAAGCGAATTAGTAGCAAGGCCTGCTGTCCCCGGCACCATTTGCGGCGCGCAGTGTTCATGGCGCAAAACCGCTGCGCGCGGTCCATTGGATTCGAGCACGCTCCCCGAACGATCCAGAAAAACTTCGCGCGTCACGCCCATGGCGCCGCTTACCCGATTGCGGACACGGCACGACGCACGCAATCACTACTGCGGGCACAAGGGGCAAGGCCCTTGTGCCCGTCTTGCCTCATGGACGAGCCGACTCCTCACCGCCGCCGGTGCAATGTCGCCCGTTCCCAGCCGCTGCGCACCGCGCCCTTGAACTGGTCCCATGGACCGTAGCGGTCCTCGTCCCATTCGCCCTGGACTTCCGACTCGATATCCGACCAGTTGCCGCTGCTGTGATAGCGCGGGTTGCGGCTCAGGCGATAGCCGTATTCATAGACCGGGCGTATCTGCTCGTAGCGCACACCCTTCGAGGCATAGCTCGTCTGATAATCGTTGAGCAACTCGCTCTCCAGGTCGGCAAACTCCTTGGCCTCATCGGGGCTGAGCGACTCGACCTGCACATCCGTACCACGCACGGTATCGCGGATCGTCTCGGTGCGCTCCGTCGCTTCCTTGCTGACCGTGACCTCTTCCTTCACCCGGGCGCGCTTCGACACCACCGGCTCCTCGGCGGTTTCCGACAGCTCGATGCTGCCCTCCTGGAAGGCGGCCATCTCGCCCTCATCCGCAGGACGATCCACCGGATGGCGCTCGACGCGCACTTTTTCCTCCCTGAGCCGCACCTGCTCTTCGACGGGGCGCTCCGTCATGCGGGTGTAGACGCGCACGCCGCCCTTCACTACCGCGCGCTTGCCCACCTGCATTTCCTCTTCCATCACCGGCAACGTGGCCTCTTCGGACGGTATTGCCGTCCCGGCCCGTCCGGCGGACGTCTCGTGCGCCTGTTCCATTTCGCCCATCTGCTGCGCTTCACCCGGTCCCTGCGCATGGCGTTTGGCCCGCGCGTCGACGTCAATGGGGTCATGGCGATTGAGGATAGCGGCCGCGCGATCGACAAGATTGTCCGAGGTGTTGAGGAGTACTATCGCCTCGTCCGGATGTATGTCCTTGACCCAGAAGCCGCTGACCTCCACATCCTGCTCGTCCGAGCCCAGGCCGAGGCTCTTCAGGAACCTTCTCAGGCCCGACGCCGTTTCGTGCGTTCCCGGGCCCGCAACCAGATCGCGGCCCATCTCCAGGGCGATGCTCGTGCGCGGGAATCCCTCGCCGACCAACTCCTGTATCGCGCGCTCGGCCTTGTCCCGTGTGGAATATGCGGCAATGACTGACTTAGCCATAACGTCCTCCTTCGTAGTCCGTCGTGGGCTGGCTATTTCGCGTGTGTGATGATTGGATCAGGTCGGACCTGTTGTATGGCAGTGATCGTTGTCGCTCAGGGCTTGGTCGTATCCCTGTTTTCAGCGTGGCGTTCGACCGTGACCTCCTCGCGTCGCAGCGCCACGCGCTGCGGCTGCTTCTGCTCCGTGCGGTGACGGGTGACGCGCAACTCCTCCCGCAGCATGAGGCGCTTTTCGACCACGACCACCTCTTCCAGCAGGGGGATGATGAGGGTATCGCCTTCCTGGCGGATCGGCGGCGGACTATCCACCTGCCGATTCAGCGCCACCCGCTCCACCGTGACGTCCTCCCGGAGGATCGGCTCCTCGACGACTTCCTCGCGTTGCCGTACCTTTTTGGCAATGCGCACCCCGCGCTCCTGCACGCGCTTGTCGACCTTCAGCGTCTCCTCCATCACGGGAATGGTGATCCGGTCATGTTCCGCCGCTTGTGGATCGGAAGGGTTGTACCGGGGAAGGTCCGCGAGACGAAGCGGCAGGTAGTAATTTTGCGCGTCGCGCTGCTCCAGCGCAGCGACGGGAACGAGCGCCTGTCCGCCGCCCGGCAGCGTCACAGGAACCTGCGTCAGCGCATCGAGGGATTGAGCGGCAAGGCCGATCGCCCCTTGCACGCCGTCTTTGTCGATTACGTACATGGCCGCCGTGCAACTCCTGGACGACGTTACGGAACCGCGGAAATACCGTCACTCCATCTGTCGACACGGCTTCCATGCAACATCCTCTATTTAACGTTAGCCCGCGCGGTTCTCGATGCAAGCTGGTGCGAATTGTCCGGCGCCGGCGGCGATACGGAACGAGGGAACCCGGCTGGCCCCTGCAGCGCGGGCGCAGGGAAACGGCGCCGATGTGCCCGCGCCGCTCCCTGCCGATCAGGAGAAGCCGCGAGGGATGGCTTGCGCGCGGCCGATCCTCACGCCGCGGCCTGGGGCCAACGGTAAGGCGCGATGTCCAGCGGCTGCGGCCGGCCAAGCAGCAGGTTGGCGATGATCTCGGCACAGGCGGGCGCCATGGTCACGCCGTAGCGGAAATGTCCGCTGTTGACATACAGGTTTTCGATCTCGGGATGCCGGCCCAGGGTGGGAATGTTGTCGGGCGCGCCGGGACGCAACCCCGCCCAGTGCTTGACGATCATCTCCTCCCGCAACGCCGGCAGCAGCGCGCTGGCGTGCGCGAGGATGTCGGCCCTGGCCTGCGCCGTGGTGCTCTTGTCGAAGCCGACGTTTTCCCGTGTCGTGCCGGCAAGGATGAGTCCATCCTTGCGTGGCACGAGGTAATAGCCGTTGCGCAGCACCACGGTATCGAGCAGGCCGGGTGTGGCCTGGAACAGCACGATCTGTCCGCGCACCGGCCAGATGTCCAGCCCCTGCGCGTAGCGCCCGCACAGTATCTGACTCCACGCGCCTCCGCAAACGAGGTAGCGCTCGGCGGAGAAGTCGCCGCGCGTGGTCTCGACCGCTTGCACCGCGTTGCCGGCGATGCGCCAGCCGATCACCTCGGTCTGCTCGTGGATGACAACGCCCAGCCCCTCCAGGCATTGGCGCATGGCGCGCAGCAGGCGCGGATTGCGCACCTGGGCCACCTCCGGCAGCAGCAGGGCCGGACCGTCATAACCCAGCGCCGGCTCCCGCTCCCGGGCCGCGATGCGCTCCAGCGGCACACCATGCTCCCGGCACCAGCGCAGCCCCTTTTCCTCGTCGTAGTCGGGCAGGATCATCATGCCGCACTTGCGGTATTCCGTATCTACGCCGGTGCTGGCCTGCAGATAGTCCGCCCATTCCGGCCACAACGCCTCGCCGCGCATGGTCAGGCGCGTGACCTCTTCACGGAAATTCCAGTGCGGAAGCGGCGAGAGGATGCCGCCGCCCGCCCAGGACGCTTCGCGCCCCGCCTCGCCTCGCTCCAGCAGCGTCACGCGCACGCCCGCGCGGGCCAGGGCGATCGCCGATGCCATGCCCGCAGCACCGGCACCAACGACCAGCACTTCCGAAGAGGTTTTGGATTCCGACATGGGAAGACTCCTTTTCTTGCAGAAAATTTATCAGCGGCATGGCAACGGCGGTTGCCGCCGCATATCCTGTACATCGCGGCGCGCATTGCGCACGGGACCGGTATCTGTCCAAGGGCACAGCGCTCGTATTCTTCCATCGCGCCCGGCGCGCGTGCAACCCGTCCTGCCGCGCTTTGGCGTTGCACCGCACGAAACGATTGGTCACGGCGGTCATGGTCGTTTATAGTGCCGCCTGATCTTCCGCCACCATCCCCTTGTTCAGGAATCTGCTTATGTCGTCCCGGCCCGATACTCATTTGACCGAAGAAGAGCTCATCACGCTCGACACTTTCCTCCTCTCGGAGGCCTGCGACGGCGCCGCGCTCTCCATAGACGAAGCCCACGGTTTTCTCACCGCCATCATCGCCGGCCCCGCGCAGGTCGCGCAGGAGGAGTGGCTGACCGAGGTGTGGGGCCAGCCGCGCTTCGCCGACGCAGCGGAGAAGCAGCGCATGACCGGACTCCTGCTGCGCCTGCACGACGAGATCGCCACCGCCCTGCAGGCCGGCCGTTCGTTCGAGCCGCTCATGGTCGAAGTGGAGGAGGAGGACGGTGAAACGGCCGAGGCGTACGAAGGCTGGTGCTTCGGTTTCATGCTCGGCGTCGCCCAGCACCAGGAGATGTGGGACCGCCTGCCGCGTGACGAGAAGACGCTGATCGCGCCCATGGCCCAGCTCGCGCTCCTCAACAGCGAGGAGGAATCGGACATGAGCGACGAAGAGTACGCCTCATGGGTCGAACTCATCCCGGGCGCGGTGATGGGACTTTACCGGTTCTGGCATGGCGCGGAGGGACAGCGTTTGGCGCAGAAGCCCGACCACAAGGATGCGTGAGGGGTGACAGGAAGCGGCCGATCGCTCCGCTTCCCGCAACTGTAACGGTTCAAACGCCGAGCCAGAAGTCCGTCTGCTTCTCCAGGAACTCGTCGAAGCGCATGTAGTGCGAGCCGTCGCAAGAGAAGGTGAGCGCCACCATGCCGTTGCAGACGTTGAGCGAGCCCGAGCGCAGATAGACATGTTCGTCGGCGAACCGGAGCCGGCGAAACAGATCGAAGACCGGCATGATCTGCGCGGGCGGCACAATCGCCCGCCCGGTGTACGAGCGGCGCGGGAAGGCGAGGCAGATATCGGGGTCGAGCAGTTCGTCGATGCCGAGGATGCGGTAGGAATACGGATCGTCCACCAGCCATACCGTCGCGCGGCTGCTCGAAAAGTGGAATTTGCCGTGGAACACGCCATGCTCGACCATCAGCTCGTTCATGAGCGGTAGCACTTCGTCCAGGTGCGCGTCCATTCTGCTCTGCACCCGCTGCTGCATGAACACGTTTGCCCGGATGGCCGGATCGCCCTTGATCTGGCGCCACTGGTCCGGCTCCTGGTACACCGCACCGGTGAGCGGCAGTTCGCGCAGGTCGAAGTCTGCGCCGAGGAAGCCGATGCGGTTGCCGCCCGTGCCACGGATGACCTGAATCGCGGTCAGCGACGGACGCTTCTTGTTGCGGCTGATGTAGGCGTCCGACAGCTTGAAGTCGGTGCTGCCCACGATGCCCTGCATGTACGGACGCGACGATCGATCACGGCCGAAATGGGCGGCGTCGTGTCCATCGCGCGTAATGTTGTCGGTAATCTGGCGGCCGTCGGCATCCAGCACGTAGAGGTGCTTGCAATAGGGCAGTTGCGTGCGGGCGGAAATGAGCAGGGTTTCGAGCGCGCGGCGCTCGCCGATCACCGCCGCGCACCGCGCGGCCAAGTCGTGCATCGGTTCCCCGAGCAGTGCCGTGAGCGCTTCGCGCTGGCGGCGAATGCTCTCCTGCAGGCTGACGGCAGACATGTGAGAATTCCTGAAAGCGCCGTTGTCGTTCTTGATGGTTCGCACGGGCTCCGCCGCCTGGCGCGGTATTTGAACACCGCGCGCATCGGCTGCACTCATGCAGCCAAGCCTACCGCGGATCGCCAATGCCTGTACACCCTCGACTGCATCGCGGCCAAATGCGCGCCGTCGGCCAACGACACCGAAGCGGACATGACCTCAATCGAAAGCGGGAACCGCTGCAAACACGTTAACGTGCACGGTGCCGGCCGGCTGCGGAAAGGGGCCCGGCGCGTTCAGCCGAGGCGCTCCACCACCCACTTCGTTACCATGGCCGTCGCGCGTGCGCAGCGGTCGCCCCGCGCACGGCTGAACTCGGCATATTGCTCCTGATCCCACAGGTCGTAGGTCTTGCCCGTGAACTGCTGCTGCAAGTCGCGGCAGGTGACGCCGCGGAATTCCTCGGTGAACCATTGCACGAGTTCTTCGCCCAATCGGAAATTGGCGATGAACCTGCCGCGCTCGAACTTGTCGCGGTCGCGGCCACGCCGGGCGCTGAGCGCCATGAGGCCGCCGCTCAGCGCGCCGCAGGTACCCATGCCGGTCAGCCCGCCCCCACCCGACAGCCCGTGGGAGGCCTTGATCAGATCGGGACTGATGCCGCCGACCGTCTCCTGGACGGCGGCGAGGACGCATTGCGGACAGCATCCGTAGCGCACATCGTAATCAAAGGCGAGCTGATAGGCGCGCTCGGCCAACTGGGTTTTGTCAGGCTCCATGATGTCCTCCGGCAGATGTGGGTACACAAAGGCGGCAAGCGCGCCTAATTAGATTTAGCTAATATACCCGTACACCATGCCGGCTGTATTGATATCGGTCAAGGGTTCAGGAGCCTGGCCGACCGGCGAAAGGGGCGCAGCCCATGCCGCGCATCAGCCCTGCACCACCCAACTCCCGTCGGGCTGCCGGCAGGCGGTGCCGTAGATCCGCTCCTTTCTGCCGCCGATCAACGCATCGATCACGTATTCGCGGCACGGACCTCTGGCGGATTCGTAGGTTTTCGTCGGGGTCACGACGTATTCGTAGCCCGTGTCGGGATTGCGCCATGCCGAGTGCACGCCGGTGCGCACGGTCTCCAGCGTCGCCGCGGTCTTCAAACGGTCGGTCTCGTCCATGGAGCGGCCGACCGCGCCGCCGATCGCCGCACCGGCCAAGGTACCGGCGATGATGGCAGCGTCGCGGCCGTGTCCGCCGCCCACCTGCGTCCCCAGCAACCCGCCGAGCACACCGCCGATGACCATGCCGGCCTGTTCCTGGGATCCCTGATGGGTGGCGCAGCCCGCGACACCGAGGAATCCGATGAGCGCTATTGCCATTGGACGCAGAATCCGCATGAAGCACCTCGTGCAAGCCATCGCCATCGTGGCGCGCCTTCAGGACCGCACCACGCCTCCTTGCGCATCGCCCGGCGCAATCGAGCATTCTTCGCTACCAGTATAGATTCCCACATGGAGCGGCCGTGCGGCTCGCGGTTGCTACACTTCCC
This sequence comes from Gammaproteobacteria bacterium, assembly GCA_041672765.1. Taxonomy (GTDB): domain Bacteria; phylum Pseudomonadota; class Gammaproteobacteria; order JBAYZB01; family JBAYZB01; genus JBAYZB01. Next base: position 15,244 of record JBAYZB010000023.1, on the reverse strand, counting down.
CTGAGAGAGCGAACCCGGTGGAGTCGAATCCATGCGGCATGACATCGTGGCGCTATTCCGGCAGCTCACCTACGGCGTCTACGTCATCGGCGTGGCCGATGGCGAGCGGCGCAACGCTTTCACCGCCGCCTGGCTCATGCAGGTCTCCTTCGATCCGCTGCTCGTCGCCCTCAGCATCAACCCGGCGCACAGGTCCTACCGCATACTCACCGGCGGCAAGACATTCTCGGTCAACGTACTGCGCGACGACCAGATCGAGCTCGCCCGCCACTTCGGCACGCCCGGGCAAGGCAACAGACTCGCCACCGTCCCGTGGTCCGCCAAGACGACGGGCGCTCCGGTACTGACTGAGGCGCTGGCCTACCTCGATTGCGAACTTGCATACACCTGCCCTGCGGGCGATCACGATCTGGCGCTGGGCCGGGTGGTGGACGGCGCCATCCTCGCGCCGGACGCGACACCGCTCACCTACCGCGCTACTGGGGACATGGACGGCAGCAGTCTGCTGTATCCGGAAACCTTCACGTAAGGCCCGGATCTATACTTGACAGTGAACGATCTGCCGGAGCCGGCTGGAGACGCCACCGCTTCCGGCAACACAACTTTTCTAACCGATTCCAGCCTGACGCAGCGGCCCCCGCCGCACCAGCCAACAGACGAATGAGGTGATGCCATGGACACTCGCGTTCAATTACATACGGAGTTGCCCACCTTCCACCTCCCCGACGTTCACGGGCATGAGATTTCGTTGTGGGACTACAAGCAGCAGCAGCCGGTCGTGCTGGTCTTCTGCAACGCCGATTGCGAGGCGATCCTGCGCAGCTTCGCCGAACGCTATGCCGATTACCGGGACGCCGGGGCCGAGGTGCTGGCGATCGTGCCACAGCTTCCGCCTACCGCCTCCCAGTGGCCGTTCCCGGTCCTGATCGATGTCGGCGGCCGCATCAGCGCCCGCTATGTCGAGAACGCGCCGGCGGTGCTGGTCCTTGACAGCTACAACACGCTGCACCAGCGCCTGGACGGCCCCTGGCCGGACGGCATCGACCATCGCCGGCTGGTGAGCAAGATCCGGGAACTCGAGCTGCAGTGTCCCGAGTGCGGCGCACCGGCGTGGCCCGAAGCGTAATGCCACGACAACCAGGCGAACGGCACAGGCTGATGAAGATACCCCGCATGCGCCGCTTCGCAGATGCTGACAGAAAGCAGCCGGAGAAACACTGACCGGACGAGGGCACACGCGCGCAGCGTCAGGGCCGTTCAAGTGCCGAACAACGCGAACTCGATCTGGGCGCAGGCGTCGGCATCCCCCTCGTCGCAGGCGGGAGCGAGGGTTTCGATCCGTTCGAGCTGTCGGCAGGCCCTGGCATCACCGTCGTGACAGCGCAGGCCGGTCAGGAACACGCCGACGCCCATGTGCAATTCCCGGCAGGCCGCCGCGTCTCCGTCCTGGCAGGCGCTATCGGTCTGCCGAAACGCATCCAGCACCTCGTCGAGATTCTGCAGCGACTTGCAGGCCCGTGGATTGCCGCCGATGCAGGCCTCGTAGAACCGTTCGCGAGCGTTCTCCAGTTGCGGGGCGACCTCCAGGTACAGGCTGCGCCCCGCAGCACCGGCATCGGTCATGACGATGCACAACAGCACGGGAAGGACAGGCAGGCAACGCGCGCATGAGAGATACATGGAACACCTCCATGTCGATTGAAGAGAGATCCTCGGGCACAAGATTTTCCCGTGCCGTCCTCTCAGCTTAGGCGATCGTCCATACGCCGGCAGGCCGGGCGGAAGATTACCCTGCAGCGCGTGGGTTTGCGCCTCCCGGCCCGTGCGGCTACGATCCAGCGCATCATGTCCCGTTCCCATACCGGTTTCGATCGCCGCCGGCGTGGGCCTGCCCTGCGCCTCATGCTCGCCTTGGCATTGGCCGCGACTTGCCTTTGGGGCGACTCCCGCAGCGGCAGCGGTTTCATCCACGCAGAAGCTGCCGGTCCCTGTGCGCCATATCTCGCAGAAGCGGCCGACTTGGTGCCGGCCCCGTTCCCCGGCACCGTCCCGGACCTGCGGGCGGTGACCTACAACCTGCACTCGGGGCTCGGGGCGCGCTGGCGGATCTTCGCATCCCGCCACGAAGTCGAGCGCAACCTGCGCGCCATCGCGACGCGGATCGCCAGCGCCGCGCCCGCCAACGCGCCCGTCGACGTGATCGCCCTCAACGAAGCGGACTTCGGCTCGCGGCGCAGCGGCTGGCTGGACCAGGCCGCATTCCTGGCCGCCGAACTGCAGAGGCTCACCGGCCACGCTTACCATGTGGTGCGCGGCGAAACCTGGCACCGCAACCTGCCCGGAATGGAAGTGCGCTTCGGCAACGCCGCCCTGCTGCGCCACCCAATCCTCGCCGTCGAGCCGCACATCCTCGGCCAGCGGCGTGCAGGCGAATTCCTCGCCGCCGGCGCCGTTTCCGCCGGCCGCCTGTTCGGCAACGAGCCGCGCGGCGTGCTGCGGGTACGCATTGATTTTCATGGCCTCCCGCTCACCGTGCTGGTCACCCACCTGGAGGCCTTTGCCACGGCGCGGCGCGAGGCCCAGGCCGCGGAGATCATGGAGCGCCTCACCCGCCACGAAGAGACCATCCTGCTGCTTGGAGACATGAACGCCGCGGAGAGCGCCGTCACCCGGCGCTGTCCGCCCACGGCCGGCGACCGCACGCACCATATCCTCAGCAGCGGCGCCCTGGCGGACGCCCGGGCGGCCATGGCGGTGCGCACCGGCGCGGGCGATCTGTCGCCGTGGGCAACCTATCCGGCACTAGCGCCGCAATGGCCGCTGGACGGTGCGTTCGCAACGCCCGATCTCGCCCCGCGCGCGGTGCGGGTCATCGGCGGTGACGAATCGGATCATCGCGGGCTGTTCGTGCATTACGGCTGGACGGCCGCCGGACCGGCCCGCCCTGCGGGCCAAAAAGTTGCAACGCAAAGCCGCGAAGAGCGCAAAGGACGCAAAGTGAACGAGATAAATCATCCGTAGTGGCGCTCCCCGGCACGCCGACCGTCCATGGCACGAACCCCAGGCATGACGCTGATCGCACTCTTTCCTGCTTTGCGTTCTTAGCGGCCTTTGCGTCTTTGCGTTTAAGCGCCGGTTGTCATGGCATCGTTCGGTGGGCGATGCCACTCAGGGCTGCTTGGTCAGAGCCCCTAGAGGCGGGAATCAGTTTTGGAGCGCGAAGCCCCGCTCGATCACCTTCACGCAGGCGGCGACCGCGGCGGGATCGTACAGCCGGCCGGCGTTCCGGGTGATCTCCTCCAGGGCCTTGTCGAGCCCCACCGCCGGACGGTAGGGACGGAAGGACGACATGGCTTCCACCACATCGGCCACGGCGAGAATCCGCGCCTCCAGGCGAATCTGATCGCCCTTGAGCCCCTGCGGGTAGCCGCTGCCGTCCAGCCGCTCGTGGTGCTGGTGGACCATGTCGATGATGGGCCACGGGAACTTGATCCCTTCCAGGATCTCCTTGCCGGCCTTGGCGTGGACCTGGATCAGCCGGTATTCGACGGGTTCCAGCCTGCCGGGCTTGCTCAGGAGTTCCGTCGGCACGGAGATCTTGCCGATGTCGTGAATCAGCCCGCCGAAATGCACGCCTTCGACTTCCTGGGGCGACAGCCCCATCTCTTCGGCGATGGCGACGGCGAGCCTGGCGACCCGCTGCTGGTGGCCGGCGGTGTAGGGATCGCGCTTTTCGATGGTGGCGGCAATGGCCAGCACCGTGGCCTCCATGCTCTCCTTGAGATGCTGCAGGTAGTGTTCCCGCTCCTGCTCCAGTTGCCGGTGTTCGGCGCGGGTACGCAGGGTGGCGATGCCGAACGCCAGATCGCCGGCAAGCTCGGTCAGGAGCCGTATTTCATCGTCATCAAAGGCGTTGGGTTGCGCGCCGTACAGACTGAATACTCCCAGCACTTCCCCGTCATGGCTCAGGGGAAAGGCCGCGTTGCAGGCATATCCCCGGTTCAGGGCCATCTCGCGCCAGGGCAGAAACCGCGGATCGCTCCGGATGTCCTGGCAGATCTGAGCGCGGCCGGTGCGGATGGCGGTACCCGCCGGGCCCTGGCCGGTGGGGCTGTCATCCCAGGTGACCTTGACGCGTTCCACGTAGCTCGCCGCATCCGACCCCGCCCAGGCCACGGGGCGCACGCTCTTCTGCGCGTCGCGTTCGACGTAGCCGATCCACGCCAGGCAATAGCCGCCCTCGTCCACCAGGATCCGGCAGATCTGCTCCAGCAGTCCGGGCTCGTCCACGGCATGGACCAGCGCCTCGTTGCCGCGGCTCAGGGTCCGCAGGGCGCGGTTGGTCTTGCGCAGGGCCAGCTCGAACTGCTTGCGTTCGGTGATGTCCACGCCCTGCATCACCGTAGCCAACAATTCGGTGCCGTCCTCCGAATAGAGATTGGACGAGTTCCACAGCACGGTCTTCACATCGCCGGCCTTGGTCTGGACTGGAATCTCCGCCGATTCCAGCCGGGCGCCGGTCAGGGCGGCCTGGATCTGCGCCATGAACGCCGCGCGCCCCTCTTCCGGGAGCAGCACGCCGAAATCCTTGCCGAGCACCTCTTCGGCCTGGTAACCGCTGAGGCGTTCGAAGGCATCGTTGAACCGGGTGATTTCCCGTTGCGGATTCCACACCATGATTGGCGAGGCGGAGTACTTGAACAGGGTTTCCAGGTAGTCCTGCGTCTGACGCAGCGCCTTGCGCAGGCTGAGGTCCACCAGGGTACAGCGGATTTCCTGCAGGAAACCGCGTTCGTCCAGGATGGCGGTTACGGACTGAAGCACCGGCAGGCGCTCGCCGTCCGGCCGCTTGATGTGGAGTTCCACCGGTGCCGCCGGCCCACCGCTCCTGAGCGCCTTGACCTGCTCGGCGAGCAGCCCCTTGCCGGTGGTGGTCAGCAGTTCGTTCATGTTGACCTTGCCGACGATCTCCTCCCGGCTCCGTCCCAGCAGTTGCAGAGCCGTGTCGTTGATTTCAAGAATGGTACCGTCCGGCGCCATGGTCTGATATCCGAACGGGGCCTCGTGGTACAGGGAGGAAAAGCGGTTGCGCGACTCGGTCAACTCCCGTTCCGAGAAAAAGCGGGCCATCGCGGCCGCGTAGATATCGCCGAAGGCGCTGGCGATCTGCAGGTCGCGGCCGTCGTAATCCGTGTCCTTGTTGGCCAGGGCGATCATTCCCATCAGCCTGCCCTGGGACAGGCAGGGCACGCCCATGAAGCGGCGGATGGGCAGGTGCCCGGGCGGCGTGCCGACACTGGCCGGGTGGGCCGACGGGTCGTTGGCGATGAGCGGTTCCTTTTGATCCAGCACCCAGCCGCCGAGACCGCCCGCCTTCTCGAACACCACGGTTTTGCCCGCCACCTGGCATTGGGCGAAGATGTCCCGGGTCATGGTGGGACAGATGAGGTGGCCCGTTTCCGGTTCGCTATAGCCGACGAAGCCGAATTCGCTGCCGGTGAAGCTGCGGCAGTACTCCAGGGTCTTATGAGAGAGTTCCTCGATATTCGGGGTGTTGAGACAGACGCGAAAGGCCTCGAACAGCCCCTCCACACCCAGCGCCTCGCCTTCCGGCATGACGGGCACGGGGGCGAGTCTGGCGACCAGCCGGTCGAGGCTCTCCCCGAGTGACGCCACGATCCAGCGCAACAGGTCCAGGGACGCCGCATCGAACGGGGCGGCGGGATCGGGGACGGCGATCAGCAGGCCGACCGGGCCCTTCGCGGGCGAACGGATCGGCAGGTAAGCGGCCCCCAGGATACCCTGGCGCTCCTCCAGGTCGGTCGGGACGTAGGCCGAGGCGGCGTAGTCCTCGACCACGATCTCCCGATTTTCCGCAAAGGCCTCCAGGGCGGCGCATTTTCCAGGGGCACTCGCTCCCAACACCTTGTTGCTCGCCTCCTCCATGCCGAAGGAAAGCCGCACCACCAGCTTGCCGCCCAGGGCGGGGTCCATGAGGCAAATGGCCCCCTTCACCGCGCCGAGCCTGGCCGCGGTGCGCAGGGTCAGGTGGAACGCATCGACTCGCTTGGAACAGGCCGAGAGCGTCTGGCCGAAGTCCCGCAGGATCGCTTCTCCGGCCGGAGCGACGTCGGTCCGGGTACTGGAAGCCATAGAACCTTTTTCCGTGAAATGTCCGGGATCGCCCCGATTCTACACCGCATCGAACACAAAAACGGCAACGAGACCGACATCAACGACATTTTTCGACAAGACGGTCATCCGTTGGACTACATCCGGGCAGGCTGAACCGCCCACACCGGCAGCGATCGGGCTTGAAACGCCATGATCACCGGCCGGTCTGGCCCAGGGATTTATCGGATTACGGGCTATCGGCCTGCCCTGGCAGTTCCCCAGGAATGGCCACGCCGCCGGGTGTCGGGACAATACCTTGATTCCTTTGTGTCCTCGGCGGCCTTAGCGCCTTTGTGTTCAAGGCGGTTTCGCGCCTCCCGGCACTCAGAACACCACGTTCATCATGATCAGCATCACCACCAGGAACAGCACCGTCATGATGCCGCCGGCGCGCATGAAGTCCGCCACGCGATAGCCGCCGGGGCCCATGAGCAGGGCGTTGACCTGATGGGTCGGGATGAAGAACGAGTTGGAGGTGGCCAGCGCCACGGTCAGGGCGAACACCGCCGGGTTGGCGCCGACGCCGATGGCGATGTTGACCGCGAGCGGCACGAGCAGCACGGTGGCGCCTACGTTGGACATCACCAGCGTGAAGAAGGTGGCCAGCACCGCCACCGCCGCCTGAATGACCCAGATGGGCGCGTCGCCCACCAGTGCCAGGGTCTGCTCCGCGATCCATTTGGCGGTGCCTGTGGTCTCCACCGCGAAGCCGAGCGGGATGAGGCTCGCCAGCAGAAACACGCTCTTCCAACTGATGGCGCGGTAGGCCTCCTCGATCTTCAGCACGCCGGAGAGAATCATGCCGAGGGCGCCGACGAACAGCGCGATGGACAGCCGCAGGTCGGAGAACAGTATCAGCGACAGGGCAATGGCGAAGAACAGCACCGCCCAACGCACCTTTTGCGGACGCAGCTCCTCGTGGGGATACTCGCTGGTCACCACCACGAAATTGCGGTCCTTCTCCAGGCGCGCCAGGGCGTCCCAGGGGGTATGGACGATGAGCGTATCGCCGGCCTGGAAAGGCACGGTGCGTACCCCTTCGCCCTCGCGCAGGGTCTGCTCGCCGCGCTGCATGGCCAGCAGGGAGATGCCGTAGGTCTTGCGCAGCCATACGTCACGGGCGGACTTGCCAATCAGTTGCGAGCCGGGCGGGATGACGATCTCGGCGATGCCCGCCTTGGTGGCCACCAGCTCCTCGGCAAAGGTCTGCAGTTCGGACCGCACCTCCAGCCTGAAGCGCTTGACGAACACCTCCACCGCTTCCTTGGCGCCCATGACTCCCAGCACCGTGCCGGGCTGGATGGCCACATCGCGGGCCAGGCTGCCGGGACCGATACGCAGGTCGGTCCCGCCGCGCTGCATCGCCACCACGCGGATACGGCTCTCCTTTTCGAAATCATCCAGGGTCTGCCCAACCAGGGGGCTGTTGGCAGGCACCACCACCTCGTTCAGGTCGTAGTCCAGGCCGTAGACCTGGCGGAAATGCTCCATGGTGCTGGCGCCTTCGAGCCCTTCGGACTTGTTGGCGGGGAGCACCAGCCGGCCGGCCAGGATGAAATAGATGATGCCGGCGATCACCAGCGTCAAGCCGATGGGCGTGACGGCGAACATCTCGAAGGTCTGCATCTGCTGCTCCGCCGGCAACGCCTTGTTGGAGGTGAGGATCAGGTCGTTCAGCAGGATCAGCGGGCTGGAGCCGACCATGGTCATGGTTCCGCCCAGGATGGCGCAGAAGCCCATGGGCATCAGCAGCCGCGACATGGGCAGCCCGGTGCGGGCGGAGATGCGGCTTACCACCGGCAGGAACAGCGCGGCGGCGCCCACGTTCTGCATGAAACTGGAGATGAAGCCCACGGTGCCGGAGATGAGCGGGATGATGCGCGCCTCGGTGGTGCCGCCCAGGCGCATGATGAAACCGGCCACCTTGCTCATGATGCCGGTCTTGTCCAGCCCGGCGCCGATCACCATCACCGCCATGATGGACACCACCGCGTTACTGGAAAAGCCGGTAAAGAGCTGATTGGCGGGTACCAATCCTTGCTCCAGGCCTATCAATGGGGCCAGCAGGTCGGTCAACCCCAGCAGGATCATGATGGTGACCGCGGTGACGTCCACGCTCACGATCTCGAAGGCGAACATGTAGACGGTCAGCAGCAGGATGGCGATGACCCATGCCATCTGGACGGTCGGCACGATGCTGGCCATCCAGAGCGCCACGCCGGCGAACAGGACGGCGGCGATCAGGCGCTTATACAGCAGGCGCCGGCCTTCGTGATCGGGACCGGCAGCGGGGAGATCAGCGAGGGCAGCGACGGGTTTGCTGGTCTGTTTGGACACCGAAGTTTCTGTTGTATCAAGAGTTTTCATGCGATTCCGGGATTGAGATGAGCGCCCCGAAGGTCACGGGGGCAGTAATGCCTGGCCATACGAATCGTAAGATTATAAGAAAATAATGATAGATTGATCGAGTCACGGGCATGCCGTCGACAGGCGCATCCGAAGCATGCGGACGAACGGGGGAGATTTGCGCACGGCCGGCCCTCGCCTATATGTTATGGCTTATCCGGCGCTGCAAGGCTTGAACCCGTTACCGTTCCGAACCATATGAAGATCGCCGTCCTGTCCGATGTTCATGGCAATGTCCCGGCCCTGGAGGCGGTGCTCGCCGACATGGAGACTTGGCGGCCCGATCAGGTAATCGTCAACGGCGATCTGATCAACCGGGGCCCCCACAGCCTCGCCTGCCTGCGCTCCATCCGGGCGCGCTTCCCGCACTGCCGCCTGCTCAAGGGCAATCACGAAGCCTTCGTGCTCGCCGCGGCCGCCACGCCCGCCAACCCCGACGATCCCTTGTCCGAACTGAACCGCATGGCATGGTGGACCTGCGCGCAACTCGGCTCGACGATCGAGGAGGTAAAGGGCTGGGCCGATCACCTCGACCTTACCGATCTCGACGGCGGTTCCCTGCACATCACCCACGGCTCGCGCCGCAGCAACCGGGAAGGCATCCATCCCGAGATCACCGAGGAAGAGCTGGCGGCGCGGCTCGGCGATCCGCGGGCGCTGTTCATTGCCGCACACACGCACCGGCCCTTCATGCGCCGCTTCAACGGCAACCTGGTGGTAAACGTCGGCTCCGTGGGACAGCCTTTCGATGGCGACGCCCGCGCCTCCTATGGGCGTTTCACCTTCGCCAAGGGCGGCTGGCGCGCGGAACTCAAGCGCGTCGCGTACGACAAGCCGCAGGCCGAGAACGACTTTGTCACGAGCGGCTTTCTCGAAGCCGCCGGCCCCATCGGCCGGCTCATCCACCTGGAACTGCGCCAGTCCCGAGCCCACATCGCACCGTGGCGGCGGCATTACCTGGACGCAGTGAAGAGCGCCGAGCTCACGGTGGCCGAGGCGGTGGACCGCTATCTCGCCTCCCTGTAATCTCCCGGGACCACGACCGCCCGCTACCGGATCTTCTAAGCTATTTACAGCACCTTCTGACGAGCATACCCAAGACCGCAAGGTGAGCGCCGCCCACCCTGCAATATCCTTGGACGACGGGACGTGTCTCTACAACCGGAATCCGCCGTAGATGTCCGCCGCGCAACACCAGGTTTGCGCGGGAGTCCTGGAAAAGGAGTTTTCACGAGGACGAGGTTGCACCATGGACCGGTTTGCGGGTCATCGATCAACCGCGGTGCGTCGGGTCCCTGACAGCGTCGAACATCCCCTGATCCGATCTCCCCGCCCGCATCTTCACCGAGGTTCCAGATCAGGATTTTCTGTACCCGGCACCCCGGACAGCCGCCATCCTCGATCCGACAGGCCCGCGCCGATCCACATCCGCACCCGCCCCGAATGAGGCCCGCCGCGGCCGTCCTGCCCGGCCGGGCCGGGAGCGACGCATGTACGAAGGGTATTACCGCCTCGCCACGGATCCGTTCCGTCTCACCCCGGATCTTGCCTTCCGCTTCGCCCACCAACGCTATTCGGAGGTGTTCGAGCGCTTGGCGCAGGCGCTTCGCCGGCATACGCCGCTGCTCGTGCTGACCGGCGAACCAGGGATCGGAAAGACGCTCCTGGTCCACGAACTGCTCGCCGCACATGGCACCGGGCAGGTACGCTGCGCGCGGCTCGCCACCCCTCACCTCGACCGCGAGGATCTAGTGCGGGCCATAGCACTGGAGTTCGGACTCACCGGCGGGCAGGAACCGGCGAGCCTGCTCCAGGAGTATCTGCTGCGACAGACCGGCGACGGCTGCCGTTGCATCCTCGCCCTCGACGAGGCCCAGGAACTGCCTCCCGACGCCTTGGAACGGGTGGCGGCGTTATCCGCGCTGCGTACCGCCGAAGGCCGCCCGCTCCTGCAGATCCTGCTGGCCGGACAGCCGACCCTGGGTACCGCCGAACTGGAGCGTCGCATCGGCCCTGTCGCCGTGGCCTGCGAACTCCGCAGGATGGACGCGCCGGAAACCGCGCAATACGTCGAGCACCGCCTGCGCCGCGCCGGGTGGCAGGGTGACCCTGCCATCACCGCCGCGGCCCTGCAGGCCATTCACCAACTGACCCAGGGCATTCCCCGGCGCATCAATCAAGCCTGCGGCCGGTTGCTGGTGCTGGGGGCAACCGAGGGCCGGCATGTCCTCGACGCGCCCGACGTGGGCCGGGTGGCCGGCGATCTCCACGAGGAAATGCTGCTCGACTCGGCGACCCTGGCGCGCTTCGGATCGATTTTCACGCCGGTTTCAGTCGCAGCCGGCACCCCGAACCCAATGCCGGGAGAGGGGCGAAAAACCGGGACGCCGGTCTCCCCGCCCGCCGCAGCGGGCGGCGTTGAGCGGCGCCCGGCCGCCAGGAGGCGGAGGATTCGGTATGCGGCGGCCGGCTCCCTGTTGTCCGCCACCCTGGCGGCAACGCTGTTCGCCGGCATCCATCCCGGCAGTCTCGGTTCGCTGGGAAAACTGCTCTTTGGAGAGCAGCCCGACAGCTTGACGAGTCGCGTTGCGGCCCTGGGGAGGATTCTCCGGCCCGAACCGCAAGCGCCGGAGGCCGAAGAACCGGCGCGGCCAGCAGCCCCCCCGCCGCAGCAGAGCGGGCCACCAGCGAACATCCCCGCAGGCCCGAAACCACCCACCCCGGACCGCGCCGGGAAACCGGTCGGCCAGCCGTCGCCGGGACCGGAGACTGCGGGACGCATCGCTTCCGAGCGCGACCGGCCCGCACCGGACACCGCGCCTCCCCCAGGCGGTGCGAGCCCCGAGCGGCCAAGCGCCGGAGGGTCTAATCTAGAAGCAGCACGACCGGATAGCGCCAGGATCGAACGCCCGGACATCGAACGGCCCAATATCAAGCAGCAACAGGTCGTACGACCGGTGGTCGAGCGCCCGCCAGCCCAACGACCCGAGGTGGCGCGTCCGGTAGTAGAACGGCCCACGCTCGAACGGCCGGTACCGGAGCAGCCCGTGATCAGCCGGCCGGAGGTCACGCGCCCCGAGACGGAACGTCCCGAAGTGGAGCGCCCGGCCATCGAGCGGCCGGAAGCCGAGCGCCCTGCGGTCGAACGGCCACAGGTGGAACGCCCCGAGCCCGAACGCCCTAAGGTCGAACGACCGGAGCCAGAGCGGCCGGCGCTGGAACGCCCACAAATCGAGCGGCCGGCCATTGAGCGGCCCGAGATTAAACGGCCGGATGTGGAGCGGCCGCAGATCGAGCGGCCGGAGTTGGAACGGCCCAAGGTCGAGCGACCCGAGGTTGAACGACCCGAGATCGAGCGGCCCAAAGTTGAGCGACCGGAGCTGGAGCGGCCACAACTCGAACGCCCCGAAATCGAGCGCCCGGAACTGGAACGGCCCGAGATTGAACGGCCGCAGGTCGAACGCCCGGAGGTAGAACGCCCTGAAATTGAACGACCGGATGTGGAGCGGCCCGAGGTTGAACGACCAAACGTGGAACGGCCGCAGGTCGAGCGGCCGGAGTTGGAACGTCCGCAGATCGAACGACCCGGCGTCGAACGTCCGGACGTTGAAAGGCCTGACTTTGAAAGACCAGAGGTTGACCGACCAGAAATTGAACGGCCGCAGATCGAACGACCGGCCATTGAGCGGCCCGAAATTGAGCGACCGGAAATAGATCGTCCGGAGTTTGAACGGCCGCACGTTGAGCGGCCGGAACTGGAACGTCCACAGGTCGAGCGTCCCGAAGTCGAACGGCCGGACATCGACCGACCCGAATTGGAACGGCCTCAAATTGAGCGTCCGGATATCGAACGGCCCGAGGTGGAACGGCCGGACGTGGAACGGCCGCAGATCGAGCGACCAGAGTTCGACCGGCCGCAAATCGAACGGCCAGAGCTGGAACGTCCCGAAATCGAGCGGCCTCAAATTGAACGCCCGGAGATAGAACGCCCTGAAATTGAACGACCGGATATCGAGCGGCCCGAGGTGGAACGGCCAGACGTGGAACGGCCGCAGATCGAGCGGCCGGAGTTCGAACGGCCAAATATCGAACGACCTGACGTGGAACGCCCGGACATCGAAAGACCGGAGCTGGAGCGGCCCGAAATTGAACGGCCGCAGATCGAACGCCCCGAGGTCGAGCGTCCGGAGATCGACCGACCGGACATCGAGCGGCCGAACATCGAGCGCCCCGAACTGGAACGACCAAACATCGAACGACCGGATCGTGACTGAAACATTGGAGAACGAATGCCAATAGGCGCGACAGCAAAGGGAGGAGCTGCATGAAGATGGATGCCGCACTATTCGTGTTTGCCGTGACAGCGCTCGCCATGGCACCGGCAGGCGCCGCCGAGACGAGCGTGAGCATTGGGATCGATTACAGCACCGGCGACTACGGCGAATCGGACGACACCGACATCACCTACATACCCTTCACCGGCAAATACGAAACCGATGGCTGGATCGCCAAGATCACCATCCCCTACATCCGCATCACCGGGCCTGCCACCGTGCTTCCCGACGTTGGGCGCGTAGGCGGCGAGGCGCCCCGGCGCACCGAATCGGGGCTTGGCGACATCATCATCGCGCTCACGCGCGAGGCGTACGCCAGCCAGAATCTGCTGCTGGACGTCACCGGCAAGGTGAAGCTGGCGACGGCCGACGAGGACGATGGACTGGGCACGGGCGAAAACGACTACTCGCTGCAACTGGACGGCTACATGCCCGTGGAACGCGCGACGGCGTTCAGCACCCTGGGCTACAGGATCATGGGCGACGCCCCCGGAACCGACCTCGACAACGTCTTTTTCGGCTCCCTGGGTTTCTCCTATCCGGTCAGCGACACCTTGAGCAGCGGCGCGATCCTGGACCTGCGCGAGAAGACCTCGCCGCAGGGCGATCCGCGTAGCGAATTGATGGTCTTCGCCACCAACAAACTCACGCCGGACTGGAACCTGCAAGGCTACCTCGTGCGCGGCTTCACCGACGGCAGCCCCGACTGGGCCCTGGGGCTGGTGGTGGTCTACCGCGGCCCGCTCATCCCCACCGAAAAACGCCCTGGCCGATAGCCGTAGCGCAGGCATCGCTCACGGAACAATGCCATAACAAACGGCGCAATGGTGGGCGGTGCCCACCCTACAGGGAATGTCGGCCGCACCCGCCATGAAATGCATTTCCACAGGGGGCGCATTGATCCGTATCAACGTCCACCGCCGCGCAGCGCCGATAATGGTGTCTGCTCCGCGTCACGCACACGGCGTGCCGGGCGTTACCGAAATACGGCAATGGTTCCAAACGCGAAACATGCGTGGCTGATCGGCATGTTGCTGGCCGGCCTGCTGGCCGCAGGCCCCGGCTATTGCCTGCCCCCATTACAGCCGCTCATCGATGCCACCCCGGCGGGCGGCGTGCTGCGCCCGCCGCCCGGCACCTATGCCGGCCCGGCGGTGATCACGCAGCCGATCACGCTCGATGGCGCGGGCGCCGTCACCGTCGATGGGGGCGGCCACGGCACGGTGCTCAGCGTACGCGCCAACGGCACCATAGTCCGCGGCCTGCGTCTCACCAACTCCGGCTTCACGCACGACGGCGTGGACGCCGGACTCCTGCTCGAAGCGAACGATGTGCTCATCGAGAACAACGTCTTCGACGACGTCCTGTTCGGCATCCATCTCAAGCAGGCAAATCGCAACACCCTGCGCGGCAACCGCATCACCTCCAAGCCGGTCGAACTCAGTCTGCGCGGGGACGGCATCCGGCTGTGGTACAGCCGCTTCAACACCATCGAAGGCAACACGATCACCGCCGCACGCGATCTCATCTTCGCCAACTCCGCCGACAACCGCATCGTCGCCAACACCATACGCGATGGCCGTTACGGCATGCAGTTCGTCTTCTCCCCGCGCAACGCGGTGGAACGCAACATCCTGACGCACAACGGCACGGGCATCGCCGTGCTGTATTCGGAAGGCGTGTCCATCCGCGCCAACCAGATCCTGCACACGCTGGGCGCCGCCGGCGCCGCGCTCGTCTTCAAGGACAGCAGCCAGGTGGCGGTGGAGGACAACGAGGTGCTGCACTGTGCGGTCGGCCTGGAAGCGAACGCACCGGTCCATGCTGAAAACCTCCTCTACGTGCGCCGCAACCGCTTCGCCCACAACGTCACCGGGATGTATTTCTATGGCGAGAAGGGCGGCCATATCATCCACGACAACCGCTTCGAGAAGAACTTCGTACAGGTGGCGGTGAGCAGCTTTCACACCGCGCGCGACAACGACTGGCGCGGCAACTACTGGGACGACTACGAAGGCTTCGACCGCGACCACAACGGCATCGGCGACACCCCCCACGAGTTCTACGCCTACGCCGATCGCATCTGGATGGAGTTCCCCATGGCCACCTTCTTTCGCAACTCGCCGGGCTTCGAGCTGCTCGATTTCCTCGAACGCCTCGCTCCCTTCTCCCCGCCCCAATTGATCCTGCGCGACCCGATGCCACGCATGCGGTAATGCTTCCCGTTGGTAAACGCAGGGTGGCATCGACCACCGATCAATGCCTTATCCGCCGGCGCTTGAACGCAAAGACGCAAAGGCCGCCAAGGGCGCAAAGTTTGCGTAAGGTGC
>JBAYZB010000022.1:0-24612 GCA_041672765.1 Gammaproteobacteria bacterium | reverse complement strand
TCAATCCACCTTCCGCCTGCTGGACAACCGGGTGCGCGTTCCGTTCGGCGACGCGGCGGCGCTCGAAGAGCTGCTTGCCAAGGATCGCTCCATCGGCATCGTGATCCTGGAGACCGTGCAGGGCGGGGCGGGGATCGTGCCGGCGCCGGCCGGCTACTGGCAAGAGGTGCGGCGGTTGTGCGACCGCTACGACGTGCTGTGGATCGCCGACGAAGTGCAGTGCGGGGTCGGGCGCACCGGGCGGTTCTTCGCCTTCGAGCACGCGGAGGTGGTGCCCGACATCGTCGCGCTTGCCAAGTCCCTGGGGGGCGGCAAGACCGCGATGGGCGCCATGATCGCGCGCCGCCCGCATTACATGAAGGCGTACGGCGCGCCGAAGAACGCGCTGATCCACGGCCCGGCGACCTTCGGCGGGATCGGCGAGGCATGCTGCACCGCGATCGAGGCCCTCAACGTCCTGTACGACGAGGGGCTGATCGAAAACGCCGCGGTGCAGGGGGCGTATCTGCTGGATCGCTTGCGGCAGTTGCAGGAGAAGTATCCCAGGATGATCAAGGAGGTCCGCGGGCAGGGGCTGATGGTCGGCGTGGAGTTCTGCGACTTCAGCCAGACCTTGCCGCTCGGGTTGCGCCAGGTCGTCTCCGTCCTGGACGACAAGCTCAAGGGCGGGCTCTCGGGGTTCGTGGGCAGCCTGCTGCTGAAGGATTATGGCGTGCTGGTGGCGTTCACGGAGTACAACCGCAACGTCATCCGGCTGGAGCCGCCGCTCATCGTCACGCGCGCGGAGGTCGATGCGTTCGCGTCCGCACTCGACGATCTCTTGTCCCGGGGCATCACCCGCATCGTCACGGACTACACCAAGAACTTCCTGCGCCGAGGATGAGCGGAACGGCGGCATGAATGCGCGGACGGCGGTTGCCGATTCCTGGGGCACCCGCAGGGCGGAGGCGCGGCTCGACCGGCTGGCCTACGGCATCGTCATCCTGTTCACGGCGTTCGTGCTGTTCTTCGGCTGGAAATTTCACTGGATGGAAAGCGCGGGCGGGCCCGAGAACGACGGCTACGTCGCCAAGGCCGAGGCGCTGCAGCGCGGGGAGATCCCGGCCGATCCGTTCCGGCCGTTGCTCTATCCCTTGCTCGCGGCCGGAGCGGGGGCCGTTCTCGACGATACCTTCGCCGGGGCCCGGCTGATCTCGCAACTCGCCGCGGGCTGGCTGGCGCTGCTCACTTACTGGCTGGGCCGGCGCTGCTTCGGCCGGGCGGTGGGCGTGCTCGCCCTGCTGGGCGTGGTCACCAACTACACGGTGGTCAGTGCCGGCGTGTACGCGGCGACGGACATGCTGTTCGCGGCATTCACGGTCTGGGTGCTGCTGTTGCTGTGCCGCGAGGACGCCCACTGGCCCCGACGATCCGTCGTGGTACTCGGGATGGCGTTCGCACTGGCGTACTTCACGCGCTATACCGCCATCGCGCTGATCCCGAGCGTGATCGTTGCGTTGACTTGGGGCCGGCCGCTCTTGAACCGCGCCACCGCTTATCGGCTGTCGCTGTTCGCCGCGGCGGCGGCGCTGTTTCTCGTGCCCCATTTCGTCCTGACGACGGAGGCGCTCGGGCATCCGTTCTACAACGAGAACTGGAAGAACCTCGCGTTCAAGCTTTATGGGGGCGGCGATTGGGAATATTACGAGCGGATACCGTACGACGGGCTGCTCGCGACCATCCTGGCGGGCCCGGGGCGGGTGATCGGGTCTGCGCTGGAAGAGGCGGTCCGGTTTTTCACCCTGCTGCCGGTGGTCAGTGGCAACTTCAGGTGGTGGACGCCGACAGGGATTCTGGTCCTGGCGGCGTTTCTGTTGGGGAGCGTGGGCAGCTTGGCCGCGCTGGATCGGAAGAAGGCCGTTCTGCTGACGTTCATCCTGGTGTATGTGAGCATGGTGAGCGTCTTCTATGCCTGGCGCAGCCGCCTGCTGCTGCCGGTCCTGCCGGTGGTTTTTATACTGGCGGGCTACGCTATCCGCGATGTGCTGATGCCCTGGATCAGGACGATCTGGCCAGGGCGCGCGGGCTGGGTGCTGCCCTTGCTGGGCGTCGTGCTCCTGGCGTCGCAGTCAGGGCCGCTGGTCTGGAAGCTGCGGCAGTTCGTGCGGGATCATCCGGCGGCGGAGGTGGCCGCCGCCCGGGAGCTGGAATTCTTGTATGGCAAGGAAGTGCGGGTGCTGAGCACGTTCCGGCTCCTGCCGCGCTACGTCGGATATCCAACGTTCTTTCTGAGGGACGCGGTTGGGGAGGAGGTGCGGGACAAGGAGCGGTATTACGCCAAGCTCCTCGCCACCGTGGAGCGCCTGCGGCCGGACTATCTCGTCGTCGGGCGGGTCACCTTGAGCAGGAGACCGACGAATCTCCTGTTCGCCGACGACGTTCCGCCGCCTCTGCAACTGGTTTCGCAGAGTGCGGATGTGGCGGTCTACCGGGTGCAGTTGGAAGCGCCCGCACCGGAACAGATGTTGCGGGCGGCGCCGGCAACGGGGCAAGTACGCTGACCCATAGATATTAGGGTTTTTCCTAATTCACGCCGGGTTGCGTACCTTGATAGACTTGGCTCACTTCCTTGATCGGCAGTTGTATCGGATTTCAGGAAGTCTCGCGCAATCTCCCAATAACAACTACACACCCTTCCCCCCCGGCAGCCTGAAACTGCCGGGTTTTTTTGCGTGGGTTTCCTTGCGCAGTACCGGACTGAAAACGGCGCGCTCCCGTAAAGCAGCTACGGGAGCGGGCCGTCGACAACGGCGTGCTTACTGTCCGGTCGCCCCGGGCGATGCAGGCGGCACGCCGGCATCGGGGCTGGTCCCCATATCCGAAGGCGACTGCTCCATCGTACCTGTGTCCGGGCTGGCCGGCTGATCCGACGGTATTTGCATTTCGCCGCCAGTCCCGCCCTCGAAGGCGGCAAACTCGCTCTCATCCAGCGACCCGTCGCCGTCCGCGTCGGACTGCTGGAAGTGGCTGGTCAGCTCCTCTTCGGTGATCTTGCCGTCGCCGTCCCGGTCGATCACGCTCAGCAGACTGGACTGCGACCCGCTTGCGCCGGATTCGGCGCCTCCTTCGACGACGCCGGCGCTCTCGCTCGTGTCGCTCGGGGACGAGTACTCCCCGGCAGCCAATGCCATGCCGGAAAGCGTCATTGCCGCTGCAATCAACGTCAGTCTGAGCTTCATGATGTCATCTCCGTGGAAGTTGTCTCGTGTAGATCGCTACGCGGTCTACATCATCCGAATTACTGCCTTCGCCAAAAGCGTCCGATCATCCAGCTAAATGCGAGCAATCCCTGTGCCAGAGACAAAAATCTTCGTTGATGCAAGGTGCTGTGACAGAGGGTTGCGGTCCGCTCCGCCGCGTGTTGTCGTCCTGCAAAGACACCTGTGTCCGTGATCCGGCACTAGGCGATTGAAGAATGGGGCTTTCCATCCGTAGCCGGCTGGAAACAGTCAGGCGCGGCCAGTGCATGCCTGAGCGCGCCGCGCACGGCTGCGGCTGCGCGACGAGGCAGAGAGCCCGCTGGTTATACTTCTGTCATGCGACGGGATGATGAAGCGGAACGCTTCGCCCCTTGCCTTGGCAAGGGAGACCGTGAGTGAAGGCGAGATATCGATGGATGCTTCGGTTTGCCTCGTGCCGTTCACCCGGCGCCGGAACGAACGCCGCAGGCGGGGCGCGACGGTGCGGCCGGCTCGGACGCTGGACCGCTGCCACGCTGCTGGCCGCGGCGTGCGCGCCGCTGCCCGGTTGCGCCGGCCTGCTGCTCGATTGGCCCGCCCAGGACGTGGCGACGACGAGCCGGGCCGCGGAATCGCTCACCCTGCGCGAGAGTTTCGAGTCGCTGCCGGGAACCCGCATCGAGCGGGCGGGGCTGCGCATCCTTGACGACAATGCCGCAGCCTGGGCCGCACGCTGGCAAATGCTGGCCGATGCCCGGCACACCATCGATATCAGCTACTTCATCCTCAGTCAGGACCTGTTCGGGATGGCCTTTCTCGGCCATCTGCTGCAAAAGGCCCGCGAAGGCGTCACCATCCGGGTGCTGTTGGATGCCCAAGGCATGCGCATGTCGGAAGTGTCTCTGGGCAGCGACTGTCTGCCCGCGCTGGCACGGGCCGACAACGTCACCGTCAAGCTCTACCGGCCCCTGTCGCGGCGGATCGCCGAGGCGCTACTGACGCTCAATCCCGCTGTCGCCGCAGCGAGCAATCACGACAAAATCATCGTTGCCGACGGCACGATCGGGCTGATCGGCGGCCGCAATATCGGGATGAAGTATTTCCTTCCTCCGGACATCCTTGCCGGCGCCTTCTACGACCTGGATATCAGCCTCGAAAGCCCGGCCATCGCGGCGGCGCTCACGGCGGTGTTCGAGCGCCTGTACCTGAGCGACCAGACGCGCGTCGTCCAGCGCCGGGACAACCAGGACCTGGCGCGCTGTGCGGCCGAACTGCACTATGCCTACGCCGCCATGGATGCCTGGTTGCGCACCGGAGAACCGGCGCGATCCGCGCACCCGGGCAGCGAAGCGGAGCTTGCCTGGCGGCGCGCCGTCCGGCACCTGACGCACCTGCGCGGCGCGTTGGCCCGGCCCGTCGGAGACCGGGTCGAGGGCGAGGTGCGCGTCATCAGCAGCCTGCCGCGGCTGGCTTCGAGCGGCGATCCCGTCACGCAAAGCCTGTTTCGCCTCATGAGGGGCGCGCAGCGGGCGATACTGATCGAGAACCCGTACGTCGTGCTCACCCGGGAGGCGGTTTCCGTCTTCGAAGAGACGGGCCGGCGCGGCGTGGACATGACGATCCTCACCAACAGCCCGGTGTCGAGCGACAACCCGCTGAGCCAGGCGCTTTTCCGCGAGCAGTGGCCCAGGCTGCTCGCGCAGGTGCCGCGCCTGCGCATCTACGCAGGCGGCACCCGGCGCAATCTGCACAGCAAATTCGCCATCTTCGACGGACGGGCGGCGCTTGTCGGTACCTACAACCTCGACCCCCTGAGTCTGGCGGTCAACGGCGAGCTTGCCGTGGCGGTCTGGTCGGAGCCGTTTGCGCAGCGGCTGGCGCAGCGGCCGCGCCGGCTGCTGGCCCAAGGACCGCCTGCGCTCTACGAATACCGCATCGAG
Organism: Gammaproteobacteria bacterium; assembly: GCA_041672765.1. GTDB lineage: Bacteria > Pseudomonadota > Gammaproteobacteria > JBAYZB01 > JBAYZB01 > JBAYZB01. The sequence continues at coordinate 19,454 of JBAYZB010000022.1, read as the reverse complement.
CGTGCTGCCGACGGCCGGCCGCGCCGCGACCGGTTCGGCCGGGTCCGCGTCGCCTTCGGGCCGGCGGATCACAGCGATCCCGGGGAGTGGGAGCGCCTCGGCTGCCGCTGGCAACTGCTGCGGTTCGCCGCGGGACTTCCCGTGCTGCCGCCGCTGTTCTAGCCCGGATATTTCACCGAGACGGCCGCCGTTATCTGCAATCCTTGGTGAAATATCCGGGTTTGATCGTTCCCGACGCGCATACCCGAGGGTGGGTGGTAACGGTGGCAGGGCGATCGTTCTTATACTTGCTCCTGGGCGGCGCCGCCGCCAATGTCGCAAACGGATGCAGGAGGGCACACCGCGCCAGGATCATGGACCAACCGGAAACCCTGCAGACGCTCATCCACGGTTTGTCGCGCCATGGCGAGCGGGCCGCCATCGTTGCTTTTGGCAAGGAACGTGTCGAGACCTGGTCATACGCCAGGCTGGCCGACCATGTCGCCCGGCTCGCCGCGGGCCTGATGGCGCACGGCCTCCAACGGGGCGAGCCGGTGGTGCTGTTCGCAGGAAATTCCCCGCAGTGGATCATCGCGTGCCTGGCGGTGATGGGCGCCGGGGCCGTGGCGGTGCCGGTGGATGCCCAGATGAGCAGGGACGAGCTGCGGCATGTGCTCAGGGACAGCGGCGCGCGCCGGGCCTTCACCACCGGCGAGTTGGCACAGCGCCTGCGCGACGCGGGTCTGCGTGCGATTCTGCTGGACGCGGAGGAGGGCGCGGACGGTTGGCGGGCGTACCTCGCCGAGGGCGGTGTGGAACCGCTGACGGTGGCGCCTGAAGAGAACGCCGCCCTGTTCTACACCTCCGGCACCACCGGGCTGCCCAAGGGCGTGCCCCTGACCCATCGCAATCTGTTCTCCAATCTACGGGCGCTGCTGGACCAGAACCTGGCGTACCAGGACGACCGCCTGCTGCTGCCGCTGCCGCTCCATCACGTCTATCCCTTTGCCATCGGCATGTTCGCGCCGCTGGCCCTGGGCGTCGCCATCATCCTGCCCCAGGGGCTGACCGGGCCGGAGTTGCTGCGCGCCCTGCAGGAAGGCCAAGCCACGATCCTGGTCGGGGTGCCGCGGCTGTACGCCGCGCTTTACGCGGCCATCGAAACGCGGCTGCGGCAGCAGGGACGATGGGCACTCCTGCCGTTCCGCGCCCTGCTCGGGCTGGCGGTGACGGCGTGCCGGCGGGGATGGCCGGAGTTCGGCGGCTGGCTGTTGGCCCCGGTGCGGCGGCGCATCGCGCCTTCCCTGCGTCTGGTGGTTTCCGGCGGCTCGGCCCTCGATCCGGATCTTGCGTGGAAGCTGGAAGGATTGGGATGGCGCGTGGCCACGGGATACGGCCTCACCGAGACCGCACCCATCCTCACCGTCAACGCGCCGGGCGCAGCGCGGTTCGACAGTGCCGGGCGCCCGTTGCCCGGCGTCGCCCTGCGTATCGACGCGCCGCAGCCGGGCGTGGAGCGGGGCGAGGTGCTGGCCAAAGGACCGAACGTGTTCGCCGGCTACCACCATCTGCCGGACAAGACCCGGGCAGCATTCACCCCCGACGGCTGGTTTCGCACCGGGGACCTGGGCTATCTGGACGATGACGGCTACCTGCATCTCACCGGCCGCGTCTCGGAGATGATCGTCCTGTCCGGCGGCGAGAACGTCGATCCCGAGGCGGTGGAGGAGGTCCTGCAACAGGGCGCGCATATCCGTGAGGCCGGGGTGCTGGCGCGAAATGACCGGCTGGTGGCGGTGATCGTGCCCAAGCCGGAGGCGGCGCGCGCCAGCGGGGAGCAGGAACTGGCGCAGTTGGTGCGGCAGGACGTGGAGCGGCAGTCGCGGCAACTGCCCTCGCATCGGCGCATCGCCGATTACGTGCTCAGCCCCGATCCGCTGGAACGCACCTCGCTCGGCAAGATCCGCCGTCACAAGCTTCAGGAGCGCTACGAGCAGCTCAAACGCGGGGACAAGCCGGCGCAGGCGCCGGGACCGCTGCCCATCGAGCGGTTCGCCCCGGAGGATCGGCAGTTGTTGCAGGACCCGGCGGCGCGGGTGGTGTGGGACTGGCTGGCCGGGCGTTTTCACGAGGTCCGCCTCACGCCCGACACCAGTCCGCACCTGGACCTCGGCATCGACTCCCTGGAGTGGCTGAATCTGACGCTGGAGGTGCGCGAGCGCACCGGGGCGAGTCTGGAAGACGCGGCCATCGGACGCATCGCAACCGTGCGCGATCTGTTGCGGGAGGTGGCCGCGGCGGGGCGGCACGTGGAGGCCGCTGCGGACCCGGTGGCGCAACTGCGGGAGCCCGAGCGGCTGTTGGACCGGCGCGGGCAACGCTGGCTGGAACCGCCGGGGCCGCTGGCCCGGGTGCTGGAGTGGCCGCTGCTGTGGCTCATGCGGGCGGTTCTGCGCGGGCCTTTTCAGCTCCAGGTCAGGGGACGGGAGCACCTGCCCCAGGCGGCGCCGTTCCTGCTCGTGCCGAACCATGCCAGTCTGCTGGACCCGCTGGTCCTGGGCGCCGCGCTGGATACGCCGCGGCTGCAACGGACGTACTGGGGCGGCTGGACCGGCATCATGTTCCGCAACCCCGTCCTGCGCGCCTTCAGCCGGGCGGCGCGGGTGTTGCCCGTCGATCCCCAGCGCGGGATGCTGGCAAATCTCGCCTTCGGGGCTGCAGTGCTGCGGCGTGGCTATAACCTCGTCTGGTTTCCCGAGGGCGAGCGCTCGCCCGACGGGCGGTTGCGGCCGTTTCGGCCCGGTATCGGGCTCCTGCTGCAGGCACAGCCGGTGTCCGTGGTGCCGGTGTGGATCGCGGGCACTTACCAGGCCTTGCCGCGTGGGGCGCGCTGGCCGCGTCTGCACCCCGTGTCCGTCACCTTCGGCGCGCCGATCGACCCCGGAGAGCTGGAAAGGCAAGGCCAGGGCGACGAGCCTCACCTGCGTATCGCCGCCGCCTTGCATGAACGTCTGGCCCGGCTGCGACAGCCCGAGGAAACGGCGGAGGCCTGATGATGAAGGCGCCGGATGAGTCGCGGGGCTAAGATTGAAGATACCGGGCGAAAGAAATCCCGCACCGGACACGCACTTTACGGGCCGGGGTTCGCGATAAGGCAAGGGCCAGGCAGGTGGTCCGGTAGCGGCGCAGCGCAGGAGGCCTCATGCGGCGGCCATCCTCCTGTTTCCCCTGACCGCAAGCAGAGGATCGTTGCGACGCGGCGGCCGCCGTCGAGCAGAGGAGCGGAGCATGTTCGGGAAAGCCTATCCGCTGTTCACGCTGTTCGGGTTCGAGGTGCGACTCGACCTCTCCTGGCTGATCCTCGGGGCCCTGATCGCCTGGACGCTCGCGGTGGGCGTCTTTCCGCTCTGGTACGAGGGCCTGTCCTTGTGGACCTATTGGGTGATGGGTCTGGCGGGGGCGATCGGGCTGCTGCTGTCCATCGTATTTCACGAACTGTCGCATTCCCTGATGGCACGGCGCTACGGGCTGCCCATCCGCGGCATTACGCTGTTCGTATTCGGCGGCGTGGCGGAGATGAACCAGGAGCCGCACAGTCCCAAGGCGGAATTCTTCATGGCGGTGGTCGGCCCGATCGCCAGCTTCGTGCTCGCCGGTCTCCTTTACGCGCTGTACCAGGCGGGATGGCCGGTGGCCATCGGCGGCGTGCTGCTCTGGCTCGCCGCCATCAACGGCGTGCTCGGCGTGTTCAACCTGGTGCCGGCCTTTCCGCTGGACGGCGGGCGGATCTTGCGCGCCGCGCTCTGGGCGTGGAAGAGCGATTTCCGCGCCGCCACGCGCACCGCAGCCGGCATCGGGTCGGGCTTCGGCATCCTGCTCGTGGTGCTCGGGTTTTTCCTCTTCATCCAGGGGGCGTTCATCGCCGGCGTCTGGTGGTTCCTGATCGGGCTCTTCCTGCGGACTGCCGCCCGGATGACATACCGCGACCTGCTGGTGCGCCAGGTGCTGGAGGGCAAGCCGGTGCGCCGTTTCATGCACGAGTCGCCGGTCACTGTGGCGCCTGCCACGTTGCTGCGCGAATTCGTGGATGACTATCTCTACAAGTATCAATTTGATCTGTTCCCGGTGGTGGAAAACGGCCGTCTGCTGGGCACCGCCGGCAGCCGCGAGGTCAAGGGCGTCCCGCGCGAGCAGTGGGAGCGAAAAACGGTGGGCGAGGTGGTGCAGCCGACCTCTCCGGAGATCACGGTCCGGCCCGAAACGGATGCGGTCGAAGCGCTTTCCCTGATGAGCCGGAAGAACATCAGCCGACTGATGGTGGTCGAGGAAGGGCGGGTCGTGGGCATACTCACCCTGAAGGATCTGTTGCGGTTCTTTTCGTTGAAGGCGGACCTGAACGAGGCCAGGGCCTGAACCTGCCGACATAGGCTCCAGGCTATTCCGCGGCCTGCGTGTCGCCCAATACGTCCTGCACGTAGAGCATCTTGACCGCCACCAGCGCCGCGGCGGACAGCGGTGTCGCCAGCAGCAGGCCGAGGCCGCCGATCAGGATGCCCAGCGTGACCTGCGCGAGGATCAGCAGCGCGGGAGGCAGATAAACGGCCTTGCGCTGCACCAGCGGCGTGAGCAGATAGCCTTCCAGGGATTGGATGCCGACGTAGAGCAGGAGGACATAGCCTGCCAGCGTGGCGTCCTGGCCAAGGGCAACGAGCACCGCCGGCACGGCGGCGAGGATGGGGCCGATGTAAGGGACGAATTCCAGCAGCCCGGCCAGCAGCGCGAGGGCGAGCCACAGAGGCACGCCGAGCAACCACAGGCCGATGCCGGTGGCCGTGCCGATCACCGCCATGAGAAACAGTTGGCCGATCAGCCACCAGCGCAGGATCTGGCCGATGGCTTCCAGTGTCTCCCGGGCGCGCTGGCGCCGGTGCAGGGGAAAGAGCCGCACCAGGCCGTCGATGTACAGACGGGGCTGCGCGGCCAGATAAACGGCAATGAACAGGACGATGACGAAATTGGCGATGAGGCCGAAGGTGGTGGAGATGACCGTGATGCCTTTTCCCAGAAAGTCCGGTCCCTGTTCGAGCAACTGGCGCGGGCGCATCTGCTGCACGAGCAGTTGTCCCCATTCGTATTGAGCAAGCCGCGCGCTTACGCCCTCGATCAGTTCGGGAAACTTGCGGAACAGTTGCGCCAACTGGTTCGCGGCGGCCTGGCCGAAGAACACGGCGATGGTGCCGATCAGCGCAAACAGGATGAGGATGACGAGGGCGAGCGCCCATCCGGAGGAGAGCGACGTATGCCGGCTCAGCCAATCGGTGGGCGCACGGATGAGAATCGCCAGGAGCACGCTGGCGAAGGCGAGCAGGAGCACGTCGATCAGGTACCACAGCAGGACCAGCGCGACGACGACCGATACCGCGATGCCGATGATGAGCAGCGTGCGATGGATGAGAGCCCTCTCGTGCGGACTGTGCAGGGGTTCCTGTTGCTCATGTCCCGTGGCCATGGTCCCTCTGGTTCCGTCCGCTGAATGGAGCACCGGGATGACGGCGGAGTTATCCAAATGATAGGAAACGCAGGGATACAGCGGGTATCGGGCCGTTCCGCGCGCAAGCGGCGCCAAGTCATCAAAGGAATCATGTTGGCTTACATGTTGTCATGCTATCAAGAGATAAGAGAGGCGGATCGTGGCGATGCGGCGCAAGCGGACGGACAGCGCCGCTGACAGGACGCAACTGTGCAACTGGTTGGCTGTCCAAAAATAATGGGACAGGAAGGCCGGGCTGAGGTGCGCTGCGAAACCTGTCTCTGGCAAGGAGCATGGCGCCGTGTGACCACCGTCAGCGGTGCGCTGAAGACCGACCTGTAGGAAGGAGGGACGGAGCATGAAACACAAAGCGCTTTTTGCAGCACTTGCAGCATTGTTGTGTGGTCCGGCATTTGCCGCCGGCGGGATGGATAAGGCGGACGAACACTCCCAGGCCGGCGCTGCGGCCGGCGCGGAGCAGCCGATGGACCGGGAGACGGCGGGCGCGGAGTCGCAAGGCGAGACCATCCCCAGCGTCGGCGGGCCGGCCCCGGCCACGGAGCATCAGGCGGAGGGGTTGGTCGAGTACCAGCAGCGTTTCCAGGAACTGGACAAGAACAAGGATGAACTGATCAGCTACGACGAGGCCCAGGCGATGCCGGAACTCCAGGCCTATTGGAAACAACAGGGTTATGGGGAAGACGACACGCTGGATCAGGCCGATTTCGCGCAGTTCGAGTCGCGGATGCAGACCGGCGTGGATATGTACGAGTCCGAGCGCGCCGGCCCGGGCGACATGCCAAGCACTCCGCACCAGAGGGGAGTGACTGGCGAGGACGGGCAGGTCAGTCCGGACGCCCCGAGCCCGGGCGAATCGGAAGGCGGCGCCCGGCAGTGACACGATGAAACGCGCGTGATGAATACGCTTTGTCCCGCATAACGCGGGATTTTTTTGCCTGCCGCCCGCCGCGCTACTGCAGATGACGCAGGAACCAGTCGCGGGCGAGGACCGCAGCCTGTTCCAGCGTGCCGGGTTCCTCGAACAGATGGGTGGCGCCGGGGACGATCTCGACCAAGTGTTCCGTCTGCAATGCCGCGGCTGCCTGACGGTTCAAGTCGATCACCACTTCGTCCTCGCCGCCGACAATGAGCAGGGTGGGGGGCCTGACCCGGGGCAGGGCGGCGCCGGCAAGATCGGGGCGGCCGCCGCGCGAGACGACGGCGCGCACCTTATCCGGGCGGTCCGCTGCGGTGATGAGCGCGGCGGCTGCTCCGGTGCTGGCCCCGAACAGGCCGATTCTGAACCCGCGGGTCTCGTCCTGGCCGGCCGTCCAGTCGACCACCTCCGTCAGGCGATGGGCGAGCAGCGGGATGTCGAAGCGCAAGTGCCGCGTGACCATGTCCACCTCGTTTTCCTCCGCCGTCAGGAGGTCGAACAGCAAGGTGGCCAGCCGCGCCTGGTTGAGCACCTGCGCGACATAGCGGTTGCGGCTGCTGAAGCGGCTGCTGCCGCTGCCGTGGGCGAAAATCACGAGTCCGATCGAGCCGGCGGGGAGTGCCAGGATTCCTTCCAGATCGGCGTCACCAATGGGAATATTCACTTCCCGTTGCTGCTGCGGTGTCTCGGCGCTCATGGCATATCTCCATCGATCGCGTGTGAGACTTTCCTCATTGTGTGGGGGGGATGAGGTTGTTGCGCCGCCTGTTTCCCCGGCTCGTCACCCGGTCGCTGCGCCCGTTCCAGCAGCTCGCGCACCTCTTCATCGGTGGTCTGGGAGAAGTCCTCGTACCAGAATCCGACGGCGTAGAACGGTTCCGGCGTGATCGCGCAGACCGTCACGTCCGCCTCCTCGCTCAGGGACTCGCAGGTATCCGCAGCGGCCACGGGCACGGCAATGGTGATGGTGCGCGGCCCCAACTCGCGCAATGCCCGGATCGCGGAGCGCATGGTGGCGCCAGTGGCAAGTCCGTCGTCGACCAGCAATACCGTGCGCCCGCGCACGTTGACCACGGGGCGGTCGTGGCGGTAGAGCCGCTCGCGCCGCGCCAGTTCGTGCGATTCCAGGTCGGACGCCGCATCGACAATGGCTTCCGGGATATGGAGCGGATCGATGACCTCGCGGTTCAGCACCCGCGTGCCGCCGCTGGCCACGGCGCCCATGGCCAGATCCTCATGGCCGGGCACGCCGAGCTTGCGCACCACGAACACGTCCAGCGGCACGCCGAGCCGCTCAGCCACCTCGAAACCCACCGGCACGCCGCCGCGGGGCAGGGCGAGCACCACGACGTCCGGCCGGCCGGCATAGGGCAAGAGCTTCTCCGCCAACTTGCGGCCGGCTTCTCTGCGGTCGCGAAAGCGCATGGTGTGCCCTCCTTCTCGGGTAAATGGCAGAGCGCCTGCGGCGGGCGCGGCGTTCGGCGAAGCCTGGATATGGAACGCCAATATGGCGGAAGCGCGAGCCTTGCAAGAATTCTCCTGATAAAAGTTAGACCTCTGCGGGCAATGTCGGTTTTGCTTGCGACGATCGCAGACAGTGATCGAAGCGGTCGGCTGCAGATCGGTGAACAAGTCTTCCGCCAAGTTTGGCGCCAATTCCAAGCGAACCGTATTCGGCAGCGTGAGATGCTCACGACGCCGTGTTCACCATCTTCTACTCTATCGGTAATGAATCCTATCCACTGCCTGACAGGAAAATAGTCGTACCGATTATATGTGGCCACCCGCGGCGTGCGCCGCGGGGTGGCGCGTCACGGAACAGGAGCTGCGCATGTACCAAGCATATTATGGCCTGGATGCAGACCCGTTTCGTCTCACCCCGGACCGGACCTTCCGTTTCGCGCACCGGGGCTATGCGCGGGCGCGGGCCCGGTTGGAGCTGGCGCTCCAGCAGGGCATGGGCCTGATCGCGCTTACGGGAGCGCCGGGTAGCGGCAAGACTCTGCTGCTCGCCGAAACGCTTGCCGGGCAAAGCGGGGAAGGGACGTGCTGTGCGCAGGTCGATGCCACGCAGCTTGAGGGTGATGCGCTGGCATGTGCCGTTGCCGAAAAATTCGTCCCCGGTTGGCAACCGACCGACGGGAATGGAGCGCTCCAACGGTTGCGGCAAGTTCTGGAACGCCAGCGGGAGCGCGATCAGCGGTTCGTGCTGGCGATCGATGCCGTGCAGGAACGGGCGTTGGAAGGCGTCGCCCGGATCGCAGCGCTGACCGGGTTGCGTGCGTCCGACCAATATCCGATGTTGCAGGTCCTCATGGCCGGACCGCCCGGTTTGGCCCGGCGGTTGGGCGATGGCGCGGTCATCTGTCAACTCGGGGGCATGGAAGAGCACGAGACCGGGATGTACGTCGAACATCGTCTCTGGTGCGCCGGTTGGCAGGGCGATCCGAGGTTTTCACCGGGCGCGATACGGGCGATCCATGAACTCGCCCAAGGCATGCCGCGGAACATTAACCTGATCTGCGGACGGGTGCTGCTGAACGGCGCAGGCGAGGGCAGGCATGAATTCGACGTGGCCGAGGTGCTCAAGGTCGCCGCGGACCTGGTCGAGGAAACGCTGCTCGACCCGGTGTGCCTGGCACGCCACCCGAAGGTTTTGCAACGGCCGCCAGAGAAGCGGAAACCGCTGCCGGAACGTCCCGCGCCACCGCAGGAGACGAGTCCACGGAAAGCTGGGAAACGGAAGATCGTGCCTGAGTCCGGTGTGTCGCGGATTCCGCCGCACCGGAATGCCCAGGCCTACGCTGCGCGGTCTCTTGCCGTGACGGCAGCGGCCGGTTCGCATGGCCGGCGTAGCACCGCGCGGACGCGCATTCTCCGCTACGCGGTGGCGGGTTTACTGCTTTCCGCCATGCTGTATGTCATCCTGTATCTGCCGGGCGTAGACTCGTTGCCCGGACGGTCCTTTGCAGCCAACTCCACGGGGCCTGCTGCGAATGCGCGGCAGGTACCGACCGCTCCTTGGTCCGAGATACGTGACACCATCCGGAATAATGGCGGCCTCGGGGTTGCCGGAATACCCGCCCGGCCACAAGCCGCAATACCGCAGCCCGTCGAACGCGGCAAAGTTGCAGAGAGCGAGAAACCTGATCCCCTGGTGCCGCTGCAAACGCAGCGCTCAGCGGTGGACAGTGCGCCCGAGGAAGCCACAGCCGATGGCGCCACCGGCCGGGCGGACACGGCGCAGGCTGCCGGGCCGCTGCGCGCACCTGGGAAAGCGGGCACCCGTTCCGCTACGGTACGGCAAGAGACCGTTGGCTATCGCGTCACACGGGTGACGGACTATCGGGCCGGAGGGCGTGACTGCCGCCAGTACACATTGGAAGGAAACAGCGGCGGCAGGCAGTTGCGTTTTTATGGTACTGCGTGCCGCCAACCGGATGGATCATGGGGGAGAGTGGAGTACCCGACCGCTTTCTTCCAGACCGTTATGCCATGACCCGATACCGAGCCGCGGGCAATCACGAATAGGACTGACTCATGGCGCATTTCCCGTTGCCGTCCGTGTGAAGAGAAGCCGGCTTGTCCCCCCCGAAGAAAAGGAACAACAACCGAACGCAGCATTGCCAGCATCTTCGGGCAATCGTTGCGCGGCGACCCGAGGCGGGGAATGCGGAGAAGAGGAAGGCGCTGTCGCGCGCAGTGGCGCGGATCACAGCCGATCCCGAATCCCTCGCTACCGTGATCCACTATCGCGTTGATTTTACTTGGAGGAATAAGGTGGCGTCCCCAAGGGGATTCGAACCCCTGTTACCGCCGTGAAAGGGCGGTGTCCTAGGCCTCTAGACGATGGGGACGGGACCCGGTCAAAAGCAAGGGCTGGTATACCAGCCCTTCCTTGCGTATTGGTGGAGCCAGCCGGGATCGAACCGGCGACCTCTTGCATGCCATGCAAGCGCTCTCCCAGCTGAGCTATGGCCCCATGCGTGGGAAGCGCGCACTTTACGCCAGCGCGACACCTCTGTCAAGACTGTGGATTTACTTCCCCGCATTGTTGCGCTCGATGTGTTCGATGGCGCGCGCGATTCGAGCCAGTGTCCGCTCGCGGCCGACCAGTTGTAGCGTTACGTCTATGGGCGGCGATACGGCGGCGCCGGTCACCGCGACGCGTACCGGCTGCGCCAGTTTGCCGAGCTTGAGGCCATGCGTCTCGGCGCAATCGATCACCGTCTGATGGATCGCCGTCGCCGTCCACTCGGGCAACCCCTCAAGCCTTGCGCGCAGGTCGCTCAACGGCCCCAGGATATCGGCGGTAAGGTGCTTTGCCGCATCCTTCTCATCGTAGGCGTCGAACTCCCGATAGAAGAACACGCTGTTGTTCGCCATCTCCACCAGGGTTTTGGCCCGTTCGCGCTGCGCCTTCACCACGTCGACCAGGTCCGGGCCCGTGGTCGGATCGATCCCGAGCCGTCCCATGTGCCAACTGAGATGATGGGCGACATGGGCGGGATCGCTTTCCTTGATGTAGTGCTGATTGAGCCACTGCAGCTTGCTCGGGTTGAACTGCGATGCGGAGTTGTTGACGTCCTTGATGTCGAACAACCTGATCATTTCGTCGACGGAAAAAATCTCCTGATCGCCGTGCGACCAGCCTAGCCGCACGAGATAGTTCAGGAGCGCCGCGGGCAGATAGCCGTCTTCCCGATACTGCATCACGCTCACCGCTCCGTGGCGCTTGGACAGCCGTTGCCCGTCCGGCCCCAGGATCATCGGCACATGCGCGTAAATCGGCGGGGTGGCCCCGAGGGCGCGCAGGATGTTGATCTGGCGCGGGGTGTTGTTCAGATGATCATCGCCGCGGATCACGTGGGTGATCTTCATGTCGTAGTCGTCCACCACGACGGTGAAGTTGTAGGTGGGCGTGCCATCGGTCCGCGCGATGATTAGGTCGTCGAGTTCGCTGTTCTGGAACACCACTTTGCCGCGGATCAGGTCGTCCACCACCACCACCCCGTCCAGGGGATTCTTGAACCGGACCACGAACGGCTTGTCGGTCGGAGGATTCTTGAGGTGACGGCAGCGGCCGTCATAGCGAGGCTTCTCCTTGCGCGCCATCTGTGCCTCGCGCATGGCGTCCAGTTCTTCCTTGGTGCAGTAGCACCGATAAGCCTTTCCTTCCTCCAGCAACTGCTGAATCACTTCCCGGTAGCGCGGGAAGCGCTGGGTCTGGAAAAAAGGCCCTTCGTCATATTCGAGCCCCAGCCAGGTCATGCCTTCCAGGATCGCGTTCACGGACTCCACCGTGGAGCGTTCCTGGTCGGTATCTTCGATGCGGAGCACGAAGGTCCCGCCGTGCTTGCGCGCATAGAGCCAGGAGAACAGCGCGGTACGGGCACCGCCAATGTGCAAATAACCAGTTGGACTGGGAGCAAATCGGGTACGGATACTCATCGGACTTCGATAGGTTGTGGAAGGGATCGAGCTATTCTATCAAAGTCGGCATCGCGATGCGGGACCGAATTGACGGCATCATCATCTCCACGTAGAATGCACACTTCCTTTCGGATACGGGCGATTAGCTCAGCGGGAGAGCACTGCCTTCACACGGCAGGGGTCGCTGGTTCGATCCCAGCATCGCCCACCATCCCTCCTAATTCTTGCCCGCGTGGTATGTCTTATCAAAAGCCCGCCGTGGTTTGTTGCGGCATCGCGGGCGGCATTCAGTCCCGGTAATGCAGATTTATTTCCTCCCAGGGCTGCGAGTCGTCATCCTGGACGGCTGGTGGAGCGGCAGTGCGTGGGGTGTAAAAAAGGCCCGACGCCTTGGGGGTGGTGGGCGCCGGGCCAAATGGGAGAAATAAAAGACTGTGACACTCAGAATAGGCAAGTCGATCCTACTAAGTCGATTGCCCGTTTGGAATTGGGAAAACTACGTATTTCATGTGGATTGGGCACCTTGGAGGCGCTCCGCCGCAACCCCCTGTAGCGTGGTTCCGGGCCCCCGATAGCGATGGCCGACGGTCTTATGCTGGCCTTGCGGAATTGCCGCCACATGGCTCTCGTCCCGGCACGGTGCGCCTGCAACAGCCGCCCGCGGAACCCGGTCCGGTCAGACGTGTCATAGTTAGCGATGTCCTCGTTGATTTGCCGTCGGGATCCGCTCCCGCGGCAGTTGCCGCCAGTTCCAGACGCCACCGTATTCAGCCGGACTGGCGGTATTTTTTTGCCTGCTGGAGTCCTTCCGAGGTCACCAGTTAACCGTTTTTGTCATGAGAGGGGGTGCTATCCTCGCCGCTGGCCGTCTCCAGCCATTCCCGCCACACGGCCAGCAATACCGCCAGGATGATGGGGCCGAGGAACAGGCCCACCAGGCCGAACGCCCGCAGGCCGCCGAGAACGCCCAGCATCACCAGCACGAACGGCACCCGCGTGGTGGAGCTGATGGCCAGCGGCCGGATGAAGTTATCCACCGAGCTGACCACCAGCGCGCCCCATACGAGCAGGCCGATGCCGGCCAGGAGTTTGCCGCTGACGATGAGCCAGAGTCCCACCGTCCCCCATATCACGGGGGCGCCAAAGGGAATGAGCGCCACCAGCGCCGTGAGCAGGCCCAGGGAGGCGGGCGCCGGGGCGTCGGCCGCCCAATAGCCGAGTCCCGCCAGCAGCCCTTGGGCGAGTGCCGCGAGCACCACGCCGTATACCACGCCGCGCGTGGTTATGGCTGCCGCGTGCATGTACGCCGAGCCACGCAGGCCGAGGAAGCGCGCGACCACGCGCCGCACCTGGTCCGCCAGGGCTTCTCCATCCCGATAGACGAAGAAGAGCGTCAGCAGGGCGATGCCGAGCTTGAGCAGGTTCCGGCCGATGTCTCCCACCAAGCCGGTGAGCTCGCCGGCCCACCGCTGGGCCCATTGGCCGATCTGTTGGGCCAGTGCCGCAGGATCGCCGTAGAATCGCTGCAATATCTCTTGCAGACGTTCGCCCAGCCAGGGGATGGCCATGAGGGATTCAGGCAGCCCCGGCGGGGATTGTCCCGCAGCGAGTTGCTCCGTTATCCCTCGGTAGATCGTGCTCATCTCCTCCCGCAACAGAAAACCCAGGCCGACGAACGGTCCCACGATGGCGACCGCCAGCCCCAGGGTCATGACCAGTGCGGCCAAGCCTACTTGGCCCGGGAAGGCCTGCACCAAGCGGTGGTACAGGGGCCAGGTGATGTACGCAAGGATGCCCGCCCAGGCGATCGGGGCCAGAAAATCCCGTAACACCAGGTAGCTCAGCCCCACCAGCGTAGCCAGGAACAGCGCCATGGCCCAGCGCGGCGCACGGGCCGCGAGCGGCGCGTCCAGCATCGGCCCATGTTTCTCCCGCGATTCGCGATCATGTAATTTCAAGATCAGTACTCCGCCAATATCTGTCGCCTGCGTTTGGCCTGTGGTTCCCGTTGTTGGATTCCCCGCTTCAAGGTGGCAACCGTTCGGCGCCCGCCGTCTGGTCGCGGATGGCGAGCACGGCGTCGGCGGCCTGCCACAGCCGCCACCGATCATACAGGCCGGGTGGTTCGAGATCGACATGACCCAAGCCGCCGACCACGTACAGGTCCACCTGGTCCGGTGGAAAGGCGGCGGCCAGGGCCATGCTCTCGGTATAGGGAATGATGTCGTCGCCGCTGCCGTGAACCAGGATCAGCCGGGCGCGAATGCGGCCAAGGTCCTTGTTGGCGAGGTCGAGTTCGTTCACCACCGCGCGCAACGGGGATGGCAGGCGGGCAATGAGCTGCGGGGCGCGCTTTGGGTCCTCGTTGATCAGGAGTTCATAAACGGAACGCCCTTCCGGATGCAGACTGGCGGCGAGATCGGCAATGGGGGCGTGCGGATCGGCGATCCGCCGTTCGGCCATCCGGCGCAGCAGGCGGCGGTCGTTCGGGTGGGGCAGGCGTCCGGCGTTGCTCAGTACGAAGAGCCATTTGCCGTAGCGATTCGGTTCCCGGTAGCGCCAGCGGTCATTAACACGGAAATAGCCCGTGGTAAAGAAGGTGATGACGTGCTTCAGGTCATGGTAGCCGCCTACCCCGAGCACAAAGTCCACGGCGTTGCGCAGCTCGGGACGGTCCGCGGCCAGGATGGCGGGACCGACTGCGTAGCTGAAGGCGCCGATGCCGGCCGTGGCCGGTGCCGGAAACGCCCGGCCGGACACCAGAAAGAGGAACGCATCCGCGATCTCGCCGATATTCGCCGGACTGACCTGTAGGGTGCGCAGACTGGGCAGGTCGGGCACCAGGACGCGGAAGCGGACGCGCGCGAAAGTTTCCGCGAACGCCACCAGCCGTGGATCGTCCTTGCCCGCTTCCGCCACGCCGGGCACCAGCAGGATGGCGATTGCGGGTTCGGCATCGGTCGGGGTGTAGAGATCGGCGACGTATTCGCGGTTCTCGATGTGAAAGGCGAGGGTCTTGCGGGCGGGCGGGGCGGTTTGTTTCTTGAGGCGGCTCGGGGCATCGCCCGCCGCGAGATCCTCCAGGACCAGCAGCGCCTCGCGGCTCGGCAGGGTGCAGCCGGCGAGCAGCACGGCCAGCAGGACACAGCCGGACACGGGCTGCCGCCACATTTCGTTGCGCCATGAGCCTCGCGCCGGCATCGGCCTCCTCTCGGTCCAGTGAAGCATCGGAACGGCGGATGCACCCGCGTCCACCGCCCCGCAGTGTTGAGTGTAATCGGACCGTGTGGAGATAAGAGGGGGTGCGGACAACCAGGGCCGTTTCTTGTTCGTGGTGAGTAAATCGTGGGACTGGCTTTTCAGCCGGGGGGCGGCCGCGGACGGCGCGTCCTTTGCTTCACAGCGTCCATATCAGCCTGCCGATCTCGCTGAAATCGTAGCCGCCGAGGCGTTGCGCAGTGGTCTGGCAGTCGCTTCCTTTCAGATACTCCATGAGCTTCTGAAACAGGGCGCGAAAATAGATGCGCTTGTGCAGGGCCAGGTCGAAGGCCTCCCAGCCGATGGGCACGAAGGCGAGCCCGAATTCGCGTGCTGCGCTGCGCGCCCCCGGGGCGATGTCGGCGTGCCCCATGGCGATCGTCGCCGCGGCATCGCGCTCCGAGTAGGCGTGCACGGCAACATTGAAGCGGGAGCCGTCGATGCCGTAGCGCATGCAGGTCTCCTGCAGGTAGCGCTGCGAGCCGGCGCCCTCCTGCCGCATGGCCCAGCGCAAATCGGTCGCCAGCAAGGCGGCGACGCCGACGTCCGGCGCCTGGGCCAGCAGGTCCGGGGCCACGATCAGGCCCTGCTCGCGCTGGAAGATGCGCACCAGAATCCAGTCGTGATGCTGCGGGTAGTGACGCAACAGCGCCGGATGGCGGTAGTGGCTTTCGGCAGCGGGGCCCCAGTGCATGGCGCACACGTCCGCACGCTGCCGCGCCAGCAGCGACAGGCCGAGCTGCGTGCCGGTGCAACTGTAGCTCACCAGGGCGTGGGACTGCATCTCGGCGGCGAGGTGCATGATGGCGCGATAGAGCAGCGGGTCGTCGCTCCCGGCGAGCACCAGGCGATCCGTCAGCACGCCGCCGTGGCTCGATTCGAGCATCCACTGATCGACGAGTTCTCTCGGGAACAGCCACTTGCCCGTGATCTTGGTGCCGGGGATTTTCCCTTCGCTGACCAGCGTGTAAACCTTTTTTTCATTGAGTTGGAGATAATCCGCGACCTGCTTTACGTTCATGAAGCGCGGAACAGACGATTGATTCATGTTCGGCCTGCGGTGCCTTCCTGAGATTGGGTTGCCGGAAAGTAGCAAGAAACATTCCTCGGGTCGGATCATCGGCATGCCACGGAAATTGCGGCCGTGGCGGTTCATGCAGGGGGGCCGGGTGTCGGCGTCTGCGTCAGTATGTCCGCACTCCGGGTGCGCTTGGTACATTTTGTCGCGCATCTTCTGCCATTCGTGGAGCTTTCTTCCGCCGGCCGCGCTTTTTCCGTTCCTTTCCCCTACTGGTACGCAAGTTGCGTAATCAATCCTGCGTGTCCCAGCCTGACCCGGGCAAGACTTAGGCTTCGGGACGCAGGACGAGCGAAGGACCTTGCCACAGGCAGCGGCAGCGTGGAGGCCGGGAAATGAGCAACCCAGCAGCGGACAGGTTCCCTGTCAGCGTCATTGTCGAGCGGAGGAGTGTCGCCAACAACCGCTGGATCACGGAATGCTGGCAGGTGGTCGGGATCGTGCCGGGCGCGATGGCGGCGGATGCCGCGACCGCCCGCGGCCTGATCCACAAGGACGAGACGGCGGAGCAATATCTGTGGGGCGGATTCGAGATCGCCCTGCATCGCGACGAGACGGAAGGCTACTACTACAACCTGTTAGGCCGGCAGCCGAGCGTATTCGTTGTCTGCCATCGGCAAGCAGCGGAACTGGTGCCGTTCCTGGTCCTGGCGAGTCATTACGAAGCGGAGGCTTACATGGATGCCGGCGAGGAGGTGTTCGCCATTCCCTTGCCGCCGCCGATCTATCTTTGGTTGGAACGGTATGTGGTCGAGCACTACGTGCCCACGGAGAAGAAGGGACGCAAACGCGATCGATGGGCAGGGGGAGGCCGATGATGGAACGAACGAACCGAAATGGGCAGGGCTGCGTTCCCAGTGCGGCGGAGGCGGCGCAAGATCCGCGGGAGCCTTCCTTTCTGGCGCGCTGGTCGCAGCGCAAATTCGCGCACGGCGAGGAAGACGAGGGAGAAGAGACGGCGCCCCCCGCCGTTGCCGAACCGGCCGAGACGCCCGTCAGGGAGATTACCGACGCCGATCTGCCGCCCCTCGACAGCCTGGACGAAAGCTCCGACTACAGCATGTTCCTTGCGGAAAAGGTGAGCGCCGAGCTGCGGCGTCTGGCACTGCGCAAGCTGTTTCGCAGCGAGGCGTTTCAAGCCCGCTGCCCGCTCAACGAATACATGGAGGATTACAGCGGCTACACGGGATTGGGTGGCATCGTGACCTACGACATGCGCCGGGCGATGGAGAGGGCGATGGAGAAACTGCAGGCGACGGAAGCGCAGGGTGAGCCGCCGAAGGCCGCGGATGCGGCAGGGAAGGGGCAGACATCGCCATCGGATGATGCGACGGCGCGCGCATCGGTGGCCCAAGCGGAGGCTGGACGGAAGCAGGCGGCGGAACCGGATGGTTCAGGGAGCGATGCATGAGGCGGGAAGGTGAGGTGGTCTGGATGAAATTTCCCGGCGTCACTGCCGACGGTGTGGCACGCCGGGCCGCCTTGGCGGCGGCGGCCAGGATCGAGGCGACGCCCACCACGCTGGTGGAGTACCACTCAGCGGGAACGGCGATCGTCATCGGCCCGGAAGGACAGGCGCGGGCGGCGGCGGACAAGCTCAAGGAGCGAGTGCACTGCGCAGTGCTGGTCAGCGCATGGGACGGCGGGCAGCGCGGCAACGGGAGCGATGACGGGCAGCGACTGTATTACGGCGAGGTACGGCGAATCAGTGGCCACTTGGGTGCGTTCAATATCGCGGTGGCCGCGGCGGACGATGAAGTAAACCTCGCACAACTGGCATTTCCGGGCCGGGAGGGTTTCGATCTCGTACTGGACCTGAGCGTGCCGCCGCTTATCCGCAGTGAAATCCTCCCCTTCGGCTACTACGCGCCGAATGGCGATACGCAGGCCCTGCTGCGGGCGCTGGATGAAATTCCGACCATGGTCGGCGAATTCGAGAAGCCGAAGTTCTTCCAGTACGACCCCGATATCTGTGCCCATGGCGCCCGCGGCCTGAAGGGATGCACACGCTGCACAAAAATCTGTCCAGCGTTCGCCATTGCGTCCGTGGGCGACAAGATCGAGATCGACCCGTACCTCTGCCAAGGGGCCGGGAGTTGTGCCACGGCCTGTCCCACCAGTGCCATCACCTATGCGTATCCGCGCCTCTCGGACACCTTGGCGCGGGTGCGGGAGATGCTCAAGGCCTATCGGGATAATGGAGGGCGCCAGGCTTGCCTGTTGATTCACGACGCCGAACAGGGGAAGGAGCGGTTGGAGGAGCTCATCACCACGTTGCCGGAGCGGGTAATACCGCTCCAGGTCGCCGAACTCGGATCGGCGGGCATGGACTTGTGGCTCGCGGCGCTGGCCTACGGGGCGAGTCAGGTCGCCCTGCTTGCCACCGACGCCGTTCCATTGGCGGTGATGAAGGAAGTCAAGGCCCAGCTCAACTACGCACATACCATCCTCGCGGGTATGGGCTACTCGGGTGAGCAGTTGATTCTGGTCGGCGAGAGCGCCGGTGCGACGGTAACGGACAGCCTCGCCGAACCCCCTTTGGACGCAGAAATTCGGCCCGCAGCTTTCGCCACCTTCGATGAGAAGCGGACCACCATCCGCATGGCGGTGGACCACCTCTACGAGCAGGCGCCGCAGAGGCGGGCGGTGGTGCCCCTGCCGGCAGGGGCTCCGTTCGGCGATGTCCGCGTCAAGCAGGACGCCTGCACCCTGTGTCTCGGCTGCGTGTCCGTGTGCCCGACGCGTGCGCTCACTGCGGGCGGCGAGAGTCCGCAGCTCAATTTCCACGAACCGCTCTGCGTGCAGTGCGGGCTATGCGCGGCCGCCTGCCCGGAAGGCGCGGTCTCGCTGGTCCCGCGCTATCTGTACGACCCCGAGCAGCGGCGCGCCGCCCGGGTGCTGCACGAAGAGCCGCCATTTCACTGCATCGCCTGCGGCAAGGCCTTTGCGACCCGCAGCGTCATCGACCGCATGACGGAAAAACTGAAGGGGCACTGGATGTTCCAGAGCCAGGCCGCGTTGCGCAGACTGCAGATGTGCGAGGACTGCCGGGTGCGCGAGATGTTCGGCGGGGAAGGAGACCTTTCGGGACGTGTACAAAGGCGGCAGCCTTAGAGCCTATCCGAATAACCCTCATCGAGCCGATCTAGACTTTAGCACTGACTCCTCAGCTAAGGAGGCACGACGATGGCGAGACACGGGATGGCCAACCGGTTCACGCTCTCGGACGCATTGTGGGA
>JBAYZB010000021.1:0-25164 GCA_041672765.1 Gammaproteobacteria bacterium | reverse complement strand
CAAGCGCCATCTTTGGCAAACCGAATCTAACGCGATTTTGTCGACTCAATCGCTCAACTGTTGACTTTTCGACACGATAACAAATCTTCCCCAGGTAAATAGTCGAAATCGGTCAAATCAACATCTGACCGGGTCAGATAATGAAGATCCGAATAAAATAATGCAATAAAGATGCCAAATACTTGGCTTAGCGTATCGAGACAACCGCTTGCGCTCAGCAAGGGTTTCCAGAATCGATGGGGTTCGGCGCCATATGGCTTCAGAAATAAAAAAGGGGCCCGAAGGCCCCTTCCTTTATCACGCTAAGGCGACTCAAGTTATTCGACAGAGACTGCCTTCATGCTCAGACGAATGCGGCCCTGCTTGTCGACCTCCAGCACCTTGACCCTGACCACGTCACCTTCCGCGAGCTTGTCGCTGACATTCTGCACGCGCTCCTCGGAGATCTGAGAGATGTGTACCAGGCCATCGCGCCCGGGCAGGATGGTCACGAATGCGCCGAAATCCATCAGCTTGGCCACGCGTCCCTCATAGACCTTGCCGACCTCCACATCGGCCGTGATGAGCTCGATGCGGCGACGCGCCTCTTCGCCAGCGGCCTTGTCGACCGACGCGATCTTGACGGTACCATCGTCCGAGATGTCGATGGTCGTGCCGGTTTCCTCCGTGATCGCACGGATAGTGACCCCGCCCTTGCCGATAACATCGCGGATCTTCTCGGGATCAATGCGGAAGCTGATGATGCGCGGCGCATATTCCGACATCTCCTTGCGCGGCTCGGCAATCGCCTCGGCCATCTTGTCCAGGATGTGCATGCGGCCTTCCCGCGCCTGTTCCAGGGCGATGCGCATGATTTCGGGGGTAATGCCGTCGATCTTGATGTCCATCTGTAGCGCAGTCACGCCTTCGCGCGAACCGGCCACCTTGAAGTCCATGTCGCCCAGATGATCCTCGTCACCGAGGATATCCGTCAGCACGGCGAACTGGTCGCCCTCCTTGATGAGGCCCATAGCAATACCGGCCACCGGCCGCTTGACAGGCACACCGGCATCCATCAGAGCCAAACTGCCACCGCACACCGAAGCCATGGAGCTGGAGCCGTTGGATTCGGTGATTTCCGATACTACGCGAATCGTATACGGAAAATCGGTTGGCATCATTGCCTGCAAGCCGCGCTTCGCCAGACGGCCGTGGCCGATCTCGCGCCGTTTCGGGCTGCCTACCATACCGACTTCGCCAACGCTGTACGGAGGGAAGTTGTAATGCAGCATGAAAGGTTCTTTGCGCTCGCCCTCGATGGCGTCGATGATCTGCGCATCGCGTTCGGTGCCCAGGGTCGCCACCACCAGCGCCTGCGTTTCGCCACGGGTGAAAAGTGCGGAACCATGGGTACGCGGCAACACACCAGTGCGGATCGTGATGGGACGCACCGTGCGGGTATCGCGGCCATCGATGCGCGCTTCGCCCGCGAGGATGCGGCCGCGCACGACCTTCTTCTCCAGCTTCTCGATGGCGGTACGAACCGCCTCGGCAGGCCAAGCCCCCCCCTCTTCTGAGGTCAGCTTGGCAAAGACGTCGCTGCGGATCTCACCGAGGCGCTGGTAGCGGTCCTGTTTCTCGCGGATCTGATAAGCCTCCTGGAACAGGCTGTCCGCCATCTGCTCGACCAGGTTCTGGAGGGTCTCGTCGGTCGCGGGCGGCTGCCAGTCCCAAGCAGGAGTACCTACCTCTTGTGCCAGTTCGCGAATAGCCTTGATCGCCACCTGCATCTGCTCGTGGCCGTACAGCACGGCGCCTAGCATGACCTCTTCAGACAACTCGTTGGCCTCGGATTCGACCATCAGCACGGCGTTTTCGGTTCCGGCCACCACCAAGTCCAGATCGGAAGTCTTCAGTGTGCTCAGGGAGGGGTTCAGCAGATACTTGCCGTCCTTGTAGCCCACGCGCGCGGCACCGATCGGGCCGTTGAACGGGATTCCGGAGATAGCCAATGCCGCTGAAGATCCGATCATGGAAATGATGTCCGGATCGATTTCATTGTCCAGGGACATCACCGTGGCGATGATCTGGACTTCGTTGGTGAATCCCTTGGGGAACAGGGGACGGAGGGGGCGATCAATGAGGCGGGAGGTCAAGGTTTCCTTTTCCGTCGGCCGCCCTTCGCGCCGGAAGAACCCGCCGGGGATCTTGCCGGCTGCGTAGGTGCGTTCCTGGTAGTTGACCGTCAGAGGGAAAAAGTCGCGGCCTTCCACAGCCTCCTTCATCCCGACCACCGTTACCAACACCACCGTGTCCCCCATGCTGGCCAGCACCGCGCCAGTGGCTTGGCGGGCGATCTCGCCGGTTTCCAGGGTTACCGTATGATCTCCGTACTGAAAGACTTTTTTGATGGACGTCACTTGGCGTTCCTTAAGCTATCGCGATTACAACGTTATTTGCGCAGACCGAGTCGCGTGATCAATTCCTGGTAACGGGCGGAGTCCTTCTTCTTGAGGTAATCAAGCAGAGAACGGCGCTGGTTTACCAACCGCAGCAAGCCTTGCCGGGAATGGTGATCCTGCTTATGGGTGGCGAAATGTTCGGTCAAGTGACTGATACGCGCCGACAACAGGGCGACTTGCACTTCCGGCGACCCGGTATCGTTAGCCGAGCGCTGATATTCCTTGACGATCTGTTGCTTCTGTTCAGTGCTGAATGCCATTTGGGACCACTCCAGAACGAAAAATCTAAAAATGAATACAACATTTTAAACGTTTATGCTCAACTGTACCAACAAAAACTCTTATCCGTTCTTGCGGGCACCGAGCATCAGACGCCGCGGCGCAACCCTGCCGTCGTCGAGGATTTCTCCCATACCGAGAAACCGGTTCCGTCCGTACAAGCGCACAAAACCGCTGGCTGGCGCCTGGGGGACCAGTACGGGCTGTCCTTGGCGCAGATAGAAGGCCATATCTTCCGATAGCCGCACGCCCGGCCACTGTTCTAGAGCGCTTTCGATGGGAAGCAGGAGCGAATCAAGCTTCTCCAGTCCTTCCTCGGCCAGTTCGCGCACGCTGTCGAGGCGATGCATGCCCGCTTCCTGATAGGGCCCCACGCCGAGCCGACGCAGGGCGCTGACGTGGGCACCACAACCCAGAGCCTCGCCAATATCCTCGGCGAGGGTGCGGACATACGTCCCCTTCGAGCAGCGCACATCAAACTCAAGCAAATCGCCTTCGTACCGCACGAGGGTCAGTTCGTGGATGACGACACGCCGCGGCTGTCGCTCCACTTCCACGCCCTGCCGGGCGAGCTTGTAGAGCCGTTGCCCTTGATGCTTGACGGCGGAATACATGGGTGGAATCTGCTCGATCTCTCCTTGAAATTTCGCCAGAGCTTCTTCCACCTGCCGCAAGGACAGGTCTCCAACAGGCCGGATGCTGGTGACCTCGCCTTCCGCATCCCCCGTAGTGGTACGCTCACCCAGCTTGCAAACGACCCGATAGTACTTGTCCGCATCCAGCAGGAAGGCGGAAATCTTCGTCGCCTCTCCCAGGCATATGGGCAACATGCCACTTGCCAGCGGATCCAGACTTCCGGTATGACCGGCCTTGCGCGCCCGAAACAGACGCTTCACGATCTGCAACGCATCGTTGGACGATATACCTACCGGCTTGTCCAGCAGCACGATTCCGTCCACATTTCTGCGGTCGCCGCGACGCCGCTCCATTTCCTAACCTCTTTTGCAATTCACAATTGAACGCCGTTGCCGGTCAGCCTTGCTTATCTTCCGGGTCATCCTTGCCTTCCCCGTCTCCCCTTTGCGCCTTCTTCTCATCGGCCGCAATGGCGGCGTTGATCAAGGAAGAGAGCCGGGCCCCGCGCTCGATGGACTCGTCATGCACGAACTGCAACTGGGGGACGCTACGGATCACCATGCGCTGACCGAGCGCCCGACGCAAAAATGCCGCGGCATTGTTCAACGCCTTCACGGTCTCCGCCGTGTCGTCTCCGGCGCCCAGCACCGTGACGTAGACCTTTGCATAGGCCAAATCCCGGGTGACCTGAACACCGGACACAGTGACCATGCCGACCCGCGGATCCTTGATCTCCTCGCGGATCAACTGGGCCAGTTCCCGCTGCATCTGGTCGCCGACTCTGCGGCTTCTGGAATATTCTCGCGCCATATCGCTCCGGCTGGTCGACCCGGCAAACGTCAAACACTCTTACAGCTTGCGGGCGACCTGAACCCTCTCGTACACCTCGATCTGGTCACCCACCTTGACGTCGTTATAGTTCTTGACGCCAATGCCGCATTCCGTCCCCGCACGCACCTCGCTCACGTCGTCCTTGAAACGGCGCAACGATTCGAGTTCACCTTCGTAGATCACCACGTTGTTACGCAGCACACGGATCGGCAGACCGCGCCGCACCACACCTTCGATGACCAGGCATCCGGCAATGGCGCCGAATTTGGGCGAACGGAACACGTCGCGCACTTCCGCAAGCCCCACGATCTGTTCCTTGATTTCCGGTGCCAGCATGCCGCTGATCGCGCTCTTTACCTCTTCGATCGCCTCGTAAATGATGCTGTAGTAGCGCAAATCCACGCCCTGCTCGGCAACCAGCCGACGGGCCGCTCCATCCGCACGCACGTTGAAGCCGATTATGATGGCGTTGGATGCAACCGCCAGGTTCACGTCGGACTCGTTGATCCCGCCCACACCCGCGGCGACCACCTTGACCTTCACTTCGTCAGTGGAGAGTTTCGTCAGCGATTCCTGCAGCGCCTCAGCACTGCCTTGGACATCCGCCTTGAGCACGATATTGATAGAGTTGACCTTGCCCTCCTCCATCTGGGAGAACACGTCCTCCAACTTGGTGGCCTGCTGCCGCGCCAGCTTCACGTCGCGAAACTTGCCCTGCCGGAAGAGCGCAATCTCACGCGCCTTGCGTTCGTCGGCCACCACCATGACCTCGTCACCGGCATTGGGCGTTCCAGACAGCCCTAGCACCACGACAGGCATGGAAGGTCCGGCCTCCGTGACACTCCGCCCGGTCTCGTCGAACATGGCTCTGACACGGCCATACTCTTGCCCGGTCAGGATAACATCGCCCTTACGCAAGGTTCCGTTCTGCACCAGGATGGTCGCGACCGGTCCGCGCCCCTTGTCGAGGCTCGACTCGATGACAGCACCGGTGGCGGGGCAATCCTTGACCGCCGTAAGCTCCATCACTTCTGCCTGTACGAGGATCGAATCGAGGAGATCATCGATCCCTTGTCCGGTCTTCGCCGACACGTTGACGAACATGGTGTCGCCACCCCACTCCTCTGGAATGACGTCATGCCCGACCAGTTCCTGCTTCACGCGGTCCGGATCGGCCTCGGGCTTGTCGACCTTGTTCACTGCCACCACGATGGGCACATTGGCTGCGCGGGCATGCTGGATCGCTTCGATCGTCTGCGGCATCACGCCGTCGTCCGCGGCCACCACGAGCACCACAATATCCGTCACCTTGGCACCGCGCGCGCGCATGGCGGTAAACGCCGCATGGCCCGGCGTATCCAGGAAACTGATCACCCCCTTGGGGGTCTCCACGTGATAGGCGCCAATGTGCTGAGTAATGCCTCCCGCCTCGCCGGCAGCCACCTTGGTGCGGCGGATATAGTCCAGCAGCGAGGTCTTGCCATGGTCCACATGCCCCATGATCGTCACCACCGGGGGCCGAGGCTCCTTTTCGCCACTGATCTGTCCACCGGCCATCAACTCGGCTTCCAGGTCATGCTCCCGCATGATCTTCGGGGTATGCCCCATCTCTTCGACCACGAGGGTGGCGGTATCCTGATCCAGCACTTGATTGATCGTGGCCATCACGCCCATTTTCATCAGGTTCTTGATGACCTCGGCAGCCTTCACCGACATCTTCTGGGCCAACTCAGCCACCGTGATCGTTTCCGGTATATTCACCTCTCTCACCACAGGAGCCGTTGGCCGTTCAAAGCCGTGACGGGCCATCGCCGAACCGATCGTACTGGGCCTGCCTTTGGCCTTTTTCGGACGGCGTCCGGCCTTGTCCAAGGCAACGTGCAATTCTTCGCGCCCATATTTGCCGCGCCGCTCCTCCCTGTCGGAGCGCCACTTCGTTTTGTCATCGCCGGCGGCCTCCACGGTTTTGACTGGCTCAGCGGGAGTTTTTGCCCGCCCTTTTGCTTTCTCCTTTTCAGCCGCCCCAACGGGCTTACGCTCTGGAGTTGCCTTGCGGCCAACCGCCTCGTCTTCGCCCGCTTGCCGCATCTCTTCGGCTCTGCGCCGCGCCTCTTCCTCGGCCTTCAGGCGTGCCTCTTCCTCGGCTCTGCGCCGCGCCTCTTCCTCGGCCTTCAGGCGTGCCTCTTCCTCGGCTTTGCGCCGCGCCTCTTCCTCGGCCTTCAGGCGTGCCTCTTCCTCGGCTTTGCGCCGTGCATCTTCCTCGGCCCTCAGGCGTGCTTCTTCTTCCGCCTTGCGTCTTGCCTCATCGGCAACCGCCTGGTCGCGCATAACCTGCTCCAGCGCGCCCTGCTCAACCTCCCGGCTCTCGTCCGCGACGATACTGCGCTTCACGTAAGTGCGTTTCCTGCGCACCTCGACACTGACCGTCTTGGCCTTGCCTTGGGCGCCTGCCAACCGCAGTTCGCTTACAGTCTTACGCTTGAGCGTAATCTTCCGCGGCTCGCCCACGCCGAGCGCGTCCTCCGTCCGCCCGTGACTCTGCCGGAGATAGCTCAGTAATTGCAGCTTTTCTTTTTCGCTGATGGTTTCATCCGCGCTGGTTATAGGCAGGCCGGCCTCTCCCAACTGCACAAGCAGCCGGTCGACCGGAATCCCGACAACCTCCGCAAACTGTCTTACTGTCACATCCGTCATGTATGCCTCCCCTTAAGGGGTTTCAGCCTTGCTGCTCGTCCGCAAACCAGTGCGCGCGGGCAGCCATGATCAGCTTTGCTGCCCGCTCTTCGTCCACGCCCTCGATATCCGTAAGATCGTCCACTGCCTGCTCAGCAAGGTCATCCCGCGTACGTATGCCGCGCTCCGCAAGCGCGTACGCCAATTCATTATCCATGCCTTCCAACTCGATGAGATCAGCCGCCGGCCTGATGGAGCTCAGTTTCTCTTCGCTGGCAATCGCCCGTGTCAGCAACACATCCTTGGCACGCCCCCGCAGTTCTTCGACGATTTCCTCGTCGAATTCCTCGATTTCCAACAATTCATGAGCGGGTACATAGGCCACTTCCTCGATGCTGGAGAACCCCTCCTGCACCAGAATCGCTGCCACCTCCTCATCCACATCGAGTTGTTCCATGAACATGCGCTGCAGGTGCTGCGCCTCCGCCTCGCTCTTCTCCTCCGCTTGGCGCACGGTCATCACATTCAATTCCCAGCCAGTAAGCTGGCTGGCCAGGCGCACATTCTGTCCACCGCGCCCGATCGCCTGGGACAACTGTTCCTCCGCCACGGCGATATCCATGCTGTGGGCGTCCTCATCCACCACGATGGATACGACTTCCGCAGGGGACATGGCGTTGACCACGAACTGGGCGGGGTTTTCATTCCAAAGAATGATGTCGATCCGCTCCCCGGCCAACTCATTGGAGACGGTTTGGACGCGGGAACCGCGCATGCCCACGCAGGCACCGACGGGATCGATGCGCTGATCGTTGGATTTCACGGCAATCTTTGCCCGCAGGCCGGGATCCCGCGCCGCACCGACAATCTCGATGAGCCCCTGCCCCACTTCCGGAACTTCCAGCTTGAACAGTTCGATAAGGAACTCGGGCCGGGTACGGCTCATGAAAAGCTGGGGACCACGACTTTCCGAGCGCACATCATAGAGATAGCCCCGCAACCGATCACCGGGCCGTATCGCCTCCCGTGGAATCATCTCTTCGCGCGGCACCATCGCCTCGGCATTGCCGCCCAGATCCAGGTACACATTACCCCGCTCGACCCGTTTGACAACGCCAGTGACCAGTTGCCCTTTCCGCTCCCGGTAGGCATCGACGATTTGCGCCCGTTCCGCCTCACGGACCTTTTGGACGATCACCTGCTTGGCCGTCTGCGCAGCAATCCGGCCGAAGGACACGGACTCCATCGGCTGCTCGACAAATCCACCGACTTCGGCATTTGCATCGATTTCCCGAGCATCCGCGAGATGCAGCTGGCGGGCGGGAGCCTCCACCTCCTGATCGTCGGCCAACACTTCCCATCGGCGAAAAGTTTCGTAGTCGCCCGTTTCGCGATTGATTACAACACGCACGTCGATATCGATGTCGTGCCGCTTTCTCGTCGCGGAAGCCAAGGCGGCCTCGATCGCCTCAAAAATAATCTCCTTGCCGACGCCCTTCTCGTTGGATACGGCATCCACAACCAGCAGAATCTCTTTATTCACGTCCAAAGCCTCCAACCAATCGAGCTACACGTCCGGCACCAACCGCGCTTGCTCGACGCGATCCAATGGCAAGCAAATCTCTCTACCGTCATCATCAAGGACTACGTTCCCCGCTTTCACTCCTTGCAGAACCCCGGTAAAATTCCGCCGCCCCTCCAAGGGCACGTTCAACCTGACCTTTACCCGGCACCCCGCAAAACGGGCAAAATGCTCTGCCGTAAACAACGGGCGATCAAGACCTGGCGACGAGATTTCCAGGGTATAGCGTCCAGGGATCGGATCCTCTACATCCAACACCCCGCTCACCTGGTAGCTCACTCGTTGACAATCATCCAGGTCTACCCCACCCTCCTTGTCGATATAAATTCGCAGCAGGGCATTTCTTGGACGGGGCAGGTACTCGATCCCGACCAACTCATACCCCATTGCAGTAATCACCGGCCCCAGAAGCTTTTGCAGATTTCGAGATTCTTGACGCATCCGACCCCTGACAGAAACAAAAAATGGGCCCGAGGCCCACTCCTTGAAATTCGCAGCATCTTCATCAAGATACATTATACCCATCGGTGCCTAATTAGCCAATAGCGGCCCCTCAGGCCCCGGATAGCACTCGCTGCCACCAAGCTTCGGCAGGAATAAAAAAGCCCCTATGCGGGGCTTTTTTCAGATAAGCGTGGTAGCGGGGGCAGGATTTGAACCTGCGACCTTCGGGTTATGAGCCCGACGAGCTGCCAGACTGCTCCACCCCGCAATTGCAAGTTGGGGATTCTACAGACTGTAATCGTCCGTTTCAACCCGGCGCGCAAAATTTTCATATGCAGGGCAGCGCCAGTGCCGGGTTACGGCCCAGGGGTGTGTCAGAGGCGCTTCCGTAGCCATCTGTCCGATATAGCGGTGCAGTAATTGCCAGTAAATCTGAAACGGCATTAACCGCACCTTTTGTCCGAGTTATTTTCCGAGGTCCCTACAGCCCTCTTGGAGTTGACACAAATATCGGACAGTACGCCCTGGCCAAATCCCCAGCCGTTATCAGGGCGCCTGCCATGACGGATCTTACCGCCACATGACGCAGGAATGGCCCTTTTGGCCGGCTGGCGTTCTCACCGCCGGCTCAGATGTTTTTTCAGGTCGTATCGCCAGATAAAGCCTGGAAGCGCGAACACGAGGAAAAGACAGAGTGTAACGACATAAAACTCCCAGCCCTGGGCATGGACATTCCCCATTATTTTCTGCTCCAGCCCGATCCCGAGCGCGCCGACTACGAAATACAGGATGAGCCATTCGAGCAGCCGAACCGCAGCTCCCTTGTTACCCTTCTTCGGTTCAACGAGGAAGAATACACGCTCACTCAGCCAGGGCAAATTCGCCGCAACGAACGCCAGCAGCAAAAAAACGATAATGACGGAACCCTGTGACATTGCTTGGCACCTCAGCCAATAGCCGCTGTACAAAGCGCAATCAGTTGCCCCGGAAAAATCCCAAGCGCCAGCACTGCAAGTCCGTTGGCGCTCAGCGCCAGCCGCACATCAGTGTTCACATCAAGAGCCGACGCATCTTCCGGCTTGTCGAAGTACATCAGCTTGACGACCCGCAGATAGTAGAACGCGCCGATAATGGCAAACACCACAGCCACGGCTGCCAGCCAGACCATATCAACGTTCACGACCGCATTCAGCACCAGAAGTTTCGCATAGAAACCCACGGTAGGCGGCACTCCGGCCATGGAGAACATGAGCACCAACATCATGAAGGCGAACCAGGGACTCCGTTCATTCAATCCCTTAAAATCATCGAGCTTATCCGCCTCGAATCCGGCGCGGCTCAGTAAAATCACAATACCGAATCCGCCGAGTGCCATCAGGGCATACGTGACCGTGTAAAACATGGCCGCTGCATAACCTTCGGCAGTGCCCGCCACAACACCGAGCAGCAGGAATCCGATATGGGAGATCGTCGAATAGGCGAGCATGCGCTTGATGTTCGTTTGCGCGAGAGCAATGATGTTGCCCACTGCCAAGGAGAGCAGGACCATTATCACTATCATATCCTGCCAGTTTCCATGCAGCTCTCCGAGGCCATCCACCAGCAGCCGCATAAGCATCGCAAACGCTGCGATCTTTGGTGCGGTACTCACAAACAACGTGATCGCCGTCGGCGCGCCATGATAAACGTCCGGCATCCACATATGGAACGGCACGGCACCGAGCTTGAACGCCACACCAACCAGCACGAAAACCAAGCCGAATACGACGAAGAGATCCAAGTTGGTATTTGTGGCGACGAAGTCGCTCACCTCCAGAATACTCAGGCTGCCCGTGACGCCATACAGGATCGAAATACCGTACAGCAGCATGCCTGACGCAAGGGAACCGAGCACGAAATACTTCGTCGCCGCCTCCGCAGCCACGGTCGAATCCCGATCGAAGGCCACCAGTGCATATAGCGAAAGCGACAACAACTCCAGCCCGAGGTAGATCGTCAGGAAATTGTGGGCCGACACCATCACCATCATGCCAAGCACGGCGAACAACCCGAGCACGTAAAACTCGCCCTTGAACAGATCGCGCGCCTTGAGGTAATCGCGTGCATAGAGAAACACGCCGGCCGTCAACAAATAGATAAACAGCTTGAGAACATTGCCCATGGCGTCATTGACGAACATCCCGCCAAAGACCGACACCGGCCGTTCGTCATACAGCGCAATCGTCAGGACCGCCGCACCCGCCAGCGTCAATTGGGATAGCCAGTACGTAGCGGCGCGGTTCCGCTCGTCCAGGAAAAGGTCCGCCACCAGCACGAGGCACGCCATTCCCAGGACAAATATCTCCGGCGCCGCCGAAATGAAATCACTCGATACGAAACTCATCTTTTCCTCTGGCTCTTACCAACGCGGCGGCTCCATCAACCACCACGCCGTCCGCAATTACAGTTTGGAGACAGCAACATGCTCGAGGAGGTTCTGCACCGACGCCTCCATCACTTCAACCAACGGTGCCGGCCAAATTCCGAACAGCAGCACAGGAACTGCCAGCGCCCCAAGAACCAGGAACTCGCGACGGTTGATATCCGTCAGAGTCGCAACGCCTGCATTGCGAACGTCACCGAATACCACGCGCTTTACCATCCAGAGCGTGTACGCAGCACCAAGGATCAACATTGTTGCAGCCAGAAATGCATACCAGAAATTCGCCTTGAAGCTGCTGAGGATCACCATGAACTCACCCACAAATCCCGACGTTCCGGGCAGCCCGGTATTGGCGAAGGCAAACAGCACCATGAAGGCCGCGAATTTTGGCATGGTATTCGCGACACCGCCGTAATCGCTGATCTGTCGGCTGTGCAGCCGGTCGTACAGTACACCCACGCAAAGGAACAGCGCCCCGGACACAAAACCGTGTGAGATCATCTGAACCATGCCGCCCTGGATACCCATGGCGGCACCCTGCATGCTGTCGGATTTGGCAATGATCGCGAAAACGATGAAAAAGCCGAGCGTCACAAACCCCATATGCGCGATAGAGGAATACGCGATCAGCTTCTTCATATCCTCCTGCACAAGCGCCACGAGAGCGATATACACGATTGCGATGAGCGAAAGCATGATCATGAGCCAATCCAGCTCATTGCTCGCGTCCGGCGTGATGGGCAGGCTGAAGCGCAGGAAACCATAGCCGCCGATCTTCAGCATGATCGCCGCCAGAATCACCGATCCTCCGGTAGGTGCCTCCACGTGGGCGTCCGGCAACCAGGTATGTACCGGCCACATGGGCACCTTCACCCCAAAGGCCAGCAGGAAAGCGATAAAGATCAGGATCTGCTCGGTAAGGCCGAGCGGCGTTAGATGGAAGTCCAGCACCCCGAAACTACCCGTCCGGTAATAGAGGTAGATCAGGGCCACCAGCATCAGAACGGAACCCAGGAACGTGTACAGGAAGAATTTGATGGTGGCATACACCCGCCGCGGGCCGCCCCAGATGCCGATGATCAGGAACATCGGGATCAGCATGGCTTCCCAGAACACGTAAAACAGCACAGCATCCAAGGCGGCAAACACGCCGATCATCAATCCCTCAAGCACGAGGAAGGCTGCCATGTATTGCGCCGTCTTGTACTGGATCACCTCCCACCCTGCGATCACCACCAGCACGGTCGTGAAGGCGGTCAACAGAATCAGCGGCATGGAAATGCCGTCCACGCCCAGGTGGTAATTGATATTGAAAGTAGAGATCCACGGCGACAGTTCCACGAACTGCATCGCAGCGGTGCTCGTATCGAACTCCGCATACAGCGGAACGCTCAAGGCAAGCGTAAGGAGCGAGAAAACTAGCGCGATGGAGCGCGCGCCCCACGGCTCGCGGTCCCCCACGGCAAGGACGACCAGACCGCCGATGATCGGTGTCCAGATTACCAAGCTGAGCAATGGCAGCTCTGACATGTACTACGTCCCCTTCCTTACCCGAGCACGAACCAAGTCCAGGTCACCAGCACCAGCAGGCCCAGGATCATGACAAATGCATAATGATAGAGATACCCGGATTGTACGTGGCGCAGCACGCCGGCAAACCATCCGACCGCGCGTGCCGTGCCGTTCACCGCAACTCCGTCGATCACCATCGCGTCGCCGATCCGCCACAGCCATCTGCCTGCAACGCGACCGCCACCTGCGAAGACCACCTCGTTAAAGTCGTCGAAGCCGTATTTGCGATCAAGAATGTCGTATACCGGCCGCAGCAGCTCCTTGGCCTTGTCCGCCAATGCGGGCTGTTTCAGATAGAACAGCCAAGCAAAGAAGACCCCCAGCATCGCCAACGCGAACGTCGGGGTCGCAAGACCGTGCAGGATAAATCCCATTGGCCCTGTATAGTGCTGCCCCAACTCTCTCAGCACATCGTGCTGCGGCAACACATGAATCGCCCCGGCAAAATACTCTCCGAACAGCATCGGACCAATGGCAACCGCGCCGATCAAAACCGAGGGAATCGCCAGCATGATCAGTGGGACGGTCACGACGGCAGGCGACTCACGCAAGTGATGCCGGGTATGCTCGTCCATGCGCTCCTTGCCGTGGAACACCAGGAAAAACATGCGGAAGCTGTAGAACGCGGTAATGAACACGCCCCCCAAAACCGCGGCATAAGCGATGCCTGTTCCCGGCAGATGGGATGCATGCACCGCCTCGATGATCGCATCCTTTGAAAAGAAACCTGCAAATCCAGGAAATCCGATCAGCGCGAGCGATCCGATCAGCGCTGTCCAGTAGGTGATGGGCATATATTTCTTCAACCCCCCCATGTTGCGGATGTCCTGATCGTGGTGCATGCCAATAATGACGGAACCGGCTGCAAGGAACAGCAGCGCCTTGAAAAAGGCATGGGTCATGAGGTGGAAAATGGCACCGGCATATGCCGATACTCCAAGAGCCACCGTCATGTATCCGAGTTGCGACAGCGTCGAATAGGCCACCACGCGCTTGATATCGTTCTGCACGATACCCAACAGCCCCATGAAAAAGGCAGTAATCGCACCAATGACCAGCACCACGCTCAACGCTGTCTCCGACAACTCGTAGAGCGGTGACATGCGCGCGACCATGAAGATGCCTGCCGTCACCATCGTGGCGGCGTGAATCAGCGCCGAAATGGGTGTCGGGCCTTCCATGGAGTCCGGAAGCCAGACGTGCAGCGGAACCTGCGCCGATTTGCCCATGGCCCCCACGAACAGCAGCAGACAAATGACCGTTAACAGCGACCACTCCACGCCCGGAATGACCTCTATGGTCTGCCCTGCCATGAACGGCGCAGCGGCGAACACATCAGCGTAGTCCAGGCTATTGAAGTACATGAGGATCGCTGCGATGCCGAGCAAAAATCCGAAGTCGCCCACGCGATTGACCAGAAACGCCTTGAGATTGGCGTAAATGGCCGACTCCTTCTTGTACCAGAAGCCGATCAGAAGGTACGACACCAGACCGACCGCTTCCCAGCCGAAGAAGAGCTGCATGAAGTTGTTCGACATCACCAGCATCAGCATGGCGAACGTGAACAGCGCGATGTAGCTGAAGAAGCGTTGATAGCCGGGATCGTCGCGCATGTAACCGATGGTGTAGATATGGACCATCAGCGAGACGAAAGTGACCACGGTCATCATCAACACGGTAAGCCGGTCGATCAGGAATCCAACCTCGAAATGGATACCGTCGCTGACCATCCAGGTATAGACGGGTCCATTGAACGGTTCGGCGCCATCGATAACGATGTGCTTCAACGCCACCAGCGACAGCATGAACGATATGGCCACTCCGATAATGGTGACCCAGTGTGCCCCGCTCCTGCCAATCGGCCGCCCAAACAGGCCGGCCAGGATCGCGCCGGCGAGAGGTGCTAACACAATGCCTAGATAGACCTTCTCCACAACGCTAGCCCTTCATCACATCCAAGTCTTCGACGTTAATGGTCCGTCGGTTGCGAAACAACACCACCACAATGGCCAAGCCGATCGCTGCCTCCGCCGCCGCCACCGTCAGGATGAAAAACACGAATATCTGCCCGGCTATATCACCCAGAAAGTGCGAGAAGGCGATGAAGTTCATATTCACCGCCAACAGCATCAACTCGATGCACATCAAGAGAATGAGCACGTTCTTGCGGTTGAGAAAAATCCCCGCAACGCTGATGCAAAAGAGGATCGCTCCCAGGACGAGATAATCAGAGAGAGCTAGCATGATTCCTCCATGTTCCCCAGGTCCGGCCCCGGCATGCAAGACACGGTACTGCCACTGCTTCACGCATGGTCTTGATATCCTCGCGTCATTTCTTCTCTTCGGCCGCCATGCGCACCAGCCGGACCCGGTCAGCCCGGCGCACGATCACCTGTTGCGCCGGATCTTGATACTTCGTCTCCGGACGTCGCCGCATCGTCAAGACGATGGCCGCAATGATCGCAACCAGCAGTACTACCGCCGCGATCTCGAATGGGTATACATAGTCCGTGTACAGCACGCTTCCCAATTCCTTGGTATTGCTGTAGTCAGCCCCGTGGCGCACAGCCGTTCCCTGATCGGTTCCGAAAAACCGCGCTCCCACCACCAGGCCCATCTCAACCACCAAAACCAGCGCCACAATGGCACCCACCGGAAGGTAGCGTGTGAAACCGGCACGCAGGGCCGCGACATTGATGTCCAGCATCATCACCACGAACAGGAACAACACCATGACGGCGCCCACATACACCAGAACCAGCGTTATCGCGAGGAATTCCGCCTCGACCAACAGCCAGAGCGCGGCACTATTGAAAAATGCCAGCACGAGAAATAGTGCGGCATGCACCGGGTTTCGAACGGTGATGACCCGAAACGCAGCAAATACCAGCACCCCCGCGAAGAGATAAAAAAGAATCTGCTCAAAAGTCATGATAATGCCGGCCTATTGGTCGATACTTCATCGATACTGAGTCCATTACCGATACCGTGCATCCGCTGCCCGATCTCGCACAATCTGCTCTTCGTACTTGTCGCCATGGGCCAGCAGCTTCGCTTTGGTCATGATCGCATCGGCCCGGTTCTCGAAGTGATATTCGAACACGCGTGTTTCCACAATGGAGTCCACTGGACAGGACTCCTCGCAGAATCCGCAGAAAATACACTTGAAGAGGTCGATATCGTAACGTGTCGTGCGGCGCGAGCCATCTTCCCGGGGAGCCGCCTCGATGGTGATGGCCAGCGCCGGGCACACCGCTTCGCACAGCTTGCATGCGATGCAGCGCTCCTCTCCGTTGGGATAGCGGCGCAAGGCGTGCAGCCCACGGAACCGCGGCGACAGCGGCGTCTTCTCGTCCGGATATTGCACGGTGACCTTGCGTGCAAACAGGTGCCTCCCGGTGAGTCTCAGCCCTAGCAGCAGTTCCCACAACAGCAGGCTCTTGAAGTAGTTGCGGATCGCTTTCATCCGTCGATTTCCATCAGTCGAACCAGGGGCCGATGCCCGCCACCACGGCAATACCTTCCAGGATCAGCCACACGATGGTGATGGGAATGAACACCTTCCAGCCCAGACGCATGATTTGGTCATAGCGGTAACGCGGGAACGTGGCGCGGAACCACAGGAACAGGAACAGGAACAGGGATATCTTCAACAATAGCCACAGCAGTCCGGGCACCGGTGCAAACAGCGGTCCGAGCACTGGGATCCCCTCGAACGGCGACAGCCAGCCGCCGAGGAAAAGAATCGATGCCATGGCGGCCACCAGAATCATGTTCGCGTATTCGGCCAGGAAGAACACGGCGAACGCCATGCCCGAGTATTCGACATGAAATCCCGCCACGATCTCGGACTCGCCCTCGGCCACGTCGAAGGGTGAGCGATTCGTCTCCGCCACACCGGACACGAAGAAGATCACCAGCAGCGGCAGCAAGGGCAGCCAGAACCAGTGCAGGACACTGCCTTGTTGTGCGAGCACGATATCGTTCAGATTGAGGCTCCCGGCGGGGATGAGCACGCCGACCAACGCGAAACCCATAGCGATTTCATATGCCACAATCTGCGCGGCGGAGCGCATGGCCCCGAGGAATGCATACTTGGAGTTAGATGCCCAGCCGGCGATGATGATGCCGTACACGCCCATTGACGTAAGCGTGAGGACATAGAGCAGGGCCGCGTCGATGTTCGCCAGCACCATGCCGTCTCCGAACGGGATCACCGCCCAGGCAGCGAGCGCCGGCGTGATGGCCAGGATCGGGGCGACAACGAACAGGAACCGGTTGGCGTTGGTCGGAATGATGATCTCTTTGAGCAACAGCTTGAGTGCGTCGGCTATCGGCTGCAGCCATCCGCGCGGCCCGACCCGGTTCGGCCCGACGCGCACCTGCATGTAGCCGATGATCTTGCGCTCCGCAAAGGTGAGATACGCCACCGCCCCCATCAGCGGCAGCACGATCGCCATGATCTTTGCCACGATGACGACAGGAACTTGTATATTGGGCGGTACAGCCGCCCAAAGTGTCAGCATGCCTTCAAACATTCTGTCCCGTTATACCTGTCCGATCGCTCTCAGTCCCAATACAACCCGCAATATGCGACTCACCTGCAGCGGCAAAGGCAGATCACAACGCGCGGGCATCGCTCTCAAGCCTTCTCCAATTCGACCGGCCCGAACAGCGGGCCCAATTCCGCGCTGCCACTCAAGCCAACCGGCACCCAGACACAACCGTCCGGTACGCCGTCGTCGATCATCACCGGGAAAACCGCACACGCACCGCCCTGGCGAACCGTGACCTGCACCCCCACATCCAATTTGAGACGCTGCGCCAGGGCGCTGCCGACCGCAACGCTCTGCGCCGCCTGCATGTCGGGCGTCTGCTGCAGCGCGGTCGCGCGCCGCACCAGCCCGTCCACCGCGTAGATCGGAACGTCACCCACGCGCATGAGCCCGCCTGTATTTGCCGGCAGAGCTGCTATGGGCGTTTCGAAGGAAACCTTGTTGTCGGGCTGCAGGCCCTCCACCGCGCGGGCGAGTTCGTCCCGTACCTGTTCCGACGAGACATAGTCGAACCCGCTCAATTCGAGCATGTTGCCCAATACGCGCAGAACCTTCCAGCCGGGCCGGGCCTCACCCGGAGGCGTGACCGCCCCTGCGAAACTCTGCCAACGTCCTTCGGCATTGACGAAGGTGCCGGAAGTTTCGGTGAAATACGCGATCGGCAGCACGACATCGGCATACTGTTTCATCGCATCCGTGAAGAACGGTGCCATGACGACGACGAACTCCGCCGCCTCCACCGCCGCGCGCGCCACGCTTGGATTGAAACAGTCATACTCCGGCTCGACGCCGAACAGAAGGTAGGCCTTGCGCGGCTCTTCCACCATTGCGCGCGCGTCGAGTCCCGTCGATTCTGCCGGTCTACCGCCTGCGGTCCGATGCGGGAGCACGCCGGCAAGCCAGCCGCCCACGCTGTTGCCCGCCTCCGGCAGGTAGCCGAGCACCGTGTCGCTCGCCTCGGCGATGAGGCCGGCCAGCGCACGCAACGTCGAGAAAGCGGGATGCACGGCCGCGAGATTACCGAGCAGCACTGTGCCGCGCCCAGCCGCACACAGCCGTTCCGCAATCGCACGTTCCGTCGGGCTCACCTCCGCCGCGACCAGCAGATTCGCCAGCGCCTTGGGAAGGTTCAGATCAGCCCCGCGTGTATCCAGCACTGCCCGAGCAATGGCGGCCAGTGCATTTACCATTCCTGCCGGATCGGCAATGACCTTTTCGTCGACCTCGAAATTGAACTTGAAGTCCCGCGGATTCACGCACATGAGTTGCGCGCCGCGCAATGATGCCTTGCGCAGACGATGTGCCGCGATGGGCTGCTCCTTGCGAACGTTGGAACCGATCAGCAGGACCGCGTCGACCTGTTCGAGGTCCTCGATCGCCTGGCCCAGCCATGGATAAACCGGCGCAACGGCCTGATCGGCGAAATCACACTGGCGCAAGCGATGATCGAGGTTGGCGCATTTCATGCCCCGCGCGAGGCGGCTGAGAAGATACATCTCCTCCAGGGTGGCCGTAGGCGATACGAGTAGTCCCAACTGCTCCGGACCGTAGCCTGAAACGATCTTGTTGAGCCCCCCCGCCGCCATTCGCAGCGCCGTATCCCAATCCGTCTCCCGCCACACGCCATGCTCCTTGATCATGGGCGTGCGCAGGCGGTCCGCGCTATGGAGGCCCTGGTAACTGAAGCGATCCCGATCGGAAATCCATACTTCGTTGATCTGCTCATTTTCCCGCGGGACTACGCGCATCACCTGGTTGCGGCGCGTGTGTACATAGATATTTGAGCCCATCGAGTCATGCGGTGCGACGGTTGCATGCTCGACCAATTCCCAGGCCCGCGCCGTGTAACGAAACGGCTTCGATGTCAGCGCGCCTACCGGGCAGACGTCGATCACATTGCCTGACATCTCGGAGGTGATGCTGCGCTCGACGTAGGTGCCGATCTGGGTATTTTCACCGCGGCCCATAGCGCCCAACTCATGTTCACCGCCCAACAGGTCCAGCGTACGGATGCAGCGCGTACAGTGGATGCAGCGGGTCATATCGGTCGCGATCAGCGGGCCGATATCCTTGTCCTTCACCACGCGCTTGCGCTCGCAGTAGCGCGAAACATCCCGCCCATAGCCGAGTGCAACGTCCTGCAACTCACATTCACCGCCCTGATCGCAGATGGGACAGTCGAGAGGGTGGTTGATCAACAGGAATTCCATCACCGCACGTTGTGCTGCACGCGCCTTCTCCGACCGCGTGGAAATCTTCATGCCTTCCGCTACCGGGGTCGCGCAGGCAGGCACGGCCTTGGGCATCTTCTCGACTTCCACCAGGCACATGCGGCAGTTCGCCGCTATCGGCAGCTTCTTGTGGTAGCAAAAACGCGGGATATGTATGCCGGCATCATCCGCCGCCTGGATGATCATGGCGCCCTTCGGAGCCGTGAGCGCGACGCCGTCGATCTCGATATTGACGAGTTCGGGTGCTGTTACTTCCAGTTTGGCGTTCACGCTACAGTCCCCACTGCCGACGCGCGGTTCTTCGTGCCGGTGCCCGGCATGCAACACTTCCGCTCCACGTGATAGACGAACTCATCCCGAAAATGCTTGACGAAGCTGCGCACAGGCCATGCTGCCGCTTCACCAAAGGCGCAGATGGTTCGGCCTTCGATCTGACTTGCCACGCTGTCCAGGAGATCGATGTCCGCCATCGTGCCTTCGCCGTTCTCGATCCGCTGCAGCAGACGATGCAGCCAGCCAGTGCCTTCGCGGCATGGTGTGCATTGACCACAGGATTCAGCATGGTAAAAACGCGATATACGCATCAGCGCCTCGACCATGCAGGTCGTCTCATCCATGACGATCACTCCTCCCGAGCCCAGATAGGAGCCGACCTTCATCAGGGAGTCGTAATCCATATCGACCTCCATCATGACCTCGCCGGGCACTACCGGCATGGACGATCCGCCGGGAATCACCGCCTTGAGCTTGTGACCGTTGCGCACGCCACCGGCCAGCTCCAACAGCGTCCTGAAAGGTGTACCAAGGGGAATTTCATAATTGCCGGGACGATTCACATGCCCAGACACACAGAAGATCTTACAGCCACCGCTGGTGGGCGTACCCAGGTTCAGGAACCACTCCCAGCCGTTGCGCATGATCGAGGGGACCGACGCCAACGTCTCGGTGTTATTGATGGTCGTGGGCCGGCCATACAGACCGACATGGGCCGGGAACGGTGGTTTGAAGCGCGGCTGGCCTTTCTTGCCCTCCAGCGACTCCAAGAGCGCCGTCTCCTCGCCGCAAATGTAAGCGCTGGCGCCAAGGGTTCCATACGCCTCGAAATCCACCCCGGAACCGAGTATGTTCTTGCCGATCAGCCCCGCTTCGCGCGCCTCGGCCAAGGCGTGCTCGAAACGCTCGAACGGCTCGTGGTGGAACTCACCGCGCATGTAGTTATAACCAACCGTCGCACCGATGGCATAGCCGGCGATGGCCATGCCCTCGATAACCGCATGGGGGTTATAACGCAGGATATCGCGATCCTTGAAGGTGCCGGGCTCGCTTTCGTCCGAGTTGCAGACCACGTACTTTTGTCCCGGCGCGCTGCGCGGCATGAAGCTCCACTTCAACCCGGTGCTGAAACCCGCACCGCCACGGCCCCGCAGGCCCGATTTCTTGATGGTCTCGATGATTTCTTCCTGCGGCGTCTTTTCCCTCAGGATCTTTTTCCACGCCTCGTAGCCGCCAATCTTGAGATAATTCTCAAGCGTCCACGGCTGGTCGAATTGCAGCGTCTGGAAACAGACTTCGTTGGCCATTCAGCTACTCCAGGCTCTCGAGGATCTGGTCAACCTTTTCGGGCGTGAGGTTTTCGTAATAATGGCCGTCAATGACCATCATCGGCCCGCCGCCGCATGCCGCCAGGCACTCCTCTTCGATCTTCAGGGTGAACTTCCCATCCGGCGTCGTCTCGCCCAGGCGAATGCCGAGTTTTTGTTCGATGTACTTGATGATCTCACCGGCGCCGCACAGCATGCAGGAGATGTTCGAGCATACGGAAATCTTGTGGCGCCCGACTGGCTTGAGATCGAACATGGAGTAAAACGTGGCCACCTCGTACACGGCCACTTCGGGCATGTCCAGGTAATCCGCCACGGCATCCAACAATTCCGTGGTGAGCCACCCGCCATTCTGCTCCTGCACGATACGCAACGCCGCCAACACCGCCGATTGCTTGCGGTCCGGCGGGTACTTTGCGATCCAATGATCGATCTGGGCGCGCGATTCCGGAGTTATCAGATCGGTGCTCACTTCAGGCTTCAACGGTCAATCTCCCCGAATACGATGTCCTGGGTGCCGATGACGGCAACCACGTCCGCCAGCATGTGACCCCGCACCATTTCGTCCAGGGACGCAAGATGCGCAAATCCAGGCGCGCGAATCTTCACCCGGTAAGGCTTGTTGGCCCCATCCGAAATGACATAGACACCAAATTCGCCCTTTGGATGTTCCACCGCGGCGTATGCCTCGCCCTCGGGAACACAATACCCTTCGCTAAAGAGCTTGAAGTGGTGAATCAGCGCTTCCATGTCCCGTTTCATTTCCTCCCGCGGCGGCGGCGCAATCTTGTGATCGTCGATCATGACCGGCCCCGGGTTATTGCGCAGCCAATCGACGCACTGTTTGATGATGCGGTTCGACTGCCGCATCTCTTCGATGCGCACCAGATAACGGTCATAGCAATCGCCGTTTACACCCACCGGAATGTCGAAGTCGAGCCGGTCGTAGACTTCGTACGGCTGCTTCTTGCGCAGGTCCCACGCCACGCCCGACCCACGCAGCATGGGACCGGAAAATCCGAGCTGCAGGGCACGTTCCGGCGAGACCACACCGATACCGACCGTGCGCTGTTTCCAGATCCGGTTGTCCGTGAGCAGCGTTTCGTAGTCATCCACGCACTTCGGGAAGCGCTCCGTGAAATCCTCGATGAAATCCAGTAACGAGCCTTGGCGGTTGGCATTGAGCCGTTCTACATCTTTCTCGCTATGCCACTTGGACGGCTCATACTTGGGCATGCTGTCCGGCAGGTCACGGTATACGCCGCCCGGCCGATAATAGGCAGCATGCAGCCGCGCCCCGGAGACCGCCTCATAGCAATCCATGAGATCCTCGCGTTCGCGAAACGCATACAGGAACACGGTCATGGCCCCGATATCCAGAGCATGCGCCCCCAACCACAACAGG
This sequence comes from Gammaproteobacteria bacterium, assembly GCA_041672765.1. Lineage (GTDB taxonomy): Bacteria > Pseudomonadota > Gammaproteobacteria > JBAYZB01 > JBAYZB01 > JBAYZB01. Next base: position 2,491 of record JBAYZB010000021.1, on the reverse strand, counting down.
TGGTTCAGGATGCGCGTGATTTCGTCGAACATCACGCGGATATACTGAGCACGTATCGGCGGCTCTATGCCGAGCAGCTTTTCGATGGCCAATACGTAACCGTGCTCGTTGCACATCATGGACACGTAATCCAGACGGTCCATGTAGCCGATGCTCTGGTTGTACGGCTTGCTTTCTGCCAGCTTCTCCGTCGCACGGTGCAACAGTCCGATATGCGGGTCGGCCCGACGGATCACCTCGCCCTCCATTTCGAGCACCAGGCGCAGGACACCGTGTGCCGCCGGGTGCTGCGGACCGAAATTCAGGGTGAAATTGCGCAATTCAGGCATTGGGCGCTGCCTCCTCCCCCACATCGTCCTTGGCTGCCCGTATCACGCGCGGCACCAGCACGCGGGGTTCGATGGAAACGGGCTCGTAGACAACCCGTTGCTTCTCCGGGTCATAACGCATCTCGACATGCCCGATCAACGGAAAATCCTTCCGGAATGGATGCCCCACGAAACCGTAGTCGGTCAGTATGCGCCGCAGATCGGGGTGGCCCTCGAATATGATCCCGAACAGGTCGAACGCCTCGCGCTCATACCAGTTGGCGGAATTCCAGATATCCGTCACCGATGGAACGACGGGAAACTCGTCATCGGCGGCATAGGTCCGTACGCGCAGCCGCTGATTGTTGGCAACGGAAAGCAGGTGATAGACGACTGCGAAACGTGGCCCTTCTCGCCCGCCCCACTGCTCCCTGACGGCCATGCCCCGCTTGAGGCGCCCCGCCGTGCGCGCCTCCGTCCCGCGGCTGAATCCCGTACAGGAAGCCTCCGCCGTGCGCCACTCCACTTCACCGTAGGCGGAGTAATCGACTCCACACAGGTCCATCAGTTCATCGAATGCAAAATGCGGCTCGTCATGCAAAGCGTTGCAGACCTCGAGGAGCCGTTCGCTTGCAACCTCTATAGTCACCTCGCCGATCGCCACACGACAGGCCATCAAGGCGTCTCCGAATCTTTCGCCAAGGCGCGCGGCAAGCGTCTGGATGGAATCAGCCATTACTCAGGGACTCTTCAGCGGGCTATGGTATTGGTATGTCGGATCTTGTTCTGCAACTGGATGATCCCGTACAACAGCGCTTCTGCCGTAGGCGGACAGCCCGGCACATAGATATCGACGGGAACGATGCGATCGCAGCCGCGCACAACGGAGTAGGAATAGTGGTAATAACCACCACCGTTGGCGCACGACCCCATGGAAATCACCCAGCGCGGCTCGCTCATCTGGTCATATACCTTGCGCAGGGCCGGAGCCATCTTGTTCGTCAATGTGCCCGCCACGATCATGACATCGGACTGCCGCGGGCTCGGCCGAAATATGATGCCGAAGCGGTCAAGATCGTAGCGCGACGCGCCGGCTTGCATCATTTCCACAGCGCAACAGGCGAGCCCGAAGGTCATGGGCCATAGAGAGCCCGTGCGGGCCCAGTTGATCAACTTATCGGCCGTCGTGGTTACGAAACCCTTTTCAAGCACCCCCTCTATTCCCATTCCAGCGCTCCTTTCTTCCATTCATAGATGAAGCCGACCACGAGGATGCCCAGGAACAGGACCATAGCCAGAAGACCATAAAGCCCCACGGAATCCAACACCACAGCCCAGGGGAACAGAAAGGCAATTTCCAGATCGAAGATGATGAAGAGGATGGCTATCAGGTAATACCGTACATCGAAGCGCATGCGGGAATCGGCGAAGGCCTCGAACCCGCATTCATAGGGAGAGAGTTTCTCAGGATCCGGCCGGTGTGGTGCAACCAAGTAGCCAAGCGTGATCGGTACCACCCCAAACAAGATACCGATCACGAGAAATATCAGGATGGGAAGGTAATTTTCCAGCATTGCCCGCACACTTTCCCAATAGGGCCAAACACATATCCTGTTTGGCTCAGCCCAATCGACGATTCTCAGACGCAAACCGTGTGCAGTCTAGGTCAGCCAATCAAGGTGTGTCAAGCTGAAAAAAACAGAGAATAATTATTAAAAATTAAATAGTTAAAACGCATCCCCATAAGAAATTTAAGAAATTTCGGAAATGCGCCACAAGGCGGGAAAGCTAGATGGTCAAGAGCGGTGGGGCTACGATGCCGAATTCCCCGCTCTTTTTCTACTTGATGCTGCTAATAGCAGCATTAATGGTGCCGATGGTCGGACTCGAACCGACACGGCTTTCGCCACCACCCCCTCAAGATGGCGTGTCTACCAATTCCACCACATCGGCAAAACTTTTATGCCCTCAAACGCACCGAGAACCTCGGATATCACCTCTTTGGAGCCGGCTCTCCGCTATTTTGCGGGCTGAACTGGCGGGGCCGGCACGTCGGACGCCGGCGCCTCCTGTTTTTCCACATCCTGCGCGGGAACCGTCTGCACCGGACTCGTCTGGGGCACCACACTCTCGGCTACACTACGACGCTCGATATTCTGCCCTGAAAAATACGCGAGCGACAA
>JBAYZB010000020.1:0-26175 GCA_041672765.1 Gammaproteobacteria bacterium | reverse complement strand
CGGACAGCAGGAATCAGGGCACGTCGGGCGCCGCACCACTTTTGAAGCATATCCAGGCAGACTCTATCATCTAAGTATGATCAAAAAGATGGCCGCTCCCATCGACGGATGCGGCGCGTGCCGACCGTAACGGATCGCGGCAGTACTCGTCCGTCACGCGCCCAAGGATAGGCGGATGCAGATTCTCACGTGGCGGGAGGTCGACATCGCGAGCGTGATCGTCGCAGGGCTGACGGCAGGCTACGTGATGGCGATCGCCGGGCTGTGGGCCGGGCGGGTGCCCGGGCTGGTGGCCTTCGACATCGCCGATTTCGGGCGGCGCTACATGGTGTCCGACCGCCCGAGCGCGTGGCTGCTGGGATTCGCCTCGCACCTCGTCAACAGCGTGCTGCTCGTGCTCCTCTGGGCGACTCTCATTGAACCCAACCTGGCATGGCCGCGCGTGATGGAAGGACTCGCCTGGGGCCTGCTGCTCGCCTTCACCCTGGCGGGCTCCCTGGTGGCGCCCCTGTCCGGCCTCGGCTTCATGGGCCGCAATACCGGCAGCTACCGCTTCGCGCTGACCACCGTGCTGCTGCACATGATCTGGGGTTTTCTGATCGGACTGATTTACGTCGGGCCATGAACGGCGGCGTGCGTACCCCGCAACCCACGGTAATCCTCTACGGCGGAGGCGTTTCTCTCGCCTGCGACCAAAGCGGCGAGGTTCGCGCCGAGGAGGCGCACGGGCTGTTTGCAGGCGACACTCGGGTGCTCTCCACCTACCGGATCGAGATCAACGGCAGCCGCTGGCGCCTGCTCGGCCGCTCGCGCCTCGGCCACGGGACCGCCCGCTGGGAGTTCCAGAACCCGCAACTGCGCGACCCTGTCGGCGACATCGAGGAGGGAATGCTGCTGTTCAGCCTGCGGCGGCGGGTCGATGAGGCCCTCCATGACGATCTTGCGATCCAGGCCTTCACGCCCCGCCGGGTACGACTGCGCCTCACGCTGCAACTGGACGCCGATTTCGCCGACATCTTCGAAGTAAAAAGCGAGTCGTTGCCGCCGCGCATGGCTGCCCTGCGCATCCCGAACCCGCAGGGCATGACGCTGCGCTACAAGCGGGACGGATTTCGCCGCGGGCTGCAGGCACACTTCGTTCCGTCCGGCCCGCCCCCGACCATCGTCGGCTCCAGGGTATTGTTCGATGTCGAGCTTCCGCCGGGAGCCACCTGGACCTGCTGCGTGGAAGCCGTTCCCGAGATCGGCGACCGGGCGATTCAGCTCACGCACGACCTGCACGAACCGGAGCCCGATCCGCTGACCGAAACCGGCACGCTCACGATTCGCGCCGATCCGCTGCTGGAACATGCGTTCAACCGCGGGCAGGCCGACCTGCATGCGCTCGGCATTCCGCAATGCGGGCATCCGCGCTTCATCGCGGCCGGCGCCCCGTGGTTTCTGACGCTCTTCGGACGGGATACATTGACCACCGCGCTCATGGCCGGGATCGACGGAAGCTGGACGGCCGAAGGCGCGTTGGCGGCGCTCGGCCGCTGGCAGGGCACGCAACGCGACGACTTCCGGGATGAAGAGCCGGGCAAGATCGCACATGAGCTGCGCCAGGGCGAGTTGACCCATCGCGGCATCCTGCCCTACTCACCGTATTACGGCACCCACGACGCACCCGCCCTGTATTGCCTGGCGCTCTGGCAGGCATGGCGCTGGACCGGCAAGCGCAACCTGCTCGACGCGCATCTCGATACGGCACACCAGGCGCTGCAATGGTGTGACGAGTACGGCGACCGGGATCGCGACGGCTTTCAGGAATACGCCACGCGCAGCCCCAAGGGCTATCGCAACCAGGGCTGGAAGGATGCGGGCGACGCGGTCGTCCACGGCGACGGCACGCTGGCCGAACCACCCCTCGCCACCATCGAGCTGCAGGGGTATCTCTATGCCGCGCGCCTCGCCATGGCCGAACTGCTGATGGCGCAAGGGCTGGCCGATGAGGCGGCGCGGATGCAGGCGGCGGCAGTGCATCTGCAGCGCATGGTGGAGGAACGGTTCTGGATGCCGGAACAGCGCTACTACGCCTTTGCCCTTGACCGGGACAAACGGCTCGTCGAAAGCATCGCCTCCAATCCGGGGCATCTCTTGTGGAGCGGACTGCCCACCACCGAGCGCGCTGCCGCGGTTGCACGGCGGCTGCTGGCGTCCGACATGTTCAGCGGCTGGGGCGTGCGCAGCCTGTCGTCGGCGAATCCCGCCTACAATCCGTTGTCCTATCAACTGGGCTCGGTCTGGCCCCACGATACGGCCATCGCGGCGGCGGGCATGTGGCGGTACGGATTGCGCGAGGAGGCGAGCGTCCTGCTGCGGGCGATCCTGGAGGCCGCGCGCGCCTTCGAGGACGACCGGCTCCCCGAACTCTTCTGCGGACTCGATCGCGCCTGCGGATTTCCCGTGCCCTATGCAAAGGCGAACTCGCCGCAGGCTTGGGCGGCCGCGGTGCCGCTTCTGGCCGCGCAGCTCTTTCTCGGACTGCTGCCCGACGCACCGCGGCAACGCTGCTTGCCATGGCTGCCCGCCTGGCTGTCCCGTCTGGAGGTGCGCGGCATCGCCATCGGCGACATGCGCCTCGATATCGCCCTCGTCCGCCATGATGACGGGACGGAAATCGAGACGCTCGACACCACGGGCATGGAGGTCATCCACGGCATAACGGAAGCGCCGCTATGGGGCGCGCCGCTTCCCATGCTGCCCGCGCAATCCACAAACACCGCATGATTTCTGTCAGATCGACTGTCCTGCATGCCCTCGCCACATCCAACAATTGCGGTTATGCACGCCGCGCAGCCATCTCATGGCGCTTGATGCCGTCAATGGCGCGCCCGATTGAAACAGGCTCTTCGTGGACGTGCGCGCGGGTAAAAGCGCCCCCTCGCGCCGCTGATTGTCAAGAAAGGGTGATCGTGGGCAGCACCCATCGTAATGCCCAGCCCGGCGACGCATGGCGGGCAGTGAACGCTCTACGGTCTTCGCGCGGCAGGAGCCATCGAGACTCGGAACCTCACCAATACCGCACCGGTCCCGTATCCACATGGACGAAATCCGAGCGTGGATAGTACCCCACGCCGCCGCGGCTCAATTGCATGGCCGCTTGACGCAGGGCCGCCAGCTTGCGTCCCGGCACGCGGATGTCGATCGCCCGCCCCACGAGGTGCAGGCTGCGCTCGGCCACGCCGCCGCTCTTCGCGCGCAGCATGCGATTGGTCGCCGGCGAACGATAGCCGGAGATTACGTGGAACGGCTGGCGCGTATCCAGAAGACCGTGCAGGTCGAAGAGCAGGTCGAGCAGTCTGCGGTCGATGGCGTGGACTTCGCCGCGGCGATGATCTCGGAGTATGTAGTCGATCTCGACCAAGCCGTCCTCGATGTAGCGGCCATCCGCCCAATACACCGCACGCAATTTCTCCCCTGTATGAATGTTGTAAAAGGAGAGGGACTTTTCCCGAACCGCGGCAGCCATTGCAAACGCAGGTCGCGCAGCCAGGACCAGGGAAGCCAACGCGCATGCCTTCAGGAAACGGCGGCGTGCGGCATCGTGTGGAACGAGCACCGCCGCCTGCTTGTTGTGGTGTCTCACATCTTCCCCTTCAGTGCGGGCTTTAACCGTATGTTCATTGCCGAAACATAGCCAGCACCGGCCGAAGTCGGCAACCGATTACCGCACTCCCACGATACCCGGTATCGCGGAAATCGGACGTGAAGTGAATCAAAGTACGCCCAGCCGCTGCCTTTTTACTTATGCCGGGTCCTCTGCCAGAGTCGGTCGCAAGGACAAACCGGACCTCGCATCACACCATCTTTTTCTCGATTTGCGCAAGGAAAGACAACACCGACAACGACTTATTCACCCAGCTCACCGGCTGCGCCAACGCCAGCCATGTGGCAACAGTGCATCGGGACACAATTTTTTAACACCCCCCTTGCCATTCAATCCATCTGGACAGCTACTAAACTAAAAAAAAACATCCGGGTTTCATCGTGACCTCGGCGCGATAAACCCGCTTGGCGGAATATTTGGCGAGCGCGGCGTGTAGGGAATTTTGTCGCGGCGCACATGTTGTGCGCGGGCAGGGTCACGCGCATCCCCGCACAAGGGGATTCACCGACTCCTCCTCACGGGAGGAGACTGTCCGCCCCGGGCAGGTAGCGTGTGAGTCTGCCGGACTGAGAGGTTCTTTGGCGTCATTGCCTTGCAGGGAATGCGCATTCCCGTGCCAACGGCACGGGCGTGCAATTGACGCCGCCAATCGGATTTGCTCACTCCGCCCGCGTGGACTACCGGGGCAGACCGGCTTCCATGGGCGGATGGAACTACGCGCGAGAGGAGCTTGTCTTTTGAGTAGAGCCAAGTTCCTCGGATGACCTAACGGCGGGGAGTAGCTATGGCCCACGAAAAAAACCAGTTTGCGGAAATCATCAAAGGAGACCGTGCCAAGCGTGAGAGTAGGGAGTGGCGCGGGACGTTCATCGAATACCTGGAAAAGCTGCGCGCTGATCCGGAATTGCCCAAACTGGCGCATGCCCGGATGTACGAAGTCATCACCAAGGAGGGCATATCGGACATCCACGCGCTGGGCGATCCGCGGGCAAGCCGGCTGTACGGTGACGAGCCGATCAAGGTTTACAACTTTTTCAAGGACGAGTTCTTCGGCATCGAGCGCACCATCTCACAGATCGTGCGCTACTTTTATGCCGCTGCGCTGCATGGCGAGGAAAGCCGTCAGGTGCTTTATCTCATGGGTCCGGTGGGCGCCGGCAAGAGTTCCTTGGTGGAAAAGCTGCAGCGCGGCCTGGAACAGGCGGCCCCGGTATACGCCATCGAAGGCTGCCCCATGGCGGAGGAGCCGCTGCACCTGATTCCACGCCATTTGCGCAAGGAATTCGAGAAGATGCTGGACGTGCACATCGAGGGCGATCTCTGCCCCGTGTGCCGCTACCGGCTCAAGAACGAGTTCGGCGGTCACTACGAAGAAGTGCCGGTGATCACTGTCCCCTTCTCGAAGCACGACCGGCGCGGCATCGGCATAGTGCCGCCGGTGGACCCGAACAACCAGGACACCTCCGTGCTGATCGGGTCGGAGGACATCTCCAAGCTCGACATGTACTCGGAAGGCGACCCGCGGGTGCTCGAACTCAACGGCGCCTTCAACGTCGGCAACCGCGGCATGGTCGAGTTTATCGAGGTGTTCAAGAACGAGACCGAATACCTCCATGCCATGATCACCGCCACACAAGAGAAGTTCATTCCTGCGCCCGGCCGTCACGGCACGGTCTACGTGGATACCGTCATCGTGGCCCACTCCAACGAGGCGGAATGGCAAAGGTTCCGGGGCGACCATACCAACGAGGCGATCCTGGACCGCATCGTCGTGGTGAAGGTGCCCTACAACCTGCGCCTCTCCGAAGAGGTCAAGATCTACCAGAAGCTCCTGCACAAGGCGAACTTCAAGGCCCATATCGCGCCGCACACGCTGGAGATGGCGGCCATGTTCGCCATCCTCTCGCGCCTCGAACCCACGCCCAAGTGCGACCCGATGACCAAGCTGCGCCTCTACAACGGCGAGGAGGTCGTCGAGAAGGGCAAGACCCTGAAGATCAATGTGCGCGAACTGCAGGAAGAGGCCAAGCGCGAGGGCATGTTCGGGATCTCCACGCGCTTCATCATGAAGGCGCTGGACAACGCATTGTCCGAAAGCCCGCAGGGCATCAACCCGATCAATGTGCGCGAAGCGCTGATCAACATGGTGAAGGAATCGGATTTCCCGGACGACATGCGCAAGCATTACCTGGAGCTGCTCCAGGACACGCTGCACAAGGTTTATCTGGAGATTTTGGAAAAAGAGATCACCAAGGCGTTCGTCTACTCTTATGAAGAGCAGGCGGAATCCCTGTTCCAGAATTATCTGGACCACGCGGAGGCTTACGTCAACAAGACCCGTGTCAAGGACCGCAATACGCGGGAGGAGTTGCACCCGGACGAGAGCTTCCTGAAGTCGGTCGAGGAGCAGATCGCCATCATCGGCTCCGCCGCCGATGGTTTCCGCCAGGAGGTCATCGCTTACCTGTGGGCCGCCACGCGGCGGGGCGAGAAGGTCAGCTATCAGTCCTATGAACCGCTCAAGGAGGCGATCGAGAAGAAATTGACGGGATCGGTGCGGGAGATGAGCCGCATCATCACCAAGGCACGGACGCGGGACGAAGAACAGATGAAGAAATATAACGACTTGGTGAAGAACCTGTTGGAGCAAGGGTATAACGAGTACTCCGCGGATGTCATACTCAAATATGCGGCTAACAATTTGTGGAGGGACTGAAGCTGTAATGCGGGTCTGTCCGTCCGTTCCAGGCGAGATCGTGCTGCGAACGGTTCATGGCTGGCGCGACGGCAAGACACGCCTTGGCGATCGCACGTACAGTTGAGAGATATGGAAAGCATCTTCCGTCCTTACGACTCGTCCGACTCGCACCGGTCTGACCGCAGTGCCGGGGATCGCCATCGTCACCGGCAGAAGGTCCGGGAGGCGATCCGCAATAACATTGCGGACATCATCGCCGAGGAGTCGATCATCGGGCAAAGCAAGGACCGGATCATCAAAGTGCCGATCCGCGGCATGCGCGAGTACCGGTTCATCTATGGGGAAAATACGCCGGGCGTCGGCATGGGCGACGGGGAGACCGAGCCGGGCCAGGTCATCGGTCAGGGCAAGGGCGACAAGGGCCAGGGCCAGCCCGGCAACCAGCCGGGCGTCGATTACTACGAAACGGACGTCACGCTGGAAGAGCTGATCGAAATCATGTTCGAGGATCTCGAACTCCCCGAGCTCAAGCGCAGGACCATGCGCGACATCCTCACCGAGCGGACCAGCAAGCGCAAAGGATACCGGCGGGTGGGCGTGCGTGTGCACATGGACAAAAAACGCACCGCCATCTCGCGTGTGCGCCGCAAGGTGGCGATGCAGCGGGTCATGGCGGCCAAGGAAGCCGCACCGGCGCGACGCTTCCCGTTTCACAAGGACGACATCCGCTACCGCCGGCTGCAACAGGACCAGCGGCCTCAGTCCAACGCCGTGGTGGTCTGTATCATGGATACCTCCGGCTCCATGGACACGATGAAGAAATATCTGGCCCGCAGCTTCTTCTTTTTGTTATACCAGTTCGTGCGAACCAAATACCAGAGCGTCGAAGTGGTATTCGTCGCCCACCACACGAAGGCGCGGGAGGTCACCGAGGAGGAATTCTTCCACAAGGGCGAATCCGGCGGCACCTACATCTCGTCCGGATACAACAAGGCGCTCGACATCATTCATGAGCGCTACCACCCCACCCTATGGAACGTCTACGCTTTCCATTGCTCGGATGGCGACAACTTCGAGTCGGACAACGCTTCGGCGCTCAAGGCGGCGGCGGAGCTCTGTGACGTGTGCAACCTGTTCGGCTACGGGGAAATCAAGCCGCTCGGGTCCGGGTATTACGAAAGCTCCATGCTGGATATTCTGCGCGATATCGAGCATGACAATTTCCATACGCTTCTCATTGAGCGCAAAGAGGATATATGGCCCAGCTTCAAGGCCTTCCTCGCCCGGGACCGGGGCAGCGAGTAAGCGAGGGGACGCATGGCACGCCACTGGACCATCAAAGATCTGGAGTATTGGGATGCCCGGATTCGGGAAAAGGCCGAAGAGTTCGGCCTGTCCTGTTATCCGCAGGAGTTCGAGATCTGCGACCACCAGCAGATGCTGGGTTACATGGCCTATTCCGGCATGCCGTCCCATTACCCGCACTGGTCCTACGGCAAGGCCTACGAGAAGCTCAAGACCTTGTACGACTACGGGGTGTCGGGGCTTCCCTACGAGATGGTCATCAACTCCAACCCCGCCCTCGCCTACCTGATGCGGGAAAACTCCCTGTGCCTGCAGATCCTCACCATCGCCCACGTATACGGGCACAATGATTTCTTCAAGAACAACTTCACCTTCCGCGACACCCAGGCCGATCTTACCTTGAGCAAGTTCAAGGTGCGCGCCGATCGCGTGCGCGGCTACGTCGAGGACCCTTCGATCGGGCTCGACAAGGTGGAACCGGTACTCGACGCGGCCCATGCGCTGTCGCTGCAGTGCCGGCGCAACCCGGCGATCCGCAAACTGTCACCGGCCGAGCAGCGGGAGCATGTATTGGCCTCCGCGCTCCCGCGCAACGATCCTTTCGAGCGGGTGCACCGGCGACAGGAGTATGTGGAACCCGACCTGAGCAAGATTCCGCTCATGCCGGAGGAGGATATCCTGCTGTTCATCAGGGACTACAACCCCTATCTGAGCGAGTGGGAGAAGGATCTGCTCACCATCGTGCACGAGGAGGCGCAGTATTTCATCCCGCAGATCGAAACCAAGATCATGAACGAGGGCTGGGCGAGCTACTGGCACCACAAGATCCTCAACAGCCTCGATCTGCCGCAGGATTTGTACATGGAATTCATGGTGCACCACAACCAGGTGGTGCGTCCCCATCCCGGCGATATCAACCCGTATTATCTCGGCTTCAAGATCTGGCACGACATCCGCCGCCGCTACGACGAGCCCACGCCGGAGGAGATCGAACGCTACGGCGCGCCGAACAAGAACGGGAACGACAAGATCTTCGAGGTGCGGGAAGTGGACCGGGACGTTTCGTTCCTGCGCCGCTTCCTCACCGAAGAACTGATGCAGGAGATGAACCTGTTCGAGTACGAGCGCCAGGGCAACGACCTGGTGGTCACCAGGGTGCCGGACGAGGAAAGCTGGCGCGATGTGAAGGAAACGCTGCTGAAGAGCGTCGGCATGGGGTCGGTGCCCGTGATCTACGTGGAAGATGCCGATTACTGCCACAACCGCTATCTCTACCTGAAACACGCTCACGACGGGCGCGATCTGCAGTTGAGCTATGCGGAGAAGACGTTGAATTTCCTGTATCAGCTATGGGGCCGCGGGGTGTTCCTGGAGACGCTGATTCAGGGCAAGAAGTTCCTCCTGTCCTACAGCGAACAGGGATTTACGCAAAAGCAGTACAGATAGCGCCTGTGGTGCCGCCCGACGGCCCGACGCTTTCGTTCCCCGCCACGCCGGCGGGCCAGCCGAACCGCCGTGCGGCACCCACGCCCCCGCATCACCGCAAAAACTTTAATCCTATTGACAAAACCGTGGTAGCATGACACAGATTTTTGCGCTGCCCGCGCGCATGATACGCCGCAGGCGATATGCGGGCAGGAGCGAAACGTGAAACTCCCCGCATAGAGAGGTAACCGGTTCGACACGCCCAAGCGGGAAGCGGTACGGCGTCAATCGCGGAAAGGTTTGACATGAGCATCCTGAACTTGCGCGTTCCACAGCAGGAACTCCACCGGCACGATATCCTGGAGCCTCCCCTCCAGCGGCTGCGCGCGTGGCTCGGAGAACTCCCCCTGGCGCATCCCCTTGAGGCCGCACCGCAAGTCCTGCAAGCGGTGCACGGGATAAACCGCGCGGAACTCGCGGCCGACAAGCGCTACCAGGCCATGGAGCTGCTTTATCCAACGGTCGCCGACCTCAGCGGCATCCTGCAGAAACAGTACCTGAACGCCTCATTCCCGCTCGCGGACAATCCGCGTCAGGCAGCGCGCGCCGTCCACCAGCTCATGACGGAGATGGCCAACGGATACAAGCTCCTGGTCATGGGGTTCACGGACTCCTGGGCGATGGTACAGCGGGTGCCGCCGGCCCAGTTGCTCACCGCCGTGGCGCGGGCCGTTCAGCACCTTTCCTTGCTGGTCCTCGAATCCTATCTGGTATACGAGGCCGAGCCGGAGGGAGTCTGGGGCGACCTGTATCAGCTCATCCGCTTCATGGAGCGTTATGCCACCCACCTGAGCCCCGAAGTTCAGGGGCGGGAGGACCTGCGGTTCGCACTCGATGTCATCTCGCGCACGTATAAGAGGACGCTGCTGCTGAATCTGTCGAGCCCCTACCACCTGATGCAGGGCGAAGCGCTGGATATCTACCGCCGGTTAGAGCGCTGGGTCGACGGCTGCCGGATCGTTCCGGTTCAGCCGGGCGAGTACGTCAGCAAGGCCTTCTTCGTGGACCTCGCCACCAACGAACCGCCTCGTTACATCCCGGCCAGTCGTAAAGAACTGCCGGCGGAGGGCCAGATCATCGACATCGCACAAATGCGCGTATTGGTGGGCAAGCGCATCGATGCCTTGACCGTCGGCCACAAACTGCGCCCCGGAGCCGCCCCGCTGTCCCTCCCGGAACGGATGGAACGGGACATGCTGCTGCGCCTGGAACGGGCGTGGAGCGGCAGGCCCGAACGCCAGATCCCCCGCAGTGCGCAAAGCGCACGGGTGTTCATGGCAACGGGCCTTAACGCCTGCCATTATTTCGTCGGCGGAGAACAGGAATTCGATCCGGACCTGCAAGACGTCAACCAGATTGTCCTCGAATCCGGGGCCCGACCTGTCGGCAAGCAGCACGAGACCTGGAGCCTGCAGGACAAGGACGTATGGCTGCTGTCCGGCAACATCAAAGCCGCCCCGCGACCACACACCGAGGGCAACGTGGACGTTTGGGATCAGGTCTACTTCATCCCCCCCGAACTCGAAGTGCCTTTGCAGGAGACCCCGACAGGCCCCACCTATACGCTCAGCGCCTGGCAGCAACTGAACATGGGCCAAGGCGGGCTGGGGCTGGCCTGCGACAAGGGCAACGGGGTACAAATCAAAGTCGGCGAACTGGTCGCCTATCGGATGGAATCCGGTCGGCAGGCCGGCTGGCGCATCGGGATGACGCGCTGGCTCAAGATGAACCCGAACGGTTCCATGCAGGTAGGCATCATGACCCTGGCACGCAATGTGGCCGCCATTGCCGTGCGCGCCGTTGCGGGCGCTCAGGAGGACAGCAAATACCAGCGCGGACTGCTCCTTTCCAACGGTGACACGAAAGGGCGGCCTCCGACCATCATCGTGCCACCGTTCGCCTACGACATTGGTACCGTCCTGAGAGTAAGACACGGCACCAAGACCACCCATGCGCGACTTACCAAACTGCTGGAGACCACCAAATCGTTCTCACAGTTTCAATACGAGTTCGTCGTGCGCGGATAACGATTCGTGGCGACGCCGCCCGTTCCGGAGAATAACAGCAATGCCCAAAAAACCCGAAATCAAACAGGACCCGCTGTACCTGCTGCTGCGCCAGGGCAAGATCGAAGAATTCAACACCCTCAAGGCCCACGGCCAACAGGCCGACCTGACTTCCTGCGACTTCCGCGGACTGGACTTGAGGGGGCTGGACGCGAGCGGGCTTGATTTCAGCAACAGTTACTTCCGCCAGACGGACATCCGCGGCGTCGATTTCAGCCAGAGCAGACTGGAGGGAGCGAGCATCTACGGGGCGAAGATCTCGGGGGCCTATTTTCCGAAGGAGCTGTCGGCGGAGGAGATCACGCTGTCACTGCTGCACGGCACCCGGATGAGATATACGAAATGAGTGGCAAGTAGCCAAGAGCATCACTTGTCACACTGAATCCGCCCGGATCAATGTGCCGACACCCTCGTCGGTAAACAGTTCCAGCAGCACCGCATGCTCCACGCGCCCGTCGATGATGTGCGCGGCCTTTACGCCGTGCTGCACCGCGCTCAGCGCGCAGCCGATCTTGGGAAGCATGCCGCCGTGGATGGTGCCATCGGCGATGAGCTCGTCCACCTGTTTGGCAGTCAGGCCGGAAAGCAGGGTGCCATCCTTGTCCAGCAGGCCCGCAGTGTTGGTAAGCAGGATGAGTTTCTCGGCCTGGAGACATTCGGCGAGCTTGCCGGCCACCAGATCGGCATTGATGTTGTAGGCATGGCCATCGCCGCCCACGCCGATGGGGGCGACAACGGGAATGAAACCGCTCTGCACCAGCATGTTGACGACGGCGGGGTTGATGTTCGCCACCTCGCCCACGTAACCGATGTCGGCCATCTCGAGCGCCCCGGACTCCGGTGCAGTGCGGGCCAGGAGCATCTTGCGTGCGGCGATGAGGCCGCCGTCCTTGCCGGTCAAGCCCACGGCGCGACCGCCCTGCCGGTTGATGAGGTTGACGATCTCCTTGTTGACGAGGCCGCCGAGGACCATCTCCACCACCTCCATGGTCTCGGCGTCCGTGACGCGCATGCCGTCGACGAACTGGCTCTCCTTGCCGACGCGGCGCAGCAGGTTGCTGATCTGCGGACCGCCGCCGTGAACCACCACGGGGTTGATACCCACCAGCTTCATCAGCACCACATCGCGCGCGAAGCCGTTCTTGAGGGATTCCTCGGTCATCGCGTTGCCGCCGTATTTGATGACGATGGTCTTGCCGATGTAGCGTTGGATATAGGGCAGCGCCTCGGTCAACACGCGAGCGACGTTCATGGCGGCGGCGGAGTTCAGGGTCATGGCGGTCTCGGTCCCGGAAAGAAATGGTTGGGGGAGTTGCGGAATCGGGCGCCATTATAAAAGGTTTCGGCAAGAAGGCGCCAAGGCGGCGAGAAGGTCGCCGCCGCCTGCCTTGCACATTCAACGCAAAGGCGCGAAGAGTTATTGGGAATTACTGCGAGGCCAACCGAGGCAGGCCAAAGCCTTTCTTGATCTTTGCGTTCTTGGCGCCCTTTGCGTCTTTGCGTTGAAACCCCGGCGGTCAATGCCCGCCCACGGGCTAAAAGGGCAACCGCAACCCCGGCTCGATCCGGAGCATCCGCTCCCGGAAGCGTGTCTGGATGCCGCGCAGCGAATCGGCGTCCACCGCCTCGAACCGCAGGATCAGACAGGGCGTGGTGTTGGAGGCGCGCACCAGGCCCCAGCCTTCCGCAAAATCGGCGCGCAGGCCGTCGATATCGGTAACCCGCGCGCCCTCGAACCGCGCCAGTTCCTTGAAGCGCGCCATGAACGCGAACGGTTCGCCCTCCGCCATCTCCACCCGCAGTTCCGGCGTGTTCACACTGTCCGGCAGCGCCGCGAAGACCTCGCTGGAATCGCGCCCATCGGCCGCCAGGATTTCCAGCAGACGTGCCGCGGCGTAGAGGCCATCATCGAATCCGAACCAGCGTTCGCCGAAGAAGATATGGCCGCTCATCTCGCCCGCCAACAGGGCGCCGGTCTCGCGCATCTTGGCCTTGATGAGCGAATGCCCTGTCTTCCACATGAGCGGCTGCCCGCCGTGGGCGCGGATGACCTGCTCCACCCCGCGGGAACACTTCACGTCGTAGATGATCCCGGCCCCCGGATTGCGCTTGAGCACGTCGCCGGCAAACAGCATCAGGAGCCGGTCCGGCCAGACGATGGCACCGGCGGAGGTCACCACGCCCACGCGGTCCCCGTCACCGTCGAAGGCCAGCCCCACGTCCGCCCTTTGCTCCCGCACGGCCCGGACGAGGTCGGCCAGGTTCTCCACCTGACTCGGGTCGGGATGATGGTTGGGGAAGTGTCCGTCGATCTCGCAATAAAGCTCCGTCACGTCGCAGCCGAGGGCGCGGAACAAACGCGGCGCCAACTCGCCCGCCGCGCCGTTGCCGCAATCCACCACCACCTTGAGCGGCCGCGCGAGCTTCACGTCGCGGGTGATGCGGGCAAGATAATCCTGGGCGATGTCGAAGGCGCGCAGGCCGCCCTTTCCCCGCTGCAGAGCGCCCTGCTCGATCCGCCGGCGCAGCGCCTGAATGCCGTCGCCCGACAGGGCCTCGCCCTGCAGCACGATCTTGAGGCCGTTGTAGTTAGGCGGATTGTGGCTGCCGGTGACCATGACGCCGGAATTCGCGCCAAGGTGATGGGTGGCGAAATAAACCACCGGGGTCGGCACCCGGCCGATATCGATCACATCGCGTCCCGTGGCCCGCAGCCCCAGGATCAGCGCCTTGGCCAGATCCGGGCTGGACAGGCGGCCGTCCCGCCCCACCAGGATGCTCTGCTGGCCGCGTGCGCTGGCCTCGCTGCCGATGGCGCGGCCGATCTCGTAGACCGCATCCGGCGTCAGGACGGTGTCGACCACACCGCGAATATCGTAGCTGCGGAAAACGGACGGATCGGGCGTAACCGCTCCCTCCGCACCACGCCAGACCAACTCAGGATTGCCGTCCGAGGGCATGACATCCACAGCGAACTCCTTGGCTAGAACGAGGAATGGACCTGATGCCGCAGGCGGTCGTCCCGCCCTGTACCGGTCTCTTCATGGGCAGCCGGTTCCGCCCCTGAAATACAGGTTGACCCGATGAAACTATAGCCGGGATTCGGCAACGGCAGCGGAAAGGCGGGAAAAATGGAATCAGGGTTGGCGCAGCATGGCCCGACCCGCCCAACGCGGCGGTCAATGGCGTCCGCTATGGCCGAAGCCGCCCTCGCCGCGATGGCTTGCCTCGAACTCCTCGACCATCTCGAACTCCGCGCGCACCACCGGCACGATCACCATCTGAGCGATACGCTCGCCCGGCTGGACCGTGAACGTCTCCCGGCCGCGGTTCCAGCAGGACACCAGCAGTTGGCCCTGGTAATCCGAGTCGATCAGCCCGACGAGGTTGCCGAGCACGATGCCGTGTTTGTGCCCGAGCCCCGAGCGCGGCAGCAGCACCGCGGCCAGGTGGGGATCGCCGATGTGGATGGCGATGCCGGTGGGGATCAGGTGGGTCTCGCCCGGCTGGATCACCAACGGCCCGTCCAGGCAGGCGCGCAGATCCATGCCGGCGGAGCCATCGGTGGCGTATTGGGGAAGCGGAAACTCTTTGCCGACACGGGGATCGAGGATCTTAAGTTGGATTTTTTGCATGGTACCGTTCTGCGATGATGGAAATCAGTTGCCGCGCCAGCCTGCTCTTCGGCATCAAGGGAAGCGCTTCGCTCCCGCCCTCCCAGTAGACCTGCAGGGCGTTGTCGTCGCTCTCGAACCCGCTGCCGGGCCGGCCCACCTGGTTGGCGGCGATCAGATCCAAGTTCTTGCGGATGCGCTTGGCGTGGGCGTGTTCTTCCAGCCGCTCGGTCTCGGCGGCGAAGCCGACCACGAAGGGACGCTGCGGCAGGGCGGCGACAGCGGCCAGGATGTCCGGCGTGCGCTCCAGGACGAGTTCCAGCTCCTGCCGGTCTTTCTTGATCTTCTGTCCGGCCTGGACGCGCGGGCGATAGTCCGCCACCGCCGCGGCGGCGATGAAGATATCGCACGCGCCGGCCCGCGCCATGACCGCCCGATGCATCTCCTCGGCGCTTTCCACCCGCACGCATTCCACCCGCGGCGGCGCCGGCAGGGCCACCGGCCCGCTCACCAGAACGACCTGCGCCCCGGCCTCGGCGGCGGCCTCCGCCACGGCATAGCCCATCTTCCCCGAACTGCGGTTGCCGATGAAGCGCACCGGGTCGATCGCCTCACGCGTCGGCCCCGCCGTGATCAGCACCGTCAGGCCGCTCAGGCGGCCCGGCGCGAACAGGCCCGCCACCCGCTCCACCAGCTCCGCCGGCTCCAGCATGCGGCCGGGACCGGTTTCGCCGCAGGCCTGCCCGCCCTCGGCCGGCCCGAACAGATGCACGCCGCGGCTCTCCAGAACCCGGCGATTGTCCTGGGTGGCGGGGTTCGCCCACATGAGCCGGTTCATGGCCGGGGCCAGCGCCAGCGGCGCATCGGTCGCGAGGCACAGGGTGCTCAATAGATCATCCGCCAGCCCATGCGCCAGCCGCGCCATGAAATCCGCCGTGGCCGGGGCCACCAGCACGGCATCGGCCCAGCGCGCCAGTTGAATGTGGCCCATGCCCGCCTCGGCCTCGGGATCGAGCAGGTCCAGATGCACGGGATTGCCGGACAGGGCCTGGAAGGTGAGCGGGGTAACGAACTGGGTGGCGGCGCGGGTCATGACCACGCGCACCTCGGCCCCCGCCTCCCGCAGCCGGCGCACCAGATCGGCGGCCTTGTAGGCGGCGACTCCGCCCGTTACGCCGAGCAGGATACGCTTGCTGGTCAGGGACATGGCAGTCATGCAGAGGGCTTCCGGCAGGATTTGGCAAATGGAGAGTTAAGGATAAGATACTGCGAGCATTTGCATAAAGAAAATACGACAGGGAGGTAACGCATGCGCATCACCGATTGGCCCGCCGCCGAGCGTCCCCGGGAAAAGCTCCTGCTGCGCGGCCCCGCTGCGCTCTCCGACGCGGAATTGCTCGCCATCTTCCTGCGCACCGGGATCAAGGGCCGCACCGCGGTAGACCTGGCCCGGGACCTGTTGCGCGAATTCGGCAGCCTGCGCAAGCTTCTGGAGGCGGATCGCAAAACCTTCTGCAAGAGCAAGGGGTTAGGAGACGCCAAATTCGTCCAGCTCCAGGCGGTGCTGGAGATGGCACGGCGCCACCTGCACGAAACCCTGCAGCGCGGCGACGCCCTGAGCAGCCCCGACGACACCCGCCGCTACCTCACCGCGCGCCTGCGCGATTACCCGCATGAAGTGTTCGCCTGCCTGTTCCTGGACAACCGCCACCGGGTCATCCACTTCGCCGAACTGTTCCAGGGCACCATCGACGGGGCCAGCGTCCACCCGCGGGAGGTAGTAAAGCAGGCCCTCGCCCATAATGCGGCCGCCGTGATCTTCGCCCACAATCACCCGTCCGGAATTGCCGAGCCCAGCCGCGCCGACGAATCCATCACCCGCCGCCTCAAGGAGGCCCTGGCCCTGGTGGACATCCGCGTACTGGACCACATCATCATCGGCGATGGAGAAACGGTATCGTTCGCGGAGCGGGGGTTGATTTAATGAATATCCTTAACGCAAAGGCGCAAAGAACGCGAAGGGCGCAGAGAGTCATCCAACCGCAGGGCGGCCCTCTCCGCTTCACCGGTTTGCTGCCCGTCGCCGCTGCCTGAACCTTCCTTTGCGCCTTGGCACTTTTGCGTCGGATGCTGTTGCCACACAGGAGCGCACGGCCTGTTTGGGCGGCCACCGCCGGTTGCATGTTCCCAGGCGTTCTGCTATAAAATGCGGCTCCTTTACGGACAGATTTCATTCTGCTGAGGTAGCCATGTCCAGAGTATGCCAGGTGACGGGCAAGCGCCCGGTGACCGGGAACAACGTGTCCCACGCGAACAACAAGACGCGCCGGCGTTTCCTGCCGAACCTGCACATCCATCGTTTCTGGGTGGAGAGCGAGAAGCGTTGGGTCAGACTGCGCGTTTCCTCCAAAGGTATGCGCGTGATCGACAAGCTCGGTATCGACGCGGTGCTGGCCGACATGCGCCAGCGCGGCGAGAAGGTGTAAGGAGGTAGGCCATGCGTGACAAGATCAAGCTCGTCTCCAGTGCCGGCACCGGTCACTTTTACACCACGACCAAGAACAAGCGCACGATGCCGGAAAAGATGGAGATCAAGAAGTTCGACCCCGTCATCCGCAAGCACGTGATGTACAAGGAAGCCAAGATCAAATAAGGGTCAGGCAACCCGCTGTCCCAACAAAAAACCCGCTGCGGCGGGTTTTTTGCTGCCTGTGTTCAAGCCTGTCCGGGGGAGCTGTGCCCGCGGTGGCCGCCCAGCGGCATCGCCCGATGAAGGGCCTCCCTCGGCGCCACCGCTATACGCGGGGCGACTGCAACGCGTAGCTGCGCAACGATTGAGCGAAATCCTGCAGCGCCTTGATGCCCGTAGCCTCGGCCTGCCGACACCACTCCTGCAGCGCCTGCAGCAGGTTGTCCGGACTGTTCGCGGTACGATTCCACAATTCCCGCAGGCGGCGCTGGTACTGATACACCGTCCGCAGCGCCTGGCTGCTGTCCAGCACCGCTTTCAGACGATCCCTGGCCGCCTCATCCAGGCGGGCCTCGTCCCGCAGCAGCACCCGCCGCGCGCGCCGATACAGCGCATGACAGGAACCGTCCGCCTTGCGGTACTCCTCCCTCAGAACGGGAATCACCACCTTGCGGCCATAATCCGCCATCACCTGGAACCGGTTAGTGATGATGGCGCGCACGGTATCCATATCCACGCGGCTCTTGCCCGGCACCAGCACCGGCTTGGGCGCAACCCGCTTGATCCGCGCCAGGCCCAGGAGCGCCAACAGGCGGATGTACCACCAGCCGATATCGAACTCCCACCCCTTGTTGGAAAACTTGGCGGAACTGGGATAGGCATGGTG
This sequence comes from Gammaproteobacteria bacterium, assembly GCA_041672765.1. Lineage (GTDB taxonomy): Bacteria > Pseudomonadota > Gammaproteobacteria > JBAYZB01 > JBAYZB01 > JBAYZB01. Next base: position 8,002 of record JBAYZB010000020.1, on the reverse strand, counting down.
ATTGTTGTGCATCTCCTCACCGCCGATCACGATCCCCCATGGCACGATGTTGGTCGAGGCGTCGGCCGTCTCGAAATTGCGATACCCCCACCAGTGGCCGATCCCGTTGATGACGCCGGCGGCCCAGAACGGAATCCAGAGCATCTGCACCGCCCAGATGCTCACCCCCGCGATCCCGAACAACGCCAGATCGATCAGCAGCATCAAGGTGACGCCCAGCCAGGTAAACCGGGAATAGACGTTGCGCTCCAGCCAGTCGTCCGGCGTCCCGCGCCCGTACTTTTCCAGCGTCTCCGGCTTGGCCGCTTCGGCGCGGTACAGCTCGGCCCCCTCCCACAGGACCTTGCGGATGCCGTAGATTTGCGGGCTGTGCGGATCTTCTTCCGTCTCGCACATGGCATGGTGCTTGCGATGCACGGCCACCCACTGCTTGGTCACCATGCCCGTGGTCAGCCACAGCCAGAACCGGAAAAAATGGCTCACCAGCGGATGCAGCTCCAGGGCGCGGTGCGCCTGATGACGGTGCAGGAAGATGGTAACGCTCGCGATCGTGACGTGGGTCATCAACAGCGTTGCGACGATGTAGCCGAGAACAGAAAAATCAAGCAGTCCGTCCCACATGAGGCATGATCTCCGAATGATGGCCTGGAACAGCGGGGAAATGAATCTGGATAAAGATTCGATCTAGACAAGCATAGCTGGCCGTTCACTATACGTGACGATTATCGACTATTCCACTAAGGATAAATGCCACTCCAGGTCGGTTCGGTTCAGCGCGACAGCCGGTTACACTGGTTTTCATTAAGGAATATTACGGATTAAACGGCCGACAAATCCGGTCACAATGACGCACCCAAGCGATTCATGCAGACGTTTCAGCGAGCGCGAAGAACACGGCGCTCTCGGCACTGTTTCAAGGAATGTTCTCCACAGCCGCGGGAGATCCGTAATGCCCGAAGTCTTCGTGGGCCGACAGCCCATTTACGACAAAAAACTGGAGGTCTTTGCCTACGAACTGCTGTTCCGCAGCGGCGAGGACAATTGGACGAGGGTCGAGGATGACGACAAAGCCACCAGCCAGATCATCCTGAATACGTTCCTCGAGATCGGCCTGGATCGCATCGCGGGCCCACACCGGGTATTCATCAACGTCGGCCGCAGCTTCCTGCTGGGCGAGTTCCCCATACCCCTCCCGCAGGATCGGATCGGACTGGAGATACTGGAGGACGTCACGGTGGATGAGCGGCTGGTGGAGGGAGTGCGCGCCCTGGCGGCCAAGGGCCACCTCATCGCGCTGGACGATTTCGTCCTTAATGACGACACGCGGCCGCTGCTGGACCTGGCCGACATCATAAAAATCGACATCAGCACCATGAACCGCGCCACGCTGGCGCAGCACGTCGCCACGCTGCGCCCCTGGAAATCCAAGCTGCTCGCCGAAAAGGTCGAAACCCAGGAGGAGTTCGAGTTCTGCCGGCAATTGGGATTCGACTATTTCCAGGGCTACTTCTTCTGCCGTCCCAGCATCGTCAAAGGGCAGCGCATACCGGCCAATCGCCTGGCGATCCTGCGCCTGCTGGCCAAGCTCCAGGACCCGAGCACCACGGTCAAGGAGCTGGAGGAGATCATCAGCCACGATGTCTCCCTGAGCTACAAGCTGCTGCGCTACATCAACTCCGCCGCCTTCGCCCTGACGCGACGCATCGACTCCATCAAGCAGGCCGTCATCTACCTGGGCACCCAGACCATCAAACACTGGGTGATCCTGTTCGCCCTCTCCGGTATCAACGACAAACCGCACGAACTCATGGTCACCGCCCTGGTGCGGGCCAGGATGGGCGAACTCCTGGCCCGGGCGCTCGCCGCCCGGGACCCCGACGTCTTTTTCACGGTCGGGCTGTTCTCCACCCTGGACGCGCTCATGGACATGCCGATGGCGCGGGTCGTGGAATCGCTGCCGCTATCGGAGGCGGTGAGCCTGGCGCTCCTGGAACAGGCCGGTCCTTACGGTCAGGTACTGCGCTGCATTCTGGCCTATGAACGCGGGGACTGGGACCGGGTGGAAGCGGCCCTGCCGCTCGCCAACGAATCGATCCGGGATGCCTACCTGCAGGCCATCGCCTGGGCGGATGACGTAGGCGCCAGCCTGCGAACCTAACCTGCGCGCTGCAGCAGAAGATTACCGGCGCCGTCCACCCGGCAATGCCAGCCGGGCGCGAGGTAGGTGGTGGCCACGGTCTCGGTGATGAGGGCCGGCCCCTGGATCTCCTGCCCGGCCCGCAGCGTCTCCCGCGCCCACACCGCCACCTCTTCCTTCAGCCCATGCAAGGGCCTCTTCACAGCCGCCGCGGCGGGACGCTCGGGCGCACTCGCCGCCGCAAGCCGCACCGGCGGCGGTGGCGCGCTCAGCCCCACCCGCACGTTGACCAGTTCCACCGGCACGTCCAGCCGATGCCCGTAGCGCGCCGCGTGGGCCGCGTGGAAGGCGGCGATGGTGGCGGCAGTCCCCTGCCACGGAATGTTCAACGTGTAGGACTGCCCCCGATAGCGCAGATCGAGGCTGCGCTCCACGGCGATCTCGCCGGCGACCACCCCTTCCTCCACCAGCTCGGCCCGCCCCTGCCCGATCAACGCCTCGAAATGCTCCGTCAGCGCGGATTCCGACAGATCCTGGAGTAATCCCCCCACGGTGAGCGACAACTGCCGTCCGCGGGATGCCGCCAACATCCCCAGGGCCGACAGCACGCCGCCATGCACCGGCACGATGGCGCGCTCCATGTCCAGGGCCTCCGCCAGAGCGCACACGTGCAGCCCGCCCGCCCCGCCGAAGGACATGAGCACGAAACCCCGCGGATCGATCCCGCGCTGCACCGAGATCACCCGCAATGCCCGCGCCATATGCTCGTTAGCCACGCGGATGATGCCCGCGGCCATCTCCTCGATCCCCAGCCCCAGCCGCTGCGCCAGCCGCCCCACGGCCTGGCGCGCCGCTTCTGCATCGAGCCGCATCGCGCCGCCCAGAAACGCCTCCGGCAGCAGACGGCCCAGCACGAGATTGGCATCCGTCACCGTCGGCGCCTGCCCGCCGCGGCCGTAACAGGCCGGCCCCGGATCGGCCCCCGCCGACTGCGGCCCCACCTGCAGCAGCCCGCCCGCATCCACATGGGCGATGGAGCCGCCGCCGGCGCCGATGGTGTGCATGTCCACCATCGGCACTGCCACGGGATAGGGCCCGATGGCGCCTTCGCTGGTCAGGCGCACCTCGCCATCGATCAAGGCGACGTCGGTGGAGGTGCCGCCCATGTCGAAGGTCAGCAGCCGCTCGCACCCCGCGGCGCGCCCCACGAAGCGCGCCCCCGCCAGGCCGCCGGCGGGACCAGAAAGCAGCATGTGCACCGCCTTGCGCCCGGCCTGCTCCGCCGCGATGGTCCGCCCGGAGCTTTGCATCACGAATACCCGCGCCGGCGCCAGCCCGGTGCGCAGACGCGCAATGTACCCTTCGACCAGGGGCCCGACCCAGGCGTTGAGCCAGGTGGCGATGCCGCGCTCGTATTCCTTGTACTCGGGCAGCACCTCCGAGGAACGGGAGACGAAGACGCCCTCCGGCACCGCCGCCGCGATGGCCTTTTCGAAGCGGTCGTCGAGAAACGAGAACAGCAGATTGATGGCCACGGCCCGGGGCGCCAGCGCCTCGAGCTGCGCGCGCAGTTGCACGAGGTCCGCTTCGGTCAACGGTTCCACCACCTGCCCGTCCGCCCCGAGCCGCCCGCCCGTCTCCAGACACAGCTCGAACGGCACCGGGGGCGGCAGCGGCTGCGGCTGCAGGTTGTAGAGCTCGCGGCGCGCCTGGCGCCCGATGGTGAGCAGGTCGCCCAGGCCGCGGTTGGTGATGAAGGCGGTGCGCACGCCCTTGCCCTCCAGCACTGCGTTGGTGGCCACGGTGGAGCCGTGCGTCACGCGCAGTCCTTCGGGCGCGAGCCCCAGTTCCGCCACGCCCTGCAGAATCGCCCGCTCCGGCGCCTGCGGCGTGGACAACACCTTGTGCACGCGCAGGCACTGACCATCGTAAAAAACGAAATCGGTAAAGGTGCCGCCGGTATCGACACCCAGCAATTTCACGTCATTCATGAGTCACGTTCACATTTGCCGGCACTGTTGCCGCAGCCGGCCGCAATTATTGCCTATTTGCAGTCATACCGTTGGCCGCGCGCCATCCCAATCCCCTGAAATCTGTGACGCGCGCCTTGGCAAACCCCACCTCTGCCACAATAATATCCCGCCCATGACCCGCGAAACGCTGATAGACGTTCAACACATCTACCGCCATTACGGGGACACCTGCGCCGTGCAGGACGTCACGTTCCAGCTCGGCAAGGGCGAGGTGCTGGGCTTCCTCGGCCCCAACGGGGCGGGCAAGTCCACCACCATGCAGATCATCAGCGGCAACCTCGCCCCCAGCGCCGGGCGGGTGCTCATCAACGGCATCGACATCCTCGACGATCCCAAGCGCGCCAAGGCACAACTCGGCTACCTGCCGGAACAGCCCCCGCTGTACCGCGATCTCACGGTGGACGAGTATCTCGCCTACTGCGCCCGGCTGCACCGCGTGCCGCGCGCGTCGGTGCGCTCCGCGGTGGATACCGCCAAGGAGCGCTGCGGACTGAAGGACGTGGGGCGGCGGCTGATCGGCAATCTCTCCAAGGGCTATCAGCAGCGCGTGGGCATCGCCCAGGCCATCATCCACTTTCCCAAGGTCGTGATCCTGGACGAACCCACCGTGGGGCTCGATCCCATCCAGATCCGCGAGATCCGCGCCCTGATCCGCGAACTCGGCAAGGAGCACAGCGTCATCCTCTCCACGCACATCCTCCCCGAGGTGCAGGCCACCTGCAACCGGGTGCAGATCATCCACCAGGGCCGGCTGGTGTATCACGACACCATCGAACACATGGCCGCGCAGATGCGGAGCAGCAGCCTGCTGGTCGCCCTGCGCAATCCGCCGCCCCTGGCCGAGCTGCAGGCACTGCCCGGCGTGGAAGCGGTGGAGACGGCGGCAAACGGCCGCGTGCGCCTGCGCCACGCACCGGACCACAATCCCGCCGAAACGCTGGTGGAGCGCGCCGTCGCCCAGGGCTGGGGGCTGCATGAGCTGATCCCCGAGTACCGCTCCCTGGAGCAGGTGTTCATGGATCTGACCTGCGGCGAGGCGCCGCAGCCCACGGCACAGGAGGCGGCCTGATGATCTTCACCATCGCCTCGCGCGAACTGCGCGGCCTGTTTCTCTCGCCCCTGGCCTGGTCGATCCTGGCGGTGGTCCAGCTCATCGTGGCGTACCTGTTCCTGATCCAGGTCGACACCTTCCTCGAACTGCAGCCGCGCCTGCTCCACATGGAAGGCGCGCCGGGCATCACCGACATCGTGGTGGCGCCCGTCTTTGCCAACACCGCCGTCATCCTGCTGCTGGTGGTGCCGCTGCTCACCATGCGCCTGGTGAGCGACGAGCACCGCAGCCGCACCCTGAGCCTGCTGCTCTCCTCGCCGGTCTCCATGACCGAGATCATATTGGGCAAATACCTCGGGCTGCTGGCGTTCCTGCTGATCATGCTCGGCATGATGGCGCTCATGCCCTTGTCGCTGCTGGTGGGCGGCAGCCTCGATTTCGGCAAGTTCGCCTCCGGGCTGATGGGCCTTGCGCTGATGCTGGCGAGCTTCACCGCGGCGGGGCTGTTCATGTCCACCCTGACGGCACAACCCGCCGTCGCGGCCATCAGCACCTTCGGCCTGCTGCTGATGCTGTGGATCATCGACTGGGCAGGCAGCACCGGGACGGAGTATTCCGGGCTGTTCGGTTATCTGTCGCTGCTGCGTCACTACGAATCCCTGCTCAAGGGCATGTTCAACAGCAGCGACGTGGCGTACTACCTGTTGTTCACGTTCACGTTCCTGGTGCTCGGCATCCGGCGCCTGGATGCGGCACGATTGCAGCACTGACCGGGGCGTCCATCACTCATGCAGGTCACGCGCAAGTCACGCTTGTTCATCCGAATCCAGAACGTCGTCTTCGTGGCGCTGTTCCTCGCCGCAGTGGGCCTCGCGGCCTGGCTCAGCACGCGCTATGTCTACGAGGCGGACTGGACCGCCGGCAACCGCAACACCCTCTCCGAGGCGAGCCGCAAGCTGCTCGCCACCATCGACGGGCCGGTGCAGATCACCTCTTACGCGCGGGAGGACGGCGGCCTGCGCGAGGGCATCGAGGATTTCATCGCGCGCTACCGGCGCGAGAAGCCGGACATCGCGCTGACGTTCGTCAATCCCGACACCGTACCCGAGCGCCTGCGCGAACTCGGCATCACCATGGACGGGGAGCTGGTGATCGAGTACCAGGGGCGCAGGGAAAAGCTCCAGGACTTCTCGGAGCAGGCCCTGACCAACGCACTGCAGCGCATCGCACGCGACAAGGTGCGCTGGATCGCGTTTCTGGAGGGCCACGGCGAACGCGCCGCGCATGGAGAGGCCAACCACGATCTCGGCGCCTTCGTGCGGGAACTGGAGGCGCGCGGCTTCAACGTGCAAAGCCTCAATCTCGCCAGGACGCCCGCCGTGCCCGACAACGTCGCCGCTCTGGTCATCGCCGGACCGCAGGCGCAACTGCTGCCGGGCGAAGTGGAACTCATCCGCCAGTTCGTGAAACGGGGCGGGAATCTGCTGTGGCTGGCCGATCCCGACGGCCTCTACGGAATGGAACCGATTGCGGAGATGCTGGGCGTGAGGTTCCTGCCCGGCGTCGTGGTCGATCCCAACGTCCGCAGCATCGGCATCCAGGATGCGGCCATGGTGCTCGTGGCGGATTACCGCGACGCCCAGGCCATCACCCGTGATTTCTCCACCATCACGCTCTTCCCCTGGGCAGCGGGTCTGGAGGTGGAGGCGCCCGAGGAGTGGATCGCCGAGTCGTTCCTCACCACCCTGCCCAAGACCTGGTCGGAAAGCGGCGATCTCGAGGGCCCGATCCAGTTCGATCCCGACAGCGACGACCGTGCCGGGCCGCTGGACATCGGCGTCGCCCTGATGCGGCAGGTGCCCGCGGACGCAACGGCGCAGATCGTCAAGGCGACGGACGCGGAGGACGCCGCAGCAACCGCGGCACCTGACCAGAACCAGCCGATGCGCCAGCAGCGGGTCGTGGTGATCGGCGACGGCGATTTCCTGTCCAACACCTACCTCGGCAACGGCGGCAACCTGCAGCTTGGCCTGAACATCATGAACTGGCTCAGCCACGACGATCAGTTCATCGACGTTCCCGCCAAGACCGCACCGGATCTGCAATTGAATCTTTCGCGCCTCGCCACCGCCGTCATCGGCCTGGGCTTCCTGTTCGGCCTGCCGGCGGCGTTGCTGGGCGCCGGACTCACCATCTGGATCCGGCGGCGCCGACGCTGAGGGGGATCGTCCCGATGAACAGCCGACTGCTGCTCAACCTCGCACTGGTGATCGTGGTGGCCGTCCTGGGGCTGATCGCCTGGCTCCAGCCCGGCCTGGACAAGCCAGCCGCGCCGCCCAGACTCACCGATCTCGATCCGGCCGCCATCAATCGGATTCGCATCGTGGACCGCGACGGCCCGACCATCGTGCTGACGCGCAAGGACGGGCGCTGGCGCATCGAGGAGCCCATCCAGCTCCCCGCCAACGGCTTTCGCATCGACTCGCTGCTGCGCCTGACGGGCGAAGCCAGTTACGGCCAACTCGAAGTCGCCGAAATCGAACTCGCCGAACTCGGCCTCGACACGCCCCGCATCCGGCTCTACCTGAACGACCGCGAATTCGCCTTCGGCACCACCGAGCCCATCGACGGGCGCCGCTACGTCCGCACCGGCGACATCGTGCATCTCATCACCGACCGGTACTTCCACATCATGACCGCCGGGCCCACGGACCTCGTCAACCAGCACCTGCTCCCGGCGGACAGCCGCATCACGGAGATCACGACGCCCGACTGGCGCCT
>JBAYZB010000019.1:0-26242 GCA_041672765.1 Gammaproteobacteria bacterium | reverse complement strand
GGGTGTCGGCGCCGATTTCGGTTCGGGCTTGGAATCCGGCTTGGGCGCGGCCTCGGCCTTGGGCGACGGTGCCGCAGCCGACGCGGCGCCGGGAGGCTTGCCCTGTCCATGCAACTGATCGAGCAGGGCCTCGAATTCATCCTCGCCGATCGTATCGGCTGCAGGCGTGGCAGCGACTGCAGGCACGCCGCCATGCTTGCCCGCTCCGTGCAGTTGATCCAGCAGCGACTCGAATTCCTCGTCGGTAATCTCCCCCGACGCCGACGCGGGCAACTCGGACGGCGTGCCCGGCTCGCCTGCGGCGGCCGCGTCTTTTTCCAGCGCATCCAGCAGCGACTCGAACTCCTGGTCCGTGATGTCCCCCGTTGCCTCGGCGGAAGGCGGCGCGGCGGCCGCGGGCTGTTGCGTGGCCGGCGCCGCCGGGGCGGCAGGCGATTCGTCCTTCCGGCTCAGTATCTCCAACTGCTCCAGCAATTCCGGATCGGCGGCGGTCGGCTCCTCGCCGCCACGCAGCTCGTTGAACATGACATTGAGGACATCGAGCACCCGCAGCACGACATCCATCAGATTCGCGTCCACCTCGCGCTCGCCCTGGCGCAGGAGATTGAAGACATCTTCCGCTCGGTGACAGACATCCACCAGGGCCGTCAGATTGAGGAAACTTGCTCCCCCCTTGATGGTATGGAACCCACGGAATACGGCGTTCAGCAGATCCCGGTCATCGGCTCGTTGTTCCAGCTCGACGAGCTGCTCCCCAAGCTGCTCCAGAATCTCGCTGGCCTCGATCAGAAAGTCCTGGAGGATATCGTCATCTGCACTGATGGTCATATGTCCGTTCCCTTAAAACCCGAGACTCGACAGCAGCTCGTCCACGTCGTCCTGGCCCCGCACCACATCTGCGCTCTCCTTGCCGGGAATCTGCGGCCCCGCGAGCTCTGACCTGCCATCTTTCTTGCCGCCGGCGGCCTCGGAGGGCTCGGCCGTCATGCGCTGCCCCGATATCCGGATCAGGCCCACCAGGTTGTCTTCCACCTCCTGCACCAGCGCTATGACCCGGCGAATGATCTGGCCGGTCAAATCCTGGAAATCCTGGGCCATCAGGACGTCCGACAAGTTCCTGTGGAACTGGGCCGCGCCCTCTGCGGTCCAGGCCAGGAACTCGTCGATTTCGCGCGCCAAGGCGCGGAATTCTTCGACGGACATGTTGCGGCTACGAAACCGCTCCCAGTTCTCTCTCAACGCCTTGGCGCGCTGTTCCATCTCCTCGGAGACCGGCAGGGTTTCCTCCACCGCGGTCAGCGTGCGGTTGGCGGCCTGTTCGGTCATGGTGATGACGTAATTCAGGCGATCCTTGGCATCCGGGATCTCGTCCTGCGTCAGCCGTGCGATACGCGAATCCAGCCGGAAGTTGTTCAGGGCTTCATGGAGGTCCCGCGTCAACTTGCCCAGCTCGACGAACAGGCTCGCGTCGTGCGACCGGATCAAATCGTCCAGCATCCGGTTCACCTCCCCGTCGTTTTCCGCCTCGATCTCGTTCAGCAACGCCCGTGCCCAGGCCAGCCGTTCTTCTTTGGAACCTTTCAATTCGGCCATGCGGTATCGTCCTTCTTATGCGCCGCCTTCGAGACGTTCGAAGATTTTGTCGATCTTTTCCTTGAGCGTGACTGCGGTGAACGGCTTGACGATGTAGCCATTCACCCCCGCCTGCGCGGCCTCGATGATCTGATCACGCTTGGCCTCGGCGGTCACCATCAGCACCGGCAGCTTGGCGAGCTTGGGATCGGCGCGCACGGCCCTGAGCAGTTCAATGCCCGTCATGCCGGGCATGTTCCAGTCCGTGACCAGGAAATCGAAGCCCCCGGCCTGGAGCATGGGCAGCGCGGTGGATCCGTCATCGGCTTCGGCCGTATTGTTGAAGCCGAGATCGCGCAACAGGTTCTTGATGATCCGGCGCATCGTGGAAAAGTCGTCCACGATGAGGATTTTCATGTTCTTGTCCAACAAAAGCCTCCTGAATCAAGATGCCCCAAGGCACCGGGGCGTTGCGACGGTTTTATCCTAGATCCATTCTGCCATACGGGCGCGCAACCGAAGCAGCGCCTGGCCGTGAATCTGACAGACGCGCGACTCGGTCACGCCCAACACCTCTCCAATCTCGCGTAGATTGAGCTCCTCGTCATAATACAGGGACATGACCAGACGTTCCCGCTCCGGCAATCCGGCAATGGCCTCCGCCAGTGCCTGTTGGAACCGTTCCTTCTGTAATCCTTCCAGGGGACCGGTCACGTGTTCGGGAACTGCATCCGAATCCTCATCGCCAGTCTCAAGCGCATCATCGAAACTGGCGATCCTGCAACTGGCCGAGTCCCGCAGGATCTGGTGATATTCATCCAGGCTGATGCCCATGGCCTCCGCGACCTCGCTGCTGCGTGCGTCGCGGCCCTCGCGGTTCTCGATCTCCTGCATCGCCTGCGCCACCATGCGCGCCTTGCGATGCACCGAACGCGGCACCCAGTCGCTGCGTCGGATCTCGTCCAGCATCGCGCCCCGGATGCGGATACCGGCGTAGGTCTCGAAGCTCGCGCCTTGTGCCGCATCGTAGTGGCGCGACGCCTCCAGCAGGCCAATCATGCCTGCCTGGATCAGATCGTCCGCCTGCACGTTGGGCGGCAGACGGCTGAGCAGGTGATAAGCGATACGCTTGACCAGGGGCGCGTATCGCACCACCAGTTCCTCCTGCGCCGTCTGCTGCGTGGCCGAGTACATGGCAATCCCGTTCACGGCTCGCCTTCCCCGCTGTTCCAACCCGCCTGGATCAGCCGCTCGACGAAAAATTCCAGGTAACCGGCCGCGTGTCTGGGCATCGGCCATTTATCGACCGTTTGCGCCAATTTCTTGAATGCCACGGCCGCATGGCTGCGGGGGAAGGCCTCCACCACCGCGCGCTGTCTCTGCACGGCCCGGCGCAGATAATCGTCGTAAGGCACGCTGCCGCTGTAATCCAGCATGACGTCGAGAAAGCGGTCCGTGACCTTGGAGAGCTTGGCAAACAGCTCCTGGCCCTCCTGAATGCTGCGCACCATGTTGGCGAGCACCCGGAAGCGCCGCACGCCATACTCCCGGCTCAGCAGCTTGATGAAGGCATAGGCATCCGTAATGGAGGCGGGCTCGTCGCAGACCACCACCAGCACCTCCTGAGAAGCGCGGCTGAAGGTCACGACACTGTCGGAGATACCCGCGGCGGTATCGACGATCAGCATGTCCAGGCTGCCGCCGAGTTCGCTGAAGGCATGGACGATTCCCGCATGCTCCACCGGGCTCAGTTCCGCCATCCGCTTGGTCCCGGACGAGGCGGGGATGATCTTCACCCCGGCAGGGCCCGGCACCATAATCTCTTCCAGGGTGCGCTCGCCGTTGAGGACGTGCTGCAGGTTGTAGCGGGGTTGCAGGCCGAGCAGGACGTCTACGTTGGCAAGCCCCAGATCGGCGTCCAGGAGCAGGACCTCGCGGCCCAGTTCCGCCGTGGCCACGGCGAGATTCACCGAGACATTGGTCTTGCCGACCCCGCCTTTGCCGCTAGTCACCGCGATGACGCGAACGGGCTTGGTCTGTGTGATGCGGCGCAGGCCCGCCGCCTGGTCGTTTTGTACGTCAGAAGCGAACATTGGCGGCCATTCCTCCAAAGGCCAGCGCCAGGGACTCGTCTTCCAGAACCTGGTCGCTTTGCTGCTGCATGAGTGTCACCGCGCGGGCCACCAGATTGTGCGCCCGCGCCGGCTGCATGTCTTCCGGCACGCGCTGCCCGTCGCCCACATAGGCCAGCGGGAGCTGATGCTGAATGATCGCCGACAACGCCCCTCCCAGGCTCGCCGCTTCATCAGTCTTGGTCAGGATGCAGCCATCCAGATGCACGTGCCGGAACGCCCGGATCGTTTCGTCCAGGACCACCGACTGCGCCGTGGCGGAGAGCACCAGATAGTTCTTCGCCAACGGCACCCCATTACCCAGTGCGGCAAGCTGCTCGGTCAGCCGCACGTCCCGCTGGCTCATGCCCGCGGTGTCGATCAGCACCAGGCGCTTGTCATAGAGACTGTTGATCGCCGCGCGCAGCTCGTCCGCATCCGCCGCCACCTGCATCGGCACACCCAGGATCTGGGCATAGGTACGCAATTGTTCGTGGGCGCCGATGCGGTAGCTGTCGGTCGTGATGAGCGCCACCTGGCGCTGTCCATGGCGGAGTGCAAAGCGCGCTGCGAGCTTCGCGACCGTGGTGGTCTTGCCAACCCCTGTCGGCCCGATCAGGGCCACGATGCCGCCGCGGGTCAAAATTTCGTCATCCATCACGGGCAAACTGCGGGCCAGCAGCGCAAGGCTCTGGCGCCAGGCATGCTCCGCGTCCTCGTAGGAAGCCGCCTCGTCCGCCAGCCGGCGGCACAGCGCGTTGCTCAGCCCCAGCATCGTCAAGCGGCGCAGGAGCTCGGTCCGCCACGGCTGGCGCCGCGCCATCTCGCCCCAGGCGATTCCCGACAACTGGTCCTCGAGCAGGCCGCGCAGGCTCCTGATCTCCCGCCGCATCTCCGCCAGGGCGGGATCCTGTGACCACTCGATTTCAGGCAGCCTGCGTGGCGGGGGTTGCGGTTCGCGGGGGTGCGGATCGGAAAACGCGCGCGAGGCCGGTTCCGGCGTCTCGGGTAAAGATCCGGCCACCTTGCCGGGCGCCGCACCGATGGCGGAAAGGGCGGGCGCGGGCTGCTCGTCCTGCCGCAAGGATTCGTTCAGAATCTCTTCGTCGTAATCGACGGCGGCGATGATCTCGACTCCCCCATCGACCCGCCGATTGGACAGGATCACCGCATCCGGCCCCTGCTCCTCCCGCACCTTGCGGATCGCCTGACGCATGTCCGGTGCAAAGAATCGTCTTATCTTCATCACTTAGCCCCAAGTCCAGGCAAGTTCTTCCGCGTGCCTCCCGACACACCGGCGGCTCCGCCCTCTGAATCGGCATCGTGCCGGCCTGCCCGAAAGAATCGCTATTGTTTTCTGCCGATCCCCATCTGCTGCCCTACGGTGGCCACCACCCTGATCTGCTTGTTGTCCGGTATCTCGTTGTAGGCCAACACATGCATTCCGGGCACGGTGTAGCGCAGAAACCGGGCCAACCACGGCCGCAACGGCGCGGGTACCAGCAACACCGCGGGGTGTCCTGCCATCTCCTGGCGCTGCGCACTCTCCGCCAGGGATTTCTGCAACCGCTCGGCCAGGCCGGGCTCGAACCCGACGGTGCCATCCGCGGTGCCCTGCAGGGACTGAAGCAATATCTGTTCCAGTGCCGGATCCAGCGTGACCACCGCCAGTTCCGGCGCCATGCCATTGATATACTGGACAATTGAACGGCCGAGGGCGACACGCACCGCCGCCGTCAGCGTGGCGGGGTCTTGACTCCGTCCGGCGTGCTCCGCCAAGGTTTCGGCGATGGTCCGCATGTCGCGGATGGGGACGCGCTCCAGCAGCAGGTTCTGCAGCACCTTCAGGATGACACCCAGCGGAAGCGCCCGCGGCGTGAGATCTTCCACCAGCTTGGGTGCGGTCTTGGCCAGCATGTCGAGCAGTTGCTGGACCTCCTCGTGCCCGAGCAACTCGTGGGCATGGTCGTGCAGCAACTGGCTCAGATGGGTGGCTATGACGGTGCTGGCGTCCACCACCGTGTACCCCATGGCCTGGGCCTGATCCCGTTGATCCGCATCGATCCAGACGGCGTCGAGCCCGAAGGCCGGGTCCTTGGTGGGCGTGCCGGTCAGCGTGCCGAACACGCGCCCCGGATTGATGGCCAGCTCCCGATCCGGATAGACCTCGGCCTCGCCCATGGGCACGCCAAGCAGGGTGATGCGGTAGGCATTGGGTGTCAGATCGAGGTTGTCCCGAATATGCACCGGCTGGATCAGGAAGCCCAGATCCTGGGACAGTTTCTTGCGCACCCCCTTGATGCGCGACATGAGCTGTCCGCCCTGGGACTTGTCCACCAACGGTATCAGGCGATACCCCACCTCCAGCCCTATGATGTCCACCGGGGCCACGTCGTCCCAACTCAACTCCCGCTCGGCCGGTGGCGGCGCCGGCGCCTCCGTCTCTTCGACCGGCGCCGGAGCCTGCCTGCGCTTGGCCATCACGAAAGCGGCGCCGCCGGACACCCCCGCCAAGGTCAGAAAGGCCAGGTTCGGCATGCCGGGGATCAGGCCTAGAAGTCCGATCACGCCGGCAGTCGTGCCCAGGGCGGTGGGGCTGTTGAAAAGCTGGGACGTGATCTGGGTAGTTACGGCTTCCGCGCCGGATACGCGCGTCACGATGATGGCGGTGGCCGTGGAGAGCACCAGCGACGGAATCTGGGCCACCAGCCCGTCGCCGATGGTGAGCAGGGTGTAGATCTGCAGGGACTGAGACAACGGCAGTCCGTGCTGCAGCGTGCCGATACCCAGTCCCCCGATGATATTGATGAACAGGATCAGGATGCCGGCGATGGCGTCCCCGCGCACGAACTTGCTGGCACCGTCCATGGCCCCGTAGAAATCCGCCTCGCGCGTGATCTCCTCACGTCGGCGGCGCGCCTCGTCCTGGCTGATGAGGCCAGCGTTGAGATCCGCGTCCACCGCCATCTGCTTGCCGGGCATGGCGTCCAAGGTGAAACGGGCGCTCACCTCCGACACGCGCCCCGCGCCCTTGGTCACCACCACGAAGTTGATGATGGTGAGGATCAGGAACACCACCAGGCCCACGGCGTAATTGCCGCCCACCACGAACTCGCCGAAGGCCTCGATCACCTGCCCTGCCGCATCCGTGCCCGTGTGCCCTTCCAGCAGCACAACGCGGGTCGAAGCGACGTTGAGCGCCAGGCGCAGCAGCGTGGCCACCAGCAGGACCGTGGGGAACACGCCGAAGTCCAGGGGACGCAGCGCATAGATGGCCACCAGCAGCACCATCAGCGACAGGGCGATGTTGAACGTGAAGAACATGTCCAGCGCCAGCGGCGGCAGCGGCACGACCATCATGCTCAGCATCGCCATCACCAGCAGCGGCGCCCCCAGGCCGCCGCGGCTCAGTGCCCGGCGCATCTCCGCCAGGATCGCAGCGAAGTTCATGATCGTCCTCCTGCCTCAGGCACCGTTGGCGCCACTATGACGAAACGTTGTTCTCTCATCATGCACGCTTTCCTGGACCCCGCTTGAGGAATTCCTCCGGCACCGGCAGATCGGCCGGCGGTTCCGGCCGCGCCCCTCCCGGCGCCCAAGTCTTCAGCTGATACACGTAGGCGAGCACTTGTGCCACCGCCACATACAGCCCGGCCGGGATCTCGCGGCCGATCTCGGTGCTGAAATAGATGGCGCGCGCCAGGGGCGGCGCCGAAAAGATCGGAACGCGATGCTCGCTCGCCACGGCGCGGATTCGGGCTGCGACAAGGTCCGAACCCTTCGCCACCACGCGCGGCGCCTTCATCTTGTCCTGGTCGTAACGCAGGGCCACGGCGTAGTGGGTCGGGTTGGTGATCACCACATCGGCCTTGGGCACCTCCTCCATCATGCGCCGCTGGGCCAGCTCGCGTTGCAGCCGGCGGATGCGGCTCTTCACCTCGGGCCGGCCTTCCGTTTCCTTGAACTCGTCCTTGACCTCCTGGCGCGTCATGCGCAACTGCCGGGCGTAATCCCAGAGCTGGAACGGCACGTCCACCGCCGCAATCAAAACGAGCGAGGCGCTCAGGATGATGAACGCCTTTACGAACAGGCTCACCGCATGGTCGAAGGCCCGCTCGTAGGGCTCGAAACCGAGGCCCAGCAACTCGCTCGCCAGGTTCCACAGGAGCGTCACCGCCACCGTGGCCACCACGGCGAACTTGGCGAGCGCCTTGCCGAGTTCCACCAGCCCGCGCCAGGAAAATATCTTGCCCAACCCTTTGACGGGATTCAGCCGTTCCCATTTCAAGGTGAGCGCCTGCGCGCTGAAGGACCAACCGCCGATGGCGAGCGGCCCGATCACCGCGGCGACGATCATGAGCAGCAAGAACGGCGCCAGCAGCATCAATGCATCCCCGAACAGGTGCCCGAAGGACTGCAGCATGGCGACGGGATCGAACAGGCTGTCCCGCTCCACCTGGAATGCCTGACGCAGTATCCCCTGCAGCGACTGCAACATCCCCTGCCCCAACAGCACCAGCCCGCCGGACGCGGCCAGCATCATGACCATGTTGTTGAGCTCGCGCGAGCGCGGGATCTGGCCCTTCTCGCGGGCCTCCCGCAGGCGTTTGCCTGTAGCTCGTTCTGTACGTTCCTGTCCGCTCTCTTCCGCCATGCTCCATCAGCCTCCGGAGATGAGCCGTCGCACCAGGCCGAAGCCTTCCGCCGTCAGGTTCTCGATGTGCGGCGTCAGGCTGGGGGCCGTCATCAGCACGATCAGGAAACCAAGCAGCAGCGTGACGGGAAAGCCGACGGCGAAGATGTTCAATTGCGGCGCCGCACGGGTCATCACGCCGAATGACAGGTTGACCACCAGCAACGCCACGATGGCGGGCAGCGCCAGCAGCACGGCCCCCACGAACATCTGCCCGGCCCAGTTCACGAGCATCCACAGCGCCTCCCGCGACAAGCCCGAAGCCCCCACGGGCAGGGTGCGGAAGCTGTCGGCGAGCAGTTCGAGCAACACGAGATGCCCATTGAGCGCCAAAAAAACCAGCATCGTCATGATGAGGTAGTACTGACTGATCACCGGCACCTGCACGCCGTTTTCCGGGTCCACGATGGAGGCGAAGCCGAGTCCCATGCTGTTGGCGATGGCCTGGCCGCCGATGATCAGCGCATTGAATACCATCTGGAGCGCGAACCCCATGGCCACGCCGATCAGCACTTGATGCAGGCCGATCAGTACGCCTTGCGCGCTGATCGGGTCCACCGCGGGGACCGCGGGGATCACCGGCGCGAGCACCCAGCTCACCGCCAGCGCCAAGGCCAGGCGGATGCGCACCGGCACGCTATGCGAGCTGAAGATCGGCGCGGCCATGAACATGGCCCCGATACGCATGAACGGCCACAGGAAGCTGCCGACCCACGCGGCGATCTGGGCGCTGGTGAAGGTCATGGCGCGCGGCCCCGTCGGTACGGGCGCGCCGCGCTGGAACCGTTCCTGTCGTAACGCTGCTCCGCCATTCCGAGTCACCTGTTCGTTGTCGGCGTTGTCGTTCTCGTTTCCCGGCCCTGCGCCGCGGGCAACGTCTTGTCTACCCGATCAGGGAGGGAATGCTTTCGATCAATTGCTCCGTGAAGTTGACGAGGAGATGCAGCATCCATCCTCCCGCGACCGCTATGGCCGCCGCCACTGTCAACAGCTTGGGCACGAAGCTCAAGGTCATCTCGTTGATCTGCGTCGCCGCCTGGAACATGCCCACCAGCACACCGACGGTGAGCGCGGAGATCAACAGGGGAGCGGCAAGCAGAGTCGTCACCATGAGCGCTTCCTGCCCGATCCCCATTATCGTTTCCGGTGTCATGCATTCCCCCCTTGAGGAACTCTGATCAACGCCCTTTCCCTAGTGGGAAAAGGGATGGAATTTTTCCAGAGCTGCCCGAACCGATCCGACGTGCGACAAACACGGCCCGGTCAGATGTAGAAGCTCGAAGCGAGCGTGCCCATGATCAGCGCCCAACCGTCCACCAGCACGAACAACATGAGCTTGAACGGGAGCGATATGAGCATGGGCGAGAGCATCATCATGCCCATGGACATGAGCACGCTGGCCACCACCAGATCGATCACCACGAACGGTATGAAAACGAGGAAGCCGATCTGGAAGGCGGTCTTCAGCTCGCTCGTCACGAACGCCGGAACCAGCACCGCGAACGGAATCTGCTCGGCGGACTCGACGCTCTGCCTGCCCGCAATGCGGTTGAACATCGCCAGGTCCGGCTCCCGCGTCTGTTGCAGCATGAAAGTGCGAAACGGCGCGGCCGCCCGGTGCAGCGCCTCCTGCGCCGGCAGTTCGTCCCGCAGGTACGGCTGCAGCGCCTCGGTGTTGACCCGATCGAACACCGGCAGCATCACGAAGGCGGTGAGAAACAGCGCCAGCCCGATGAGGATCTGATTGGACGGCGTCTGCATGGTCCCCAGGGCCTGGCGCAAGATCGAGAGTACGATGATGATGCGCGTGAACGAGGTCAACATGAGCAGCGCCGCGGGCAGCAGGGTCAAGGCGGTCATCAGCGCCAGCACCTGGATGCTCACGCTGTAGGTCTGGCCGCCGCCGGGCGCGGGCGTCACCGTCACGGCGGCAAATCCCGGCTCGGCCCAGGCGCTGCCGCAGCTCAGCGCGAGCCCCAGGACGAGCAGCGACCGCAACACAAGATTCATGACGTCTTCCCTCCGCGCAGGGCGGCGGCGAGGCGTTCCGCGAAGTTGTCCGGCGCACGCCGGCCGGCCTCGCCTTCCGTGACGATGGGCTCGTCCAGGACGTGCAACGTCTGCACGCGCCCAGGCGCAATGCCCAGGAGCAGTTGCTGCTTGCCGATCTGGACGAGGATCACACGCTCCCGCGGCCCGACGGACAGGCCGCCGATCACGCGCATTGCGCCATTGGCGGACGCCTGCAGGCGGCCGAAGCGGCGCAGCAGCCAGGCCGTGGCGACGATCGCCGCCAGCACCAGCAGCAGGCTGACGGTAAATTGCAGCAGATTCCCCACGCCCAGAGGCTCTCCGGGCGCCTTGGCGGCCGCAGGCAGCGCTTCATCCGCGGCCAGGGCCATTGCCGGCAGCGCCAGGCCCAACAGGCACAAGGCCCGGCCAAGCCGCTGGACATGTCGCAAGGCATCATGCTTCGTCCGGCCGTTCCGTTCGCGCGTACTCATGTTTCTGTGCCGCCTGTCGTCTCTCATGCTCACTTCAATTTCTTGACCCGCTCGGCCGGGCTGATGACGTCGGTGAGACGGATACCGAATTTTTCGTTGACCACCACGACTTCACCGTGGGCAATCAGCGTGCCGTTGACCAGCACGTCGAGCGGCTCGCCCGCCAGGCGATCCAACTCCACGACCGAGCCTTGGTTAAGCTGCAACAGATTGCGGATACTGATCTTGGTACGCCCGATTTCCATCGCGATGGTGACCGGGATATCCAGGATCACGTCCAGGTTGATATCCTCACCGCCCGGGGTAGTGCCAGGCGTGGGCTCCAGGTCCTCGAACTGGGCGCGCGGGTAGCTCTCTTCTTTGGGCTGCGGCGATGCCTGCTCTGCCCCAGACGCCTGCGTCGAGGCTTCCTGTTCGGCCAGGGCGGCCGCCCATTCACTGCTCAGATCGTCCGCGTCGTTCTGGTCGTTCATAGATCTCTCCTGCTGCTCTCGAAACCGCAATCAGATCGTGCGGCGCACCCGCTCCGTGATCTTGATTGCGTTGTACCCCTTGGAAACCCCGAACGTCCCGCGAAATACGGGTATGTCCTCCGCGCGCAACGTGACCGATTCGGGAAGTTCGATGGGAATCACATCGCCTGGCTTCAGATGCATCAGCTCGCGCAGGCTGAGCTCCACCTCGACCAGCGTGCTGCTCAGTTCCACCGTCGCCTCTTTCATCTCCTCGCGCAACGCGTGCAGCCAGCGCTCGTCCACATCCGAGCGGTCGCTCTGGATGCCCGCGTCGAGCAGATCGCGGATCGGCTCGATCATCGAGTAGGGCATGGTGATATGCAGGTCGCCACCGCCGCCTTCGAGCTCGATGTGGATGTTCGTCACCACCACCACCTCGGTGGGACTCACGATATTCGCCAGGTGCGGGTTGACCTCCGAATTCATGTACTCGAACTCCAGCGGCATCACCGGCGCCCAGGCCTCCTTGAGGTCCTTGAACGCGTGCCGCAGGATGATCTGGATCACGCGCGTCTCGGTGGGCGTGAATTCTCGGCCCTCGATCTTCGCCTTGAAGCGCCCGTCTCCACCGAAGAAATTGTCCACCACGGTAAACACGAGCTTCGGGTCGAGAATGAACAGCGCCGTGCCGCGCAGCGGCTTGATGCGCACCAGGTTGAGGCTGGTGGGCACATAGAGGCTGTGGACGTATTCGGCGAACTTGACCATCTGCACGCCTCCAACGGAAATCTCCGCCGAGCGGCGCAGCATGTTGAAGAGGCTGATCCGGAAGTGGCGCACGAACCGCTCGTTGACCATCTCCAGAGTGGGCAGACGGCCGCGTACGATACGGTCCTGGCTGGTGAAGTCGTACGGACGGGCCACTCCGTCCGCCAGAAACTCGTCGCTCTCCGTATTGACGTCGCCGTTGGAGACGCCGTGCAGTAGCGCATCGATTTCTTCTTGTGACAGCAGATCGTTGACGGGCATGGCGCTTATTGCATGACAAAACTGGTGAAATAGACGGCTTCCACGTCACCCTTGATGCCGCGCTCCGCGAGAATCGAACGGATTTCCGCAAGCACCGTTTCGCGCAGTTTCTCCTTGCCCTCGCGGCTACTGACACTGGCAAGATCCAGGCTGCTGAAGATCAGCAGGAGGTTGTTGCGCACGGCCGGCATGTGGTGCTTGATTCCGTCGGCGGTCTGCTGCTCGGTGACCATCAACTGCACCCCGATCTGCAGAAAACGGATCATGCCGTGATCCTGGAAATTCACCACGAACGCCGGATCCAGATCGACGTATATGGACTCTTTGACTGGCTTGCCTTCAGCCGTGGCCGCCCCGTTGCCAACCGCGCCCACTATCGGATTGATGAAAAGCTTCTTCGCGACAAAAAGCGTGGTTCCAACACTGGCCGCCAGCAGCAGGGCGATACCGGTTGCAATCATGAGGATCATTTTGGGCTTGAATAAGCCGCTCGCCTTGGCCGGCTCCACGGCGAGATCCAGGTCGTCTTCTTTCTTTGCCATTCCGGGCCCCTTTCATGCTGTTGCCAGGACCCGAGCAAGAGCTGTGCCACCCCCAACAAACACAAAATAACAAAGACATTACAAAAGGTTAAAACACGACCACATGCCAATGACAAACCTTTGACTGGCTCCCGCGCGGGCGGCTGCCGGAAAGCCGGCGCCTGGTGCGGCCAAAGGGCAGCCTGTCGAGGCCCCGCAGGTCACGTTCAAAGCTACGTGACGGCTCACCAGCCTCGGAAACAATCCCGCTACCGGAGTCTCAAGGCTTGCGCGCGCTCAATGATGAGCTGTTTGAATTTATTCGGCGACAAAGGGACGGGCCGGACCTACCGCTGTGTCAAGCGGCGGTTGGTGGAACGGTGACGCCATGAAGGTGGGTATAAGTTTCAGGATTCGCCGTACGATCCGTCATACGGCACTACGCGCACCGAAGCGGCTGAGCCATCAACAATTGAACTGAAAACCAGCCGAGCAGTTTTGGCAACCCCTCCAATTCGGACTCGGACAGCGGCGCCTTCGCAGCAGCGGCATTCTCGCTAACCGCCGTCTTCGTGACCGGACTCGTCCATTGCACAGGTGAAGCAGAATACATTGACTGTGTAGCGTTGATTTCCATCAGTTCAACTTCTTGGGCGTCATACGTAGTAATCCACCAAGCCTCGCGCAATGGCAATTCCATATGAGGCGTCGGCCGTGGCGGCCATGTCGTCCTGCCCCGGCCCGAAGTCATGCGGATGTTGCGCCTGGGGCGAGGCGGCCCGGTCCTGCCCGTGCCGGGCGAACGAATGCTGGGATACGTTCACGTCGACCAGGTTCAGCCCCTGCTCGCCCAGCATCTCCCGCAGCCGCGGGATGGCGGCTTCCAGCGCCTCGCGGGTCACGGCATGGTGGGCCGTGAAGGCCACGCTTGCCTGGTCCTGCTGGATTGTTATGCGCACTTCGAGTGGCCCGAGGTGCGGCGGGTTAAGCCGCAGTTCCGCGCCCTGTTGCTGTTGGTTGATCAGCCACACGACCTTGCCGCCCAGCTCTTCGCTCCATCCCGGTTTACCGACCTGGGCCTGAAGAAACGTATCTGGTGGCGGCATGGTCCGGGATTTGTCCGCCGCAGCGGCCCCCTGGGCCGACAACGGCACAGACGTTTCAGGCTGCGCATCCGGCAACGGCTGTTGGGACGCTAACTTCATGCCAGTCCCATCGGCATCATTCGCGACGTCCGCCGTATCATCCAGCATCACTCTTGCCGCCAGTTCGGCAAAACCTCCCGCCTTCGCGGGATCCGCTACGCCCGCCGATGACAAAACCGTTCTTGGCATACCCCCCTCGGCTTCCAAATCGGTCTCTGGGGAACGCTCGGCCCCACCCGCCACCATCGCCAGCGCCAGATTCGGCAACTCCTCCACGGAGCCCTCAGCCATTCCCACGGGCAGCTCGGTATCGGCACTGCCGTTCGTCTCCAGCCCTCCTGCCACCGGCAGGAGTTCCATCCCCTCCAGCAGTTCCAGCAAATCGGCCCCGTCCGGCGGCAAGGATTCACCGCCCGGCGGCAAGTCACTGGCAGCCGACCGGTCCGGTGCCGCTTTGGATGGCAGCGGCTTGCGGCCGTCCAGCTCGCTCGCCAGGGCATTGATGAACGGTTGTCCATCCTCTCCCCTGGCGTTCGTCCCGCCCTGCCCGGACACGCCATCGGCTTGAGGGTTGATCTCAGCTATTTTTATGGTTGGAATGAAATCAGACATCCGTTCCCCTTCCGATTGCCGCTTGTTGTTCTCATTTGAAACGGCAAATCACGTGCCATATCGCCCAGGCCCCAGCAAGCAACGGGGAAAACTCCCCGACACCCGCGGCTTGCACAGGTTCCCCGACTTCCGTTAATGCTCGTTCTTGAACGCACCCGACCGTTGAGCGCGTTCGTCCGACTCGCGCTGCTCACGCCGGGACTGTTCATAGTTCTCCTGCCTGCGGTAATTCTCGGCCACCTTGTTCAGGCTCTGCGCACGGCGGCGGGTGTCGAGCCACTGCCCCCGCTTGGCGTCGCAATCCCGCCGCGCCGTCTCCACCGCCCGCTGCTGCTGGTCGATCGCCGCATTGAGCCGTTCGAGGAACACGCGGTAGTCGCGCATCAGTGCGACATCCAGCCCCTGCCCGGCAACGGCCGCGAAGCGCCGCGCATATTCATCCCGATAGCCCGCCAGTTCGTTCAGGCGTGCCTCGGATTCCTTCAGGCGGCGCTGCGATTCTCCCAGCATGTGAGCCGCATCCCGCTCGCGTACTTCGGCGATCTTCACGACGGGTTCGATGCGTTTGGATCGGTTCATGGTTCACGTTTCCGACTTGCGTAACATCAGCGGACGCCGGCCTGTGTCTGGCCCGCCGTCTCGTCTTCCAGGTTCAGCACCGCCCGCAGCTCCTGCAGGCTTGCATCCAACGGTACCGCCTCGCGCATGCCCTGTTGCAGGAACTGCACCAGACGCGGGTGATACTCGATCGCCTCGTCGATGCGCGGATCACTGCCGCGCTGATAGGCCCCCACGCTGATGAGGTCCCGATTCTGCTGGTAGGCGGAGTAAATTTGCTTGAAGCGGCGCGCGGCCTGCTGGTGATCGGGCTGGGTGATTTCCATCATGGCACGGCTGATGGAAGCTTCGATATCGATGGCCGGATAATGGCCCGCCTCCGCCAAGTGCCGCGACAGCACTACATGCCCGTCCAGTATCGCCCGCGCCGCGTCCGCGATCGGATCGTTCTGGTCGTCGCCCTCAGCGAGCACGGTATAAAACGCGGTGATGGAGCCTGCGCCACTGTCGCCATTGCCCGCGCGCTCCACCAGTTGCGGCAGTTTGGCGAACACCGAGGGCGGATAGCCTTTGGTGGCCGGCGGCTCGCCGATGGCGAGCGCGATCTCGCGCTGCGCCTGGGCGAAGCGGGTCAGGGAATCCATCAGCAGCAGCACCTGCAGGCCCTGATCGCGGAAATACTCCGCGATGGCCGTGGCCAGCATCGCACCGTGCAGCCGCATCAGCGGGGGATTGTCCGCAGGGCTGGCCACCACCACCGCGCGGCTCAGCCCCTCACTGCCCAGGATGTTCTGCACGAACTCCTTCACTTCGCGGCCGCGCTCGCCGATCAGGCCCACCACCACCACGTCGGCGTTGGTGTAGCGCGTCATCATGCCCAGCAGCACGCTCTTGCCCACACCGCTGCCGGCAAACAGGCCCATGCGCTGGCCACGGCCGACGCTCAGCAGGGCGTTGATGGCCCGTATGCCCACGTCCAGCGGTTCGCGAATCGGGCTGCGCGCCAGGGGATTGATGGGGCGGCCGATGAGCGGCACATGCGCCTCCACCTGCAGCGGCCCCTTGCCGTCGAGAGGCTGGCCGGCGCCGTCCAGCACCCGGCCCAGCAGCCCCATGCCCACCGGGGCCGCGCACACCTGCTGCATCGGGATGACGCGCGCATTGGGCACCAGTCCGCGCATGTCGCTGGTGGGCATCAGGTATAGCTTGTCGCCCGCGAAGCCCACCACCTCGGCTTCCACGTTGCTGCCGTCGGGTGCTGCAATCAGGCAGCGCCCCCCGATGGGCGCCTGACAGCCAACGGCTTCGAGCGTGAGCCCCACGATGCGCGTGAGCCGGCCCTCCACCAGCAGCGGCACCCGCTCGTCGGCACGGGCGCGGTAGGCCGCCAGCTTCTGTCGCAACATGGCGTGGCGCCGCTTGGGTTCGGGAATCAACAACGTCATCGTCGGTTTCAAGTAAATGTCGGGTTGGCCCGCGAGGGCATAACCCGACGATTGTCGGCTCTTTCGGGTATGCTGCGCCAACCCGTCCTGTACTTTGCCGCTCGCCGCTTGCTACTTGCTGACATCCGTCGCCCGCTCGCCGCCGAAGACGGAGGCAATGACGGACGCAAGCCGTGTTTCAAGGCGGGCGTCGACCTGCGAGGTATCGGTGGTGACGAGGCACCCGCCGCGGGTCTGGGCGGAATCTTCCACGATACGCCATAACCGATCCTCGCCCTCCTGCGGGGGCAGGGCTTGACGGACCAGCGCGGCATCCTCGGGATGAAGGTGGACCACAACGTTGCGCGCAGCCACCGGCAAAACGGAGAGGGCTTCGCGCACCGCCGCCACGACCTGGCCGGGATCGGTCTTGATTTCCCGCCGCACCAGTTGACGCACCATGGCGATGACCAGCGCGACGATCTCGTGTTCCATCTGCTGATCCAGTTCGTCGAAGGGCTGAGTCAACGCCGCCATCAGCTCCTCCAGGCGTCTGCCCTGGGCCTGCAATTGCGCCTTGGACTCGGCCAGGGCCCGCTCCAGACCTTCCTGGTAGCCTTGCGCGAACGCCTCGTCATAGGCCTGCTTCTGAATCGCCTCGATCTCTTCGGCCGTGGGCGGGCGCATCTGCTCCGCCTGCTCCGTGGCGGCCGACGCCTCGGCATCCGCGCCGGGCCCCTCAACGGAAGGCAACTCCCAGCGGCGGAACTCTTCCAGAAGCTCTTTCGGGATGACTTTAGGTGACATATTGCTCGGCGCCCTTGCCGCCCAGCACCAGTTCGCCGGCCTCTGCCATGCGCCGTGCGATCGCCAAAATCTCCTTCTGCGCCGCCTCCACCTCGCTCAGGCGCACCGGCCCTTTGGCCTCCAGGTCGTCCCGCAGCATCTCGCCGGCGCGCTTCGACATGTTCTTGAATATCTTTTCGCGTACTGCCTCGTCCGCGCCCTTCAGGGCCAGGATCAGGGACTCGGAAGAGATCTCGCGCAGTAGCGACTGAATGCCGCGATCATCCACATCCACCAGATTGTCGAACACAAACATCTGATCCTGGATCTTCTGTCCAAGGTCGCCGTCCGCCTCCTTGATCTTGTCCAGAATCTCGGCCTCCTGGCTGCTATCCATATAGTTGAGGATATTGGCGGCCGTCTTTATGCCGCCCACGCCGGAGGACTTGACGTTGGCGTTGCCGGAAAATTGCCGCTCCAGGACTTCGTCCAGCTCCTGCAGTGCGGAAGGCGGTATGCCATCCAGCGCCGCAATGCGCATGAGCACATCCGGCCGCACGCGCGGCGGCAGTTGCGCCAACACTTCGGCCGCGTGGTCACCATCGAGATAGGACAGCACGATGGCCATGATCTGAGGATGTTCCAAGCGGATGATGTCGGCGACGGCCCGCGCGTCCATCCACTTGAGAGCCTCAAGTCCCTTGGTGTTGCGCCCGAGCAGGATGCGGTCGATGAGACCGCCGGCCTTGTCCTCGCCCAGCGCAGAAACCAGCACCTTACGGATGTATTCCTCCGTTCCCACCCCGAGCGCAGTCTGCTGTTCCACCGTGCTCACGAATTCACGCAGCACGACATCCGCCTGTTCCTTGGAGATGTTGCTGAGCGCCGCCATGGTGCTGCCGATCTTTTGTACCTCCTTGGGCCCCATGTGCTTGAGCACTTCGGCCGCTTCCTTCTCGCCCAGGCTCAGCAGCAGGATGGCAGCGCGTTCGGTACCGTTGAACTTAGTAGTCGCCTCAGCCATCGCTCGCCACCCAGTTCTTGACAACCTGCGCAACGCGCTTGGGATCTTGCACCGCCATCTGGCGGGCTATGTTCAGTCGCTCTTCGTACTCATCGGGGGCGGCAAGCCGTTCCGCCTTTTCGGCCGTAAGGCTGACGCGGTCCTCCGCTATCTCCGGCAGACCTTCCAGACCCGGCAGCCCCTCAAGCTGAGGCTGGCCCATATGCCCCGCGCCGCTTTGCGCCAGGCTGCGCAACACGGGCCGCAACACTCCGAACAGCAACAGCAGCACCGCCACGCCACCCAGCAGCCACTTGAGCACATCCATCATCCAGGGCTGCTCCCAGAACGGCGGTTCCGGCATGGGCTCCAGCTCGACAGGCGCCTGGAACGAAGCATTGATCACGTTTACGCTATCGCCCCGTTGCGCACTGAATCCGACCGCATCCTTCACCAGCGACGTGATACGGGCCAGTTCCGCCTCGCTCAGCGGTATGCGCGTCGGCTCACCCTCTTCATTGACGCCCTGCCGGTCATCCACGACCACCGCCACGGACAACCGGCGCACCATGGGGCTGGCAAGGCGCGTGTGGCTGATGGTTTTGTCGAGTTCGTAATTGCGCGTGGCGCTGCGGCTGAGACTGGTCGGGCCGGCATCCGCCGTCCCCTGCGGACCCGGCGGCACCGTCGTGCCTGCGCCCGGCGGCTGGTTGGTCAGGGCTCCGGGGATCCCGCCGGCCGCCATGCCGCGGTTCTGTTCCTCTATCGTCTGCTCGCTGCGCACGGCGGGCATGTCGGGATTGAAAATCTCCTGGGTCTTCTCGGTGATGGTGAAGTCCAGGTCCGCCACCACTTGCGCGCGCACCCCATCCACGCCGACGATGGGCGCCAGGATATCGCGGATGCGCTTGACGTACGTCTCTTCCAGTCGTCTTGTGTACTCGAACTGGCTCGCCGTCAGCGCCATATCGCGGGACTGGTCCTTGGCGGTGAGGAGATTGCCGCGCTGATCGACGACCGTGACGCGTTCGGTGGACAGGCCGGGCACGCTGGAGGCGACGAGATGCGCAATGGCCGCCACCTGCCCTTCTTGCAGGTTGCGGCCCGGCAAGAGCTTTACCATCACCGAGGCGCTCGGCACCTCACGATCGCGCAGGAAAGAGCTCTGTTTTGGGATGGCGAGATGAACGCGCGCTTCCTGCACGTTGGCGAGCCCCATGATGGTACGCGACAGCTCTCCGGCCAGGGCGCGCTGATAACGGGCGGTTTCCAGAAACCGGCTGGTGCCGAAGCCCTGCTCCTTGTCCAGAAGCTCGAAACCGATACCGCTGCTGTTGGGCAGCCCTTGCGCGGCGAGCTTCAAGCGGGCGTCGCGGACTTGTGACGCAGGCACCATCACGGCGCCGGAGCCTTCGTCCAGCTTGTAGGGAATGCCGGCCTGGCGCAGGGCATCCACCACCTGACCGGCGTCCTTGTCGGCGAGGCTCCCATACAGCAATCCGTAACTCGGCTCGTGCGCCCACAGCAGCACGACCGCGATCAAAGCAATACCGGCCGCCGCACCCACCAGCAACCCGATCTGGCGCATGACGGGAAGTTGTTTGAGCCCTTCCCAGGAGGCGTTTGCTGTCTGTGCTTTTACTGCTGTGGCCATAGCTTATCGGTATTGGTTTATTGACCTGCTCGTACGTTACTCACCCGTTGCCGCTTCAGATCGGCATGTTCATGATCTCCTGGTACGCCGACACGAGCTTATTGCGTACCTGGGTCATGGCCTGGAAGGAGATGTTGGCCTTCTGCAGCGCCACCATCACCTCCGTCAGATCCACATTGGGATCGCCGAGTTCGAAGGCCTCTGCCAATTTTCCGGCGGTCTGTTGCGTTTCGTTGACCTTGTCGATGGACTGCTTCAGCAGCGCACCGAAATCCGGCTGACCGGTCTCGCCCGCTGCAGCGGTCTGCCCGCTGGCCTGCGCCGCCATGGCTCGCATCTGGATCAGCAACTGATTGACGTCGATCTCGCTCATTGTCGTTTCTCAGTGTGCAACGCTAAGAAGCTGTTGGTGATTCCCCGCTTGGCGGGTGGCCGCCTTCATTAAACGGCCTTTCGGGGCATGGCCCCTCCTACGGGGATCGTCGTTTTTCGTCGCCGAACGTTAAAAAGCATTTTCCGTGCCAGGCGCAGGTGGGATTTCCACCCCCGCCTTGCGCAACTCCGCCAGCTTGTAGCGTAGCGTACGGGGGCTGATGCCCAACCGCTCCGCCGCCGCCTTACGGCTGCCGTTCCCTTGACGCAGCGCCTCCAGGATGACGCGGCATTCCCGGGCCTTGAGGTCCTCATCCAGGCTGACCGGCGCGGGCGCCGGCGGCTCCGCCTCCGGTCGGATCGATTCCGGTTCGAACCGCAGATGCTCCGCCTCGATCACATCCCCTGTCTTGAGAATCAGCGCCCGCTGGATCACGTTGTCGAGTTCGCGTACGTTGCCGGGCCAGTCGTGCGCCAGGAGCTGCGCTTCGGCCGCCTTGGAGAAGACCGGCGGGGCGCTGGGGCAATGACGTTCCGCCAAGCGACGGGCCAGCGGCAGGATATCGCCGCGGCGCTCGCGCAGCGGCAGCACCCGGAGCGGGAATACATTCAACCGATAGTAGAGATCCTCCCGGAACCGTCCGGCCGTCACCTCTTCCTTGAGGTTGCGGTTCGAGGTGGCCAGCACCCGCACGTCCAGGCTGATCAGCTTGCGCCCCCCCAGGCGCTCCACCTCGCGCTCCTGCAGCACCCGCAGCAGCTTGGCCTGCAGCCCCAAGCTCATCTCCGAGATCTCGTCGAGCAGCAGCGTCCCGCCCTGGGCCTGCTCGAATTTGCCTGGGCAGGACTGATATGCGCCGGTGAAGGCTCCCTTCTCGTAGCCGAACAGCACCGCCTCCAGCATGTTCTCCGGAATGGCGGCGCAGTTGATGGCGACAAAAGGACCATTGGCGCGACCGGATTGGCCATGAATGAAGCGTGCAAACACCTCCTTCCCTGTGCCGCTCTCGCCGGTGATCAAGACCGTCGCCTCGCTCGCCGCCACGCGCCGCGCCAGCTCCACCAACTCGACGGAGCGCGGGTCCTCCGCCACCAAGGGAGACTCCTGGCTCCTGTTCGTAGCCGCGAAACGGCTCACCATGCTGACCAGCACCTCGGCCTCGAAGGGCTTCACCATGTAATCCGCCGCCCCGTCACGCATGGCCTCCACCGCCTTCGGGATGGTGCCGTAGGCGGTCATCAACACCACGGGCAAGTCCGGACGCCGCAGCTTGATACGCTTGAGCAGCGTGTGGCCGTCCATCGGGCGCATCTGCACGTCACTCACTACCATGCAGATCTCCTCGCGGCCAAGCAGCGCCAGCGCCTCTTCGCCGTCGGCCGCGGCCACCACGCGGTAACCCGCCAGTTCCAGCGTATCGCACAACGCCTCGCGCAAGGGCAGATCGTCTTCGACCACCATCACCGCCGGCTGCAGACTCGTATTCATCCTCAACCCACGTCCTCGCTCGCTTTCACTTCAGATTTTCTCATCAGCCATGACCATCCTCCGGCGGGCCACCCCGACCCATTGCGACTCCATCCGCACCGTGACGGGCCGCGATGGCATCCGCCACTCCCGTGCCACTGGGAAGCGCTTCGTGGTGCTCGCCCTGCGGCAGGCGCAACACAAAAGTGACGCCACCTTCTGCCCGAGCTTCCACCCGCACGTCGCCGCGATGGCTCTCCACCACCGCCTGCACCACCGCCAGCCCGAGCCCCGTGCCATCAGGCCGCGTCGTGAAAAATGGCTCGAAGATGCGCTCGCGAATCTCCTCCGGTATCCCGGGGCCGTTGTCGCTCAGCCGCAACTCGATCGCGCCGCTCACGTCACGGCCGATGGCAAGACGCAACCGCGGCCCCGCGCCGACCGCCTGGAGCGAGTTGGTGGCCAGGTTGAGCAGCGCCCCCAGCAGGGCCTGTCGGTTTCCCGTCAGCACCGCGCCGGGAACGTGATCCACGATCTCCAACTGCCCGCCACAGGCCTGCAGTTGCGGCTCCAACGCCTGTTCCAGCTCGTCCGCCAACGACCGCGCGGCGAAAGACTCGTCGCTCACCGCACTGCCCCGGGCGAAGGTGAGCATATCGTTCACCATGGCCTCCAGGTGCCGCAGGCGCGCGAGGATTTTCTGGGCGAAGCGGACGCGGTCGTGCGCTTCCAGCATGGGGCGGGCGAGGTGCGAGACGTAGAGTAATGCCGAGGCAAGCGGCGTACGGATCTGGTGCGCCAGTTTGGCGGCCATCTCGCCCATGGCCGACAGCCGCTTGTGGCGGTTTACCATCTCCTGGAGCCTGCGCGTCTCGGTGACATCGTGGAGCAGCAGGATCTGCCCCGGCTCCTCACCCAGGGAACGGGCGGAGATACTGACCTCGCGGCCATCGCGCAGCATGACTTCGCGGCTATCGCCACGGCGCGGCGCGAACGCGCGGCGGGCGATATCACGCCAGGCAAGGCCGAGAAGCGGGGCGCCGAGCAGATCCAGCGCTGCGGGATTGTACTCCTGTACCTGCCCATTCCCATCCAGCACCACCACACCGCCAGGCAAGGCCTCCAGCAGGCGCGTGAGGCGATTGGCAAGGCGTTCCTTCTCCGCCAGTTGCTTGAGCCGTTCGCTGCGGGCCGCCGCCAGCTCTTCGTTCAGCCGGGCGACACGGAGTTCAAGATCGCGGTAGGACGCGGAGAGTTGAAGGGAGATTTCATTGAAGGCGCGAAAGGCCTCCTGCAACTGCTCGGGAGAAATTACCGCCTGTGTGTTCATCCGGTCGTCTGCCTGCGGTGGTGGGGATTTGGTAACCATCGAACGCTCCCTTTGCCCCAGCCGAGCAATAACCATGCCTCTCTATATCTTGTTGTATTGACGTCCCTTTCTACAAGACTTCGCCGATCAGCGCCAGACTTCCGACGCTTCGGCCGAACCCGGCTTTCGTAGGCAGGCGGTTTCCACCCAGCGATTACACGATCGGTGTCAGGCTTCCGACGCGTCGGTCGGGTCCATGGTCCGGTGCAGGCCGTACTTGCGCAGTTTTTCCACCAAGGTCGTGCGGCGCATCCTGAGCAGGTTCGCCGCGTGGGCCACCACGCCGCCCGATTCCTCCAGCGCCTGCTTGATGAGACTCACTTCGAGATTGCTCAGGTGTTCCTTGAGATCCAGCCCTTCGCGCGGCAGGCGCGGCTCGCCCGCAAGCGCAACGGGTTCCTCATAACGGGCCGCCATTTCCGGCGGTGGGTTCGGCACCGAGATCCCGGCGCGGAACTTCTCGGGCAGGTCGCCCACGTCCACCACGCCGAAGGGATGCAGAATGGCGAGGCGTTCCACGAGGTTGGCCAGCTCCCGCACATTGCCCGGCCAACCGTACTGGCACAACACCGCGACCGCCCGCGGAGTCAGCCGCACGGAGCTGCGCTTCTCATGCTCGATCCGGCTGATGAGTTCGTCGATGAGCAGCGGGATATCCTCCGCCCGTTCCCGCAACGGCGGCATCTCGATGGGAAAGACGTTGAGGCGATAGAACAGGTCTTCGCGGAACTTGTTCTCGCGGATACCCTCTTCGAGATTGCGATGGGTGGCGGCGACGATGCGCACGTCCGCCGTGATGCTCTTGTTGCTGCCGACCCGCTCGAAGGTGCGCTCCTGCAGGACGCGCAGCAGCTTCACCTGCATCGGCAGGCTCATATCGCCGATTTCGTCCAGGAACAGCGTGCCGCCCTCCGCCATTTCGAAGCGGCCCTGGCGCGCGCTGATCGCTCCGGTGAAGGCTCCCTTCTCATGGCCGAAGAGTTCGCTTTCCAGCAGTTCGCCGGGAATAGCGCCGCAGTTGATGGGCACGAACGGCTTGCCGCGCCGATCGGAATGATAGTGGATGTTCCGGGCCACCACCTCCTTGCCGGTGCCCGACTCGCCGAGGATCAACACGGTGGCATCCGTTGGCGCCACCTGCTCGATCATCCGCCGGATGTTCTGCATGGCGGGGCTGCTGCCCACCAAGCTGCGAAAGAGTTCGACCGATCTGCGCTGCCGCCCCGACCGCGCGTCACGGTAATGCTGGGCCCGCTGCAGGGCTGTGCTGAGTTGGGGATGGCGTGCGGGCAGTTCGATGTAACCGACGACAGGCCCGCCGGAGGGCCAGTCCACCGAAACGGCCGGCCCTTCTTCGTTTTGGCCCTTGAGGATCAACACTGGAAGGTGTGGAGCTTGGGCCTTGATTTCATCCAGATGCTTTTCTAGCGGCCGGCCGCAAGCGCAATGGCCAAGGATCACCGCTTGCAACATTTCAGCATCGGCAAGCTGCTCGTGTCGGCGCGAACAATCCCTGGCATTCGACGGACTGTACCCGACGAACTCAAGCACCACCCTGAGATGGCGTGTCCGTTCCTCGTCGGAATCGATCACAAGCACCTTTGATTCAGGCATGTTCTTTTTTTCTTCGTGACGGTTGTTTTTTGTTCATCCCGGCATGGCTCCACCGGAACACCCCCACTTTCTCGCCATGAGTTAACCACCGAAACGCCGGGATGTCAAAAAGTTGTCGCCCAAGACGTTAAATAGCGCAACAAATGGCCATACAGCCATGATTCTTCGGATGTTCTCCACTCAAGATAAAGACCGATTCTAAGGCAGGGGACTTACGGATACCGGCCCCATAGCGGCGGGGCGGGTCAGCGTGGCCCGACAAAGTCCTGTAGCCCGAGCGAAGCGTAGAGGATTCCAGGGAAAAGCGCGGGCAAGGAGAATCGCGGGAGACGGACAGACGTGCGCTGGTATGAAACGGAATGTCACTTGCCGGTACGGGGTGCGCAGGTATAAGCGATCATACGGCGATGGTGAAGGCGATCTTCGTGGATGAAGCCTTCTGCAAACGGATCGTGCAAATCGTTCGCCATGGGCAAGAGACTTTGGAGGACCGTCGGCATCCCCCTCTGCTAAACCACCAACGGTTCAGAGAGGCTTCCTAGCGCTGGTTTTCGCCGTATGCCTGCTGGGCGCGTCTGCCGGTCGCAAGCTGCGCCAATACGGCACCGGCTTCCTTGCGGCCCTCCTCCGCCCGCGCCATGGTTGCCTTGTCGAGTTCCAGAATCTCCTGGATCTCCGCGGCGACTGCGGCCGCCTCATCAGCAGCCACCGCGGAGCCGAAAAATTCGTGGACGAGGGGCTGGCGGCGAGCCTCCAGCATGACCAACTCATCCCACTCCTGGCGGTTCGCCGCGTCCAGCATCTCCCGACTAAGCGCCACGATCCGGTCCAACGCCGTACGCCTCTCCGCATTCATACAAAGCCCCCGCAACAATGATCCAAGCGGACCTTCAGGCACCTACAGCCTGCCGACGTCCGCTCTTGTAGCTCTCGGGAATCGCATCCCAGCCTTGCTTGATTTCCCGCAGCAAATTGAGCACTTCATCGAGAATCGCTGCGTCGTTGTGCAAGTTTGCGTCCAAGAGGCGCCGTTCCATATAGTCGTAAAGCGCATCGAGATTACGGGCGATCTCGCCGCCTTCGTCCAGGTTCAGACTGGCGCGCAAACCGCCGATGATGGAGATCGCCCAGCTCACCATCCGCCCCTTCTCTGCCAGCATGCCATGGGACATGAGCCCTTTCGCCGTGCTGATTTTCTCCATGGCCCCTTCAAGAAGCATCTGGATCAATCGATGCGGAGTTGCATCGGTGATGCCCGCCTGCACTCCTACCTTACGGTAATATTGCAAAGCCCCCTGCGCGCCGGTGTAGTTCATTGTTTGACCTCTTCTCGATTGATTCAGCCCAAGGCT
>JBAYZB010000018.1:0-26392 GCA_041672765.1 Gammaproteobacteria bacterium | reverse complement strand
GGTCCATTCCAGGTCGCCGGCATTCATCCGCTGTATCCGCTTCGCGTCCAGCCCCTTGGAGGGATGCCAAGTCCGGGCCAGATATTCCATATCGTTCCGGGCATAGGCGGTATAGCGCGAGCGCATCAGCGCCTCGGCCGTCGGCGCCCGACGCTCCCCGCGCAAATAAGGGCCACAACAGCTATCGAAATCGCTTCCGGAACCACAAGGGCAGATGGTCATGTATCGGGCACTCCTCGAAATCGGCTTCGCAATGAATACAACCGCACCGAACCTGCGTGGGCCGAGATGTCCGCTGTCTCCCAGCCCGGCGCTGGGCGGAGTGCATTGTAATACCGTTCGCACCGTATGGAACACCGCTACCCGGGCGCCCTGCACAAAATTCACCTATGGTTACAGAAAGCCGCCTTCGAGGATTCCTTGGTCCCGGCAATCGTCTACACTCCACTCGGTAACCTGCCGTTCGGCGCCACCCCAACCCGCCCGCAATCCGAGCAGCGGCCGCGGGTTTCGCGGGACAGCCATGTTTTTCCGGAAAGAGGTGCTGGCGCAGCGGGACACGCACTCCGTAACGTCCGTGCGGGATACCAGGTTGAGCAGCTAGATTCTGTTAGAAGGAGCTGAAAATGACGGACGCGAAAGATATTCGGGTCGGATGCAGCGGCTTTCCGAAAGCGCGGTCGGCGTATTTCGAGCACTTCTCCCTGACGGAGGTACAGCAGACGTTTTACCAGCCGCCTCGAATCGAAACGCTGCAGCGCTGGCGCCAGGATGCGCCTCCCGCGTTCGAGTTCACCATAAAGGCATGGCAGCTTATCACCCACGAGCCGAAGAGCCCCACCTATCGCCGGCTGCGCGCCCATGTCCCGCGCAACCGGCGCGATCGCTACGGCAGTTTTCGCCCGACCGATGAGGTCTTGGCCGCGTGGCAAACGACGCGCGATGCGGCCAAGGCGCTGCACTCGCGCGTCATCATCTTTCAATCCCCAGCCTCGTTCACGGCGACCGACAGCAACATTGCAAACATGCGTTCCTTCTTCCATGCGATACGCGCCGACGCCGCCGACTTCGCTCTCGGCTGGGAGCCCCGTGGCAACTGGCCGGACGAAGTGGTGCGGCCGTTATGCAAGGAGCTGGGGCTGATCTACGTCGTCGATCCATTTCAAACCGCGCCGCCCGACAACCAGCCGCTCTATTTCCGGCTGCACGGCATCGGCGGCTACCAATACCGTTACACGGACGCCGACCTCAGGCGGTTGCTCGGTATGTGCCGGGGCACCACCTATTGCCTGTTCAACAACGTGTGGATGGCCGAGGACGCGGAGCGCTTCCTCGGCCTCGTGCGCAGCATCGCCGCCTGATCGATCCCACACTCGCCCAGAGCCGGCGTTCAAATGCGATCTTCGAGCCCGGTGACTCCTTCGCGAGCCGCGCAGTTGGCGCAACAGAAGATCCTCCCGTTCGCCTCGACGCCGTGCCCAATGACCCTGCAGTGGCAATGGGCGCACTGGGGCGCCAGCGCGTGAATCGCGCACTCGAAGCTGTCGAAAACGTGCGGTTGTCCCGCCATCGTCACCGTGAAGGCCTTATCATAGTCGTTGCCGCAAACCTCGCATATCGCCATGGCTCGTCTCCTTGCAGGTGCGCACCGCAAAGACAGTTACAGCGCGCGCTTGGCAGCACCTCACGAATAATGCCGGCGCTTCTGCGCCGACACGCCATCCAGCCTCGGGAACGATCACCGTTCGTCGCTGCCCGTCCATTCGGCCCAATCTCTCAAAAAGTATAATTCCTTGCCCGGCATCAACCTGACGGCACTCCAGGGAAACCGTCACCCGCGCATTGCACCGCCCTAAAAAAACTCCGATCCCGGCCGCTATTGATGAATCAGGACTCACATGACCGTCAGGAGAACAATCCATGTCCGGCACCGCACCTATGGCAAAACCCGGAGCCAACGACAACCGCCTGGAACTGCTGCTCTTCAATCTGGCGGGGCCTCAACGGTTTGGCATCAATGTGCTCAAAGTAAAAGAAATCATTCCCTGCCCACACCTGACGCACCTGCCCGATTCGCGCCCCGCGGTGCGCGGCATCGCCCATCTGCGCGGCACGCCGTTATCCGTCATCGATCTCGCCACGGCAATCGGTCGCGGCCAGATCGACGCCGCCGGCGAGCCGCCTCCCCTCATCATCACCGAATTCAGTCGTCGGATGCAGGGCTTCCTGGTGCGCAGGGTGGACCGAATCGTAATCAAGGACTGGCGCGACGTGTTGCCGCCGCCTCGGGGCGTCCAGTCGAGCTACGTGACCGGCGTCACCAAGGTCGCCGACGAACTGGTGCAGATCCTGGACGTGGAACGGGTGCTCGGCGAAATCCTGCCTGAAATTACGGACTGCATGACGGCGCACGGCGCGGACGAGGTTAGCGAGTTGTTGCAGGGCCGCAAAATCCTGGTCGTGGACGACTCCATGGTGGCACGCACGCAGACGGCGCGAACCTTGAGCCAGATCGGTGCCGACTGCATGATGGTGCGCGACGGACGCGAGGCGCTGGAGGCCCTGGAAAACATCGCGCGGGAGGATGGCGACGTCTACCAGCGTATCGCCATGGTCATCTCGGATATCGAGATGCCGGAGATGGACGGCTATACCCTCGTGCATGCCCTGCGGGCCGATCCCCGCATGCGGGACCTGTACGTACTGCTGCACACCTCCCTCGATGCCGCCATGAACATGGACAAGGCCGTCAGCGCGGGCGCCGATACCGCATTGACGAAATTCGTGCCCGACGAACTCGCGGCATGCGTGGTGAAGGGCCTGCGGGAGGGTCGCGTCGATCGCAAGCGGGGGCGTTAGTCCGCTGCCCGGACAGCGCCACGGAACCGGTGGCCGGTCGCCGCCGCACCGGGCAGCGCTGTGCAATCTTCCAGCAACCGCGCCCGCCGATCCTGTTCGAGCACGCCAGCTCGCCATCGATACCGCTGCGCGGCTCGTCGTCCGGCAGCTCAAGGCGCGCGGCATGCCGCGCGCCTTGGCGGTTCCGGAACTGAAGCGCGCGGGGACACGCATGGCCCCGCGCGCCCGTTACAGGCTCACGTCCCGCACCACCGGCTGTGGTCCTTCCGTCGCCTTGCCCGGGATCAGCTCGAACCGATACTTCTTCTCCAGCAGCTTCGCCTGGGCCGCGGAGAGCCGCGCCACCGGTACGCGCGGCGCGGAACAGGAGACATAGTCGAGCCCGATATGGTGGCAGAAGCGGATGGAGTCGGGCTGCCCGCCCTGCTCGCCGCAGATGCCGACCTTCAGGCCGGGCCGCGCCTTGCGCCCCCAGTCCACCGCGATGGCCATGAGCCGTCCCACACCGTTCACGTCCAGGATCTCGAATGGGTTGTCCCGCAGGATGCCGATCTCGTTGTAGAGCGGCAGGAACTTGTTCTCCGCATCCTCGCGGCTGAAGGAGAACGTAGCCTGGGTGAGGTCATTGGTGCCGAAGGAGAAGAACTCGGCGATCTTCGCCATCTCGCCGGCGCGCATGCACGCCCGTACCACTTCCATCATGGTACCGAAGCGGAACGGCACTTGAATGCCGTAGTGCTCCTCCACCTGCGCCTTGATTTCGTCCACGTGGCGCTTGACGAACTCCAGCTCGCGCGCGGTGCTCACCTGCGGCACCATGATCTCCGGACAAACCTCCACGCCTTCCTTGATGCATTCGGCCGCCGCCTCCAGGATGGCCTGCACCTGCATGCGGTAGATCTCCGGATAGGTAATGGCGAGGCGCACGCCGCGATGCCCCAGCATGGGGTTGGTTTCCTGCAGCGCGCGCACCTTCCTGAGCATCGTCTCCTTCTCGGCGATCACCTGCGCGTCGATGTTACTGTTCTTGAGCTGACTGAGCCGGCTCTGGATCGGCTCCACGCCGTTCACGTACTCCTGATGCAGCCCCGGATCGAGCATCCGCAGCGCGTCGGCCAGGGTCTCCATGCCCTCCACCGTGGCGTGCAGATGACGCAGGCGTTCGATCTCGTCCATGAGCTGTCGTTCACTCGGCAGGAACTCATGGATCGGCGGATCGAGCAGGCGGATGGTCACCGGCCGCGGCGCCATCACCTTGAACAGGTTCTTGAAGTCGCTGCGCTGGATCGGCAGCAGTCGATCCAGGTTCGCCTGACGCTCCTCGGTGGTGTCGGCCAGGATCATGTCCACCACGATGGGCAGGCGGTCCGACGCATTGAACATGCGCTCGGTGCGCGCCAGACCGATGCCCATGGCTCCATATTTCAGCGCGCGGGCCGCATCGGCAGGCGTATCGGCATTGGCCATCACCTTGAGCTGCGCGATTTCGTCCGCCCAGCTCAGCACGGTTTCGAGTTCCTTGGAGAACTCGGCCTCCACGGTGGGAATCTGCCCCTGATACACGTTGCCGGTGCTGCCGTCGATGGTGATCATGTCGCCTTCGTGCAGCACCAGGTCGCCGACGAACGCCTTGCGCAGGTTCACGTCCACCAGCATTCCTTCCGCCCCCACCACACAGGGCTTGCCCATGCCGCGCGCCACCACGGCCGCGTGCGAGGTTTTGCCGCCCCGGCTAGTGAGCACGCCCTGCGCGGCGAAGAAACCGTGGATGTCCTCGGGCTTGGTCTCCTCGCGCACCAGAATCACCAGTTCGCCGAGCCGCCCCTGGGCCTCGGCCTTGTCGGCATCGAACACCACGCGCCCCGCCGCCGCGCCGGGCGATGCGGGAATGCCGCGCACGAACGGATCATGCTTGTAGGCGGGATCGAGCCGCGGGAAGAGCAACTGTTCCAGCGACTTCGGCTCGATGCGCAGCAGCGCCTCTTCGCGGCTGATCAGGCCTTCCTGGACCATCTCCACGGAAGTGCGCACCCGTGCCACGGCATTGAGCTTGCCGTTGCGCGTCTGCAGGCAATAGAGCGTACCGCGCTCGATGGTGAACTCGAAGTCCTGCACCTCGCGGTAATGCGCTTCGAGACGCTGGCGCAGATCATCCAACTGGCGGTACAGATCCGGCATCTCGCGCTCCATCTCCTGGATTGGCTTCGGCGTGCGGATGCCTGCTACCACGTCCTCGCCCTGGGCATTCACGAGATACTCGCCATACAGGCGATTCTCGCCCGTTTCGGGATTGCGCGTGAAAGCCACGCCGGTGGCGCTGTCGTTACCGAGGTTGCCGAACACCATCGCCACCACATTGACCGCAGTGCCGTTAGCAATATCCTTGGTGATATTGAACTGGCGCCGGTAGTCGATCGCCCGCCGACCCATCCAGGAGTTGAACACCGCCTTGATGGCCAGTTCCAGTTGCTCGTAAGGATCTTCCGGGAACGGCCGGCCGGTGCGCTCGCGCACCAGAGCGAGGAAGCGTTCCGCGGTCTCCTTGAGTTCGGCCGCACCCAAATCGATATCGGCCTTCGCGCCGACGCGCGCCTTGATAGCGTTGAATTCCGCATCGAACGCTTCGTCCGGAATGCCGAGCGCCACTTTTCCGAATAACTGGATGAAGCGGCGGTAGGAGTCGTAGCCGAAGCGCTCGTTACCGGTCTGCTTGATCAGTCCGGCCAGCGTCTTCGCGTTGAGGCCCAGGTTGAGGATGGTGTCCATCATGCCGGGCATGGAGATGGCGGAGCCGGAGCGCACCGACACCAGCAGAGGATTCTCCGGATCTCCCAGGCGCTTGCCGGTCGCATCTTCCAGCGCCTTCATGTGCTGCCTCACTTCGTTCATGAGGCCGGACGGCAGGTTGCGCTGCGGATCGTCGAGATAGGAAAGGCACGCCTGGGTACTGATGACGAATCCCGGCGGAACGTTGAGACCGATGCGCGTCATCTCGCACAGATTGGCTCCCTTCCCGCCCAACAAAAGCTTTTGGCTACCGTCCCCTTCAATGAAGTCGTACACGAACTTTAGTGGTGCATCCATTGACAAGCCCTCTCAGTGCAAAAGGAATTCGATGAGCACACACGGTGCCCGTCCATCGGCGACGGAATGAAGGAATGATCCCACGATGCGCGCAATGCGCACGTGGCGCCAACTCGAGGAAGGCGAGGAATCCGGCTTCCCACTCGCTTTCGGCACGAACGCAAGCCAGATGTTCTCCATCGGGTAAGATCGACTTGCAGTAAGTCTATCAGTTCATGCGTGGAACGACGACAACCCTCTGCTTTATGTTAGTACGACGCTGTGCATTACCCCGAATAAAATCGCGACTTGCCTTTCCACCCCTTCCGTCGCCCCATCCATGACACCGCGGCGCAACCCGCATTCTTGCCGCGGAATCCGACAATTCCATCAATGCCAGCGACTTATTCAGAGCACCAGCTCCCACGAACGCCACAACCATCGTTCTCGATACGATAAACATCATAACGCATCTTCGCATATTTACCGTTATCGACTTTGGCGCTTTAGCTTGTACTGGAAGCGGCAGGATGTGCCATATCATTAGGCCTACAAGAGAGCCAGTTTTTCACCACCCCGCGCTACATGCGGATAAAAAATCTTCGGGGACCGCCGGGCAAAGCCGCTGGCCGGCATGGCATAACATCCATTGCTTACCACAAGGCAGCGCGGCACACCAATCAACGGGGAGCGAAGAGCATACATCGTGCCACACGGGATCAAGTGCGCCGCCCCGTCACCCCTTCTTCGGCACCCACTTTTCCCGTTCCTTCTTGTAAACCCGCTTCACCGCGGACCACGCCACCCTGTGCGCCATCTCCTCCCGATCTTTGGTACCCGCATACTCGGCCCAAGCGCTGTTGAAGGCATCGAGATAGATCTTCTGAGCGCGCTTTGGCAAACTGCCGCGCACGGTTTCCGGAAGGTCCGATATCGCGTCATAGGGCATGCCAGTTCCTCCTTGTACCGTTGCGTGCGCACCACCATGAAGCCGCGTCAAAAGCAAATCCGCTTTCCTTCGGACGCGCATGACATCTGTGCTTGAAAAGGCTGGTGATGTAAGAAAGATCGGCCATCGCCGATCAAACCCTTGACCGGCGAACCAAAAAAACATGCGCATGATCGGTGCCGGGCAACATGCATTCCCGCGCGCCCCTGCGACCCGAAGCCTGACGCCCGACAACGGAAATCGTCAGCGCAATCCGTCCCTGCATGGAGAGAACTCCATGCCCTTACGGGCCATGGCGTGCGCGGCGCAAGGCAAACGTCATCGCTGCCATGGCGCACACATCATGCGCTTATATCCAGTTATGCATACCGACATGGGAAATGCGGCGAATGCGACCCCGTGAGCGCCGCTGACCCACCTGATCATTGCCCTGCCGACTTCCTCTCCGCCCATGATGGTGGCGGCCGCCAGGCTCACCGCTCCCATTCATCTCCTTGTTCCTCGTCCTCATCCTCCTCGAATTCTTCCTCCTCATCCATGTCGGCGGCGCCGCGGCGGCCCCACTCCTGGCGCGCCGATCGGCGCGGACGCAGCCTGCCGCCGGATTCCACATCCTCCGTCCCGGCATAACCCAGGTCATCCTGGACGATTCCGTCCATGGGACCGGTCCAGTCATCCGGCGCCTCGATCACTTCCAGGTCCATCTCGTACCAAGTATCGACGTCCAGCTCCTCCACTTCGCCCTCGAAGTACTGGACCTCCACTACCCCCTCATCCTCATCCACTGCCACGACTTCGAAACGCTCGTCCCGCTCGAGGTCCCGATACCAGTTGCCCACAATCGGATCGACATCGGTCGGCATAAAAACCTCCTGATCTTCTCCATCAGCATCTCGATGAAACGCTTGGCGCGGCCCCGGCCCTGCGGGCCGATCCGGGCCGCTTGTGAGACTAACGATAGCACCAAAGAAAGCATCTTCATCTGCGTCTTTCAGCCTCGTCCAGAGCCACGCTCCGCCTATAATTGCCTTGACGCGCGTTGCAAAGCCACGCTTGCGATTCGCCACGGAGCGCGCGATCCAGGCCGCCACAGCCAGAGTGACACGATCCGCCATGGGAAGATCCACGCGGGGCACGGGCCGGATTGGCAAGCTGACCAAGCGGCTCACGCAAGCCCTCTTCAGAATCGGCGCGGCCGTTCTGGAAACGCTGGACCGGGCCGCCCCCCAAGACGGGCCGGCGGGCACGCGGACCGCCGGCCAGGTTCATGAACTCCACCCCTATATCAGCATTGCGCGGGACGGCACCATCATCGTCGTACTGGACCGCGTCGAGATGGGGCAAGGGGTAGCGACCGCTCTGCCAACGCTGGTCGCCGAGGAACTGGAGGTGGACATCGGGCAGATACGGCTCGAATTCGCTCCGGCCGATCCCCGCTACATCAACACCATGATCGGCTCGCAGGCCACGGGCGGCAGCACCAGCGTCCGCTCGTCCTGGGAGAAACTGCGCCGCGCGGGCGCCACGGTGCGGGAGATGCTGATTGCCGCTGCGGCCCAGGACTGGGGAGTCCCGGCGAGCGAATGCCGGGCCGAGGGCGGAGCGGTAGTACATCGGCCCAGCGGCAGACGCCTCGGATACGGCGCCCTCGCCGCCCGCGCGGCGCAGTTGCCCATCCCGCGCTCCGTGCCGCTCAAGGACCCGGCCGATTTCCGTCTGATCGGCAAGGCCCTGCCACGGCTGGATACTCTGGACAAGATCACGGGGCGCGCCGTCTTCGGCACCGACGTCAAGGTCCCCGGCATGCTCGTCGCGGTGGTGGCCCGCTGCCCGGTGTTCGGCGGCCGGCTGAGGGACTTCGACGCGCGCAGGGCGCTGGCGGTTCGCAACGTGCGCCACGTGGTGCCCATCGAATCGGGCGTGGCGGTGGTGGCGGTGGACTCCTGGAGCGCCTTGAGGGGACGGGACGCGTTGAAGGTCCGCTGGGACGAAGGCCCCTACGCGGGCCTGAGCAGCGCGCGCATCAGCCGCATGTTTCGTGCCGCCGTCCAGCAGCCGGCGGCGGTGGCGCGCAGCGAGGGCGATGTCGACAGGGCGTTCCGCGCCCCGCGCAAGAAAGTCGAGGCGACTTACGAGCTGCCCTATCTCGCCCATGCCACCCCGGAACCCATGAACTGCACAGCCCACGTGCGGCCGGATGGGTGCGACATCTGGGTACCCACGCAGGCGCCGGACGGCGCGCAGCGCGTCGCGGCCAAGATCACGGGGCTGCCGCACGGCGCCATCAAGGTGCACGGCACCTATATCGGCGGCGGCTTCGGGCGGCGCTTCGAGCAGGATTTCGTGGCGGAGGCGGTGCAAATCTCCAAGGCGGTCGGGGCGCCGGTCCAGGTCCTGTGGACGCGCAAGGACGACCTGCAGCATGACTTCTACCGGCCGGCGAGCTTCCATCGCCTCCGGGCGGCCCTGGACAAGGACGGCCTGCCGCTCGCCTGGACCCATCGCATCGTCTGTCCCTCCATGCTCGCCCGCGAAACCGCGGACGGCACCGGCGGCGGCGTGGACGAAG
The DNA here is from genome assembly GCA_041672765.1 of Gammaproteobacteria bacterium. Classification (GTDB taxonomy): domain Bacteria; phylum Pseudomonadota; class Gammaproteobacteria; order JBAYZB01; family JBAYZB01; genus JBAYZB01. The sequence continues at coordinate 16,952 of JBAYZB010000018.1, read as the reverse complement.
GCGCCGTGGATGGCGCTGTCGACCTCCCCTACGCCATCCCGAACCTGCGCATCGATTACGTGGCCCAGGAACCCTGGGTGCCCATCGGCGCCTGGCGCTCGGTGGGGCATTCCCAGAACGCGTTCGCGGTGGAGTGCTTCATTGACGAACTGGCTGCCGCCGCCAACCAAGACCCTTATCAACTACGGCGCGAGCTGCTGCGCAACGCGCCTCGTCATCGGGCCGTGCTGGACCTGGCGGCGCGCAAGGGCGACTGGGGCGACCCGCTGCCACCCGGCCGGGGCCGCGGCATCGCGTTCCACGCATCGTTCGGCAGCCTCGTGGCCATGGTGATCGAGGTGACGGTGACTCCCGAGGCGGGGGTGCGGGTGGGGCGGGTGGTCTGTGCTCTCGATTGCGGCATGGTGGTAAATCCGGACATCGTCGAAGCGCAGATGGAAGGCTCCGTCGTGTTCGGCCTGAGCGCTGCGCTCAAGGGTGAGATCACTATTCGCAAAGGCCGGGTCGTGCAGCAGGACATCCACGACTATCCGGCCCTGCGCATGCACGAAACTCCCCCCATCGAGGTCCACATCCTGCCCAGCCAGGAACCGCCGGGCGGGGTCGGCGAGCCCGGCGTCCCCCCGGTGGCGCCGGCCCTTGCCAACGCCGTCTTCGCCGCCACGGGCAAGCGCATCCGCAAGCTGCCGATCCACGCGGCGAACCTGCGCACCCAGGCGGCCGATCCGCCGCACAAGTGAACAGGAAACCTTATAAGACTAAGCGTGTTGTCTTGAACCAATTTGCACAGAGTGGATATCACCCACTGAACAACTCCATGCAACAGGTGCAGAGTGGAGACTGTCACCGTGCACCGACTGTATCTCCAGTGTTCGTAGTGACCAGACCGTCGCTCATTGGCACACCGCTTAACGTAGGTGGGTCCCCTCGGAGCCGCCGAGCATCGCAGCCAAAGCCGGAAATAGCCCGAAGGGTGCCGGCAGGGAGGCCGGCACGCGCACGTCGGGGCTGGGAAGCCCCGTCGGGCGCGCCCGGCTTTGGCGAGACAAATCGGCAGGAGAGTCGATTTGCATGGCGCAAGCCGCCCGTAGGGCGCGGGGCAGGGATGCCCCGCGTGAACCGCAGGGAACCCTAAGGGCGGCCCCGTCGGGCGCGCCCGGCTTTGGCGAGAAGCACAGGGAACCCGAAGGGCGGCTCCGTGGGGCGGCCTTTCTTTTCCCCCTTTTCTTTGGCCGAACAAAGAAAAGGGGTCGTCGTGCGGGGGCGAAACCCCGCATCTAAAACAATCCGCGGCGTCAGCCGCACATATGATTGAGCACATAATCCAGCCACAGCGCGTTCAGCCGCTCCTGCAGCCGGTTTTGCGCCTGGCGCGCCGCCAGGTTGTCCAGGTCGATCCAGAACAGCGGCTGATCCTGGTCGGCGCAGGAGAACACCGCGCGGGTGCGCCTGCCCGTCTCCGGGTCCACCTGCCACTGCAGGCACTGGGCGCATACGCCCTTCAGCATGCACTGCATGGGACTGCCCACGGTGCCGGTTACCTCCACATCGGGCCGGAAGAAGGGCCGCAGGTCGCCCCGCAGCCGCTGCTGCATGCCGCGCAGCAGTCCGGTGGAGCCCATGACCAATATCCAGTCCACTTCCTGCAGCGGGATGCGCAGTTCCGCCGCAGCGCTATGCCCTCCCAGACGCCCTTCGCCGTAACGGCGCAGCAGCAGGAGCAGGTCGGCCCCCGCCACGCTCAGGTCCTGGGGCCGGCGCGCCACCACCCGCGGCTCGCCGGCGGTGCACCAGACGATCTGATCGGCCGCCACCTCCAGCTCGTCCTGGTGATAGACGTCGGGGGCGTTGCGGAAGGCGGCGAAATACAGCACCCGATTGCCCGCCGCGCGCAGCGCCGGGCCCAGCGCCAGCATGGCCGCCGCGCCCCACTGCCCCGCCACCATCAGCACGGTCCTGCGTTCGGTGATGGCGGTGGGCTCGCCGGTGGGGCCCATGAGCACCAGGGGCTCGCCCGGACGCAGAGTGCTCACCAGGCGCGGCGTCGCGCCGCCCTGCAGCACCATGAGCCGCACGGCGTCCCCCTCCTCGATCCCGGCGCCGCTCAGGGTGAGCAGCGGGATCTGCAATAACGTGCCCCCGACGACAGGGCTCCGGTTCTCGAAGGTCTGCAGGCGGTAGAACTGGCCGGGGCGGAAATTCCGCGCGGCCATGGGGGCACGCACCGCAAGTTCCACCACCCCCGGGGTGGGATGCCGGACCCCGGCGACGCGGGCGTTGAGCAGATCCTCCATCGCGCGCCGGAATGCGGCGAGCGACTCGCGGCTCGACTCCCGGGCCGGCAGCTTCTCCAGGGCCGCCATGACCTGCGGATAGCCGCGCAGCGCCGAGGCGATGGCCCGCACCACACTGCCCTGGAACACCGGGTTGGTGTCGCCGATGAAACTGACGTGCCGGCCGTCCTTCTCGTAGGAGGTGAAGAGCCCGAACTCGTCCGCCTTGCAGTGGGCGGCCACCTGCAGCGGCTGCAGGGCATGGTCCTCGCGGTGCAGCACATGGGGCAGGAAATGGTCTGCCTCCAGCTTGAAGGTGCCGGGATGCTCCTGCTCGTAGATGGTGTTGGGCACCGCCCCGGCCGCCACGAAGATGGACCGGGCGGGCAGCGTCACCTCCTCGCTGGTGGCGAGCCAGCGCCCCTCGGTCTGGCGCATGCGCCGGCACACCAGGGCTTCCACATGGCCGAAGCGGTCCAGTTCCGCGTGGATGGCGTCGAGCCCTTCGGCGTAGTAAACGCCCTCCTCCAGCGCCTTGACGATCTCCTCGTGGTTGCGCAGGTAGGCGGGCGACTGGTTCATGCCGCGCCGGTAGACGATGGTGACGCCGCCCCAGGCCCGGAGCAGCGCCAGGAAGTCCGGCATCTCGCCCGCCGCCTGCGCCCGCGCCCGTTCGGCCCGCACCGCCCGGCCGTGCGCCAGGAATTCGCTGAGAATCGCCCGATCCTCCTCGTTCATGCCCGCGTGGACCCGCTCCTCGCCCAGCGCCTCCACCAGCTTCTCGTGGCGCGCCAGGATCTTCTCCACCTGGGCGACGTAATAGGCCTGCACCTCGGTGGCCGTGTCGATGGCGGTCAGTCCGCCGCCGATCACCACCGCCGGCAGGCGCACCTGCAATGTGGCCAGGCTCTCGGCCTTGGCCGCTCCGGTGAGCTGCAGCGCCATCAGGAAATCGCTCGCCTGCCGCATGCCGCGGGCGAGGCTGTTGCCCATGTGGATCACCCGCGGCAACCCCGTGCCGGTGGCGATGCAGACGTGATCGAACCCGAGCCGCCAGGCATCTTCCACCGTGACGGTGCCGCCGAAGCGCACGCCGCCGAATACCTGGAAGGCGGGCCGGCGCAGCAGCGCGAGCTGGATGAGCTTGAGGAAGTTCTTGTCCCAGCGCACCGTGATGCCGTACTCGGCGACCCCGCCGAAGCCGCCGTTCACGCGCCGCTCCAGGGGTTCGGTGAGATCGCGCCAATGGCGGATCGGCTGCTCGATCAGCTCCCGCGGCAGCGGCTCGATCTTGAGCCCGTCGATGCCCACCACGGCGCAGCCTTCCATGGTGAGATGGTGGGCCATGGTGAAGCCGGCCGGCCCCATGCCCACCACCAGCACCTTGCGGCCGTTGTAGGGCTTGGGCAGGTATTGCTCGCGCCGCAGCGGGTTCCAGCGCGTGAGCAGGTCGTAGATCTCCACGCCCCAGGGCAGGTCCAGGGTGTCGGTGAGCACGCGGGTTTCGATCTCCGGGATGTTCACCGGGTCCTGCTTCTGGTAGATGCAGGCCTTCATGCAATCGTTGCAGATGCGGTGCCCCGTGGCGGGGACCATGGGGTTGTCCACCATGACGGCGGCAAGCGCGGCGATGGTGCGTCCCGCGCGCTTGAGGGTGTGCATCTCGGAGATCTTCTCCTCCAGCGGGCAGCCGGTGAGGATGTTGCCCAGGGGATCGATCTTGAGGCCGAGTTCGGGCCGGCCCTTTTTCTCCGGGAAGCCCTTGGAGCAGAAATCGCCGTCGTGGTCGTGGCAGTAGATGCAGTAATGGACCTCGTCCTGCACGGCACGCGCCGACATGCGGGTGTCGGTGAGCCCGAAGCCGTCGCGGCGGCGATAGCGCGCGGGCTCACCCTGCTTGCGGCCGACCAGGTCGTCCTGCAACTGCTGCAGCGGCACCAGATGTGCGTGATCGGTACGGCGCGGGATCTTGAAGCTCGGCCAGCCGGCCACGGCGCGTTGGCCTTCCGGGTCGGTCAGGGCGAGGCGGCACCACTGGATGAGCCGCTCCCGCTCCTCCGCGTTCTCCTCGGGCGCGCGCAGCAGGTCGGCGGCATAGCGGGCCACCGCCAGTTCCCGGTCGGACTCGTCCAATCCTTTTTCCTGCAACCGCCCGCTCAGCCAGTGATCGAGCTCGGCAAAAGTGTGCGTGGTCGGAGCACGGTAACGGCGCGCCTCCCACAGCACCATCCGCTTCTTGAACTCCATCACCACGTCGTGGGACAGGGTGGCGGCGCGGGCGGCGGAAAGTGCGTCCTCGATATCGAACAGGCGCGCGACGAAGGTCTCAAGATGCGGGGCGAGGGCCAGCAGGAATTCGCTTAGTTCCAACGGGGGCAGGGGCGTCGCGCTGCGCCGGTACGCCTGCAACCGGGCCAGCAGGGGCGCGTCCGCGGCCCGCAGGTAATCGAGAAAACGCTGATCCAGGCGCTGGAGCCCTTCCACCTGGAAGAGCTCATGAAAGCTGAACCCTTCCCTTTGCAGCACGGCTTGCAGGCTCATTCACCATCCTTTTTTGGATCAAATGGAAACGGGGGGGATCGTCAAGTCAAGTATAGGAAAGGACGGATACCGACCCCGGTGCCCCCTGGAGCGGTCCCCACTTGCCCGCCTGCCTCGCCTACACTGAGGCAACGAACCGCCATAGGAACCGTCTCCATGGGAGAACCGGAAATTCCCCCGGGAAATCCGCCCGAGGTGCCGCCACAGCAGCCCCCGGAAGTGCCCCAACAGACACCACCGGAGGCACCTCCCGAGCCGCCGCCCGAGGCCCCGCCCGCAGAACCGCCGCTCGAGATCCCGCCGCCGCCCCCGCGCGAGGCGGCATCTCCCGGCCTGCCCGACGCGGGCTGAAAAGTTACGACGCAAAGACGCGAAGAGCGCAAAGGGTGCCAAGAAAAGGAAAAAGTTATTGTATCGACGCTCCCCGGCGCACCAACCGTCCAAGGTGCGATCTTCATGCAAGGCACAGATCACGCTTCTCCCTGCTTTGCGCTCTTTGCGTCTTTGCGTTTAATCCCCCGTCTGACCCCCCAAAACCTGATGGTTGTGACGGTACCTGCGCCAGTGGCAGCGGTGCGCCGGGTAACGCTACAATGGCCGAATATTTTCGGGCGCCATGCGCAATGGTGCAGGCTGCCCGACAAGAGGGCCAGGGCTTCCTGGAGAGTTTCGATGCCAATCAGCTTCTTTGTCCTGATTCTCGGCCTGCTTGCCCCCGGAGCGGCGAGTTTTGCCGACCCGGGCGTTACCATCGCGGACGGTTCGTCCCCCTCTCAGACCAGCAAGCTCCCGGTGGCGATCGTGCTCGACATCAGTGACGAGATCGTCGGCCTGGAACGGAAATTCCGGGCCAACGCCATCACCGGCAAGAAGTATGACTTCGAGGTCAAGGTCGGACAGAAATTCGGCGATGCCATAGAAAGGGCCACCCATTCGATCTTCCGCGACGTCTACATGGTATCCACCGAAGGGCTGCCGACGATCCGCTTCGATCTCGGCAACTACGAATCGGACATCAACCTCAGGGACGGCCCGTTCTCCGTCGATGCCACGGTATCGACGCGGGTGGCGCTACGCGTTACGATCCTGAACGCTGGCGCGGCACCCATTTTCTCCACAACGGCGGAAGGCGACTCCACCATCTCCCGCACCGTACTGTTCAGCGGCGTCAGCCAAGGCCCGCTGTTGGTGGAAGAAACGAGCATCAACGCCATCGACCAAGCCCTCGAAAAACTCGGCGAGGTGCTCAGAGACAACAGCGGCCTGGATTTTTACGGCACCACCCAGGGCCGCATGTAAATTACAGAAACCCTGTCGCGTTTCATACGCCGCCCGGACAACGCGCCGTGTGTTAACGTATGCGAAATTGACCTCACCTTTAGATCTCTAAGGACATCCGAATGGGAACACTGCGAGCCGCCGTGATCGGCGTAGGCTATCTTGGAAATTTCCACGCCCAGAAATATGCCGCCCTTGACGGCGTGAAACTCGCCGCGGTGGTGGACAGCGACCCGACGCGGGCCGAAACCATTGGCCGCCAGTACGACGCCCCCTGGTTTACCGACTACACGCAGATCCTCGACAAGGTGGACCTGGCCTCCATCGCCGTGCCCACCGAACACCACTACGAGGTCACCAGGCGTTGTCTCGATGCCGGCATCCATGTCCTGGTGGAAAAGCCCATCACGAGCACGGTGGATGAGGCCCAGGATCTGATCGACCGCGCGCGGGCACGCGGCCTGGTGTTCCAGGTCGGACACCTGGAGCGGTTCAATCCCGCCATGCTCGCCCTGCAGGGCGTCATCACCAATCCGCTGTTCATCGAATCGCACCGCATCGCTCCCTTCCGCCCGCGCGGAACGGACGTCAACGTGGTCCTGGATCTTATGATCCACGACATCGACAACATCCTGCAGATGGTGCCCAGTGAGATCGCCGACATCCGTGCCGTAGGGGCGCCGGTGCTCACGGATCATGTGGATATCGCCAACGCGCGCATCGAGTTCGCCAACGGCTGCGTCGCCAACGTGACCGCCAGCCGCGTCAGCCGCGATTTCATTCGCAAGATCCGCATCTTCCAGCCCGACAGCTACGTCTCGATCGACTACCGCGACCACAAGATCCTCATCTGCCGCAAGGCGGGTTTCCAGAACGGCGCGACCGAACCGAACCTCGACATTGAGGAACGCACGTTTGGAAAGGCCGACGCCCTGCTCTGCGAAATTCAGGCCTTCATCAATGCGGTACGCACCGGCACGCCACCCGTCGTCTCCGGTCAGGACGGCAAGCGTGCGCTCGAAGTAGCCCTGGAGATCAGCCGTATCGCGCACCGCGCCAAAAACGCCGATGCGCTGTTCGCCACAAAGTAACAATCGCGGAAGCCTTGAGAACATGAACAACACGATTCCCATGGTCGACCTGAAGGAGCAGCACCGCCAGCTTCAGGCCGAGATCAACCAAGCCGTTCAATCCGTACTCGATACGACCCAGTTCATATTGGGACCCAACGTGCGCGCCTTCGAAACGGAGGTTGCCGAGTATTGCGGCGTCAAGCACGCCATTGGCGTCGCTTCCGGAACCGACGCGCTACACCTGGCATTGCGCGCCGCCGGCATTAAGGCGGGCGACGAAGTCATCACCACCCCGTTCACCTTCATCGGCACAGCGGAGGCCATCGCTTACATCGGCGCCAAGCCGGTGTTCGTGGACGTGGATCCCCGAACCTACAACATCGACCCGGACCTCGTCGCAGCCGCCATTACCGAGCGGACCCGCGCCGTCCTGCCCGTCCATCTGTTCGGACAGCCCGCGGACCTCGAACCCATCGCCGCGCTCTGCCGCACCCACGGGCTGAAACTCATCGAGGACTGCGCCCAGTCGTTCGGCGCCACCTACGGCGGCAAGAGGTCGGGGGCATATGGAGATGCCGGCTGCTTCTCGTTCTTCCCGAGCAAGAACCTGGGCTGCTACGGCGATGGCGGCATGATCGTCACCAACGACGACGCGCTGGCCGAGCAGGTGCGCATTCTGCGCAACCACGGCAGCCGCGCGCAGTATCATCACTCCATAATCGGCTATAACAGCCGGCTCGACGAACTGCAGGCCGCCATCCTGCGCGTCAAGCTCAAGCACATCGACACATTCAACGCCCTGCGCCGCGCCAAGGCCGCAGCCTACACTGAACGGCTCAGGCAATCCGCCGTGACGCCGCCCTGCGAGGACGGCAAGGGGGTGCATGTATATCACCAGTACACGGCGCTGAGCAGCCGCCGCGATGCCATCCGCGAGGCCCTGGCCGCCGCCGGCATCGCCTCCGCCATCTATTATCCGATCCCGCTCCATCGGCAGGAGGTCTTTGCCCAGGAGTACGCCGGGCTTTCTCTGCCCGTCGCCGAAAGTCTGGCCGAGAACGTCTTCTCGCTGCCGATCTATCCGGAGCTGCCCGAAGACGCCATCGAGCGTATCTGCCGAATCATCCTGAACGCATGAGGCGTGCCGGGGTCCCGCCCCTGCGGGATTCCGGCGCGGATCTCCCTTCCGTAATGCCACCTGGCATCGCTTGCATCAAATGCTTTATCGCCTATTTCCGGCTAGGGACCGGAAAGGAGATCGATTCACCTTCTTGGGCGAGCCCAGCATCATGCCCGCCCGATCTGAAAATCAGACCAACACCCATCCAGGGTAGAGGTGAACGAAAAAGCGTGGGGAATGGCGGGACGAAACGAGATATCGCGGCTTGGACTCCCGCGTGATGCCGTACCAGCCGTCTTGCCGGCCCCGCATCCGGGCCACCATCCGGCGGCGACATGGAAACGCAGAAGCCGTGAAAAAGGGAAGCCGTTGTGAACCGCTAGACCAGGAAAGATGGCGCGCCCGGAAGGATTCGAACCTCCGACCGCCTGGTTCGTAGCCAGGTACTCTATCCAGCTGAGCTACGGGCGCGTTGAAAGGTGGCAAATTATCCGAAGGAAGCCTTCGGCTGTCAAGGTATAACAAGTAAAAAGCAAATGGCGGAGAGAGAGGGATTCGAACCCTCGATGGAGCTTTTGACCCCATACTCCCTTAGCAGGGGAGCGCCTTCGACCTGCTCGGCCATCTCTCCGAATTATGAACCGCTTGCTGCTATGCAGCACAACCGTAGTAACCGACACCACGGCGCTCCCCATGGGGAGCGCGTCACTGCGGGCATCCTGCCCCGTCCTGCGAGCCGTCGCTGACGTGGTGCTCAAATTCGCTCCCGGCGAATTTGACGGCCTGCTCGACTATCTCTCTTCTTAACCAAGCAGAAACCACGGCTTGCGTTTTAACGCCAATTCCTTTGCCTGAACCGCTCCATTAACAAGCTCGACATCAAACCATGAACTTGAGCTTAACGGGCTGTCTAGCATACCCGTATGGGTATATTACGTAAAGCAGCACAGCCGAAAATTTCATTGTAATTATTCGGTCGTACTGGGCTGCTGAATGGATTCGCCCTCTTGCTCCTTCTCACGCTTGATGCGTTCGTAGATCTCTTCGCGGTGAACGGAAACCTCTTTCGGTGCATTCACGCCAATCCGCACCTGATTGCCTTTCACGCCCAGAACGGTCACCGTAACGTCGTCACCGATCATCAGCGTTTCACCCACCCTTCTCGTAAGGATCAACATTTCCTATCTCCTTGTACCAACAATCACCATTACAGGTCCAGGCTCCTCCTGTAGTTCCAGTCAACTTATGCCCGTCGACCTGAAGCGACATCCAACCAAACAAACTATGATAAAAATTTTGTTGTTATATGCTCACCTTTACGACCATTGCGGGAGAAAACGGTTCCGAAATCCTCCCTTGCCACCAAAAGCACGGCCCGCGACTGACTCAGTCTTGCGCCTGGGGTGGCTGGTCCAAATGAAACGCTTCGTGCAAAGCACGAACTCCCAGTTCCAAATACTTCTCATCCACGACCACCGAAATCTTGATCTCGGACGTGGAGATCATCCGGATATTGATGCCCTCTTTCGCCAGGGCCTCGAACATGCGGCTGGCGATGCCCGCATGCGATCGCATGCCCACACCGACCAGCGAAATCTTGACGATCTTGTTGTCGCCGTTCACTTCACGGGCGCCCAGCGCCGCAGCGCTCTCTTGCAGAATCTCCAGCGCCTTCTCGTAGTCGTTGCGATGTACGGTGAAGGTGAAATCGGTGGTCCCGTCCTGCCCGACGTTCTGGACGATCATATCAACTTCGATATTTGCATCCGAAATCGGGCCCAGGATACGGAAGGCCACACCCGGCTGATCCGGCACGCCCAGCACGGTAAGCTTCGCTTCATCACGGTTGAACGCGATACCCGAGATCAGCGGTTGTTCCATCCCTTCTTCCTCATACGTAATCAAAGTGCCCTCCCCTTCGACAAGGGAGGACAAAACGCGCAACGGAACATTGTATTTGCCGGCAAATTCCACGGAACGGATCTGCAGGACTTTCGACCCGAGACTCGCCATCTCCAGCATTTCCTCGAACGTAATGCGGGAGAGCCGCCGCGCCTCGGGCACGATGCGCGGATCGGTAGTATAAACGCCGTCCACGTCGGTGAAGATCTGGCATTCGTCGGCCTTCAACGTAGCCGCAAGAGCTACCGCCGTGGTATCGGACCCGCCACGACCAAGAGTGGTGATATTGCCATGTTCGTCCATACCCTGGAACCCCGCGACCACCACGACTTTTCCCTCGGCCAGATCCTTGCGGATACGCGCGCCATCGATGTTCAGAATACGGGCCTTGTTGAAGGCGCTGTCGGTCAGGATGTTCACCTGTGGCCCGGTATAGGAACGGGCTGGACAGCCGCGCTTCTGCAGCGCCATGCTCAGCAGGGCGATGGTGACCTGTTCGCCGGTGGCGAGCAACACATCCAGTTCCCGGCCAGTGGGTCGCCCGGCGATCTGCTTGGCCAGCCCGATGAGGCGGTCCGTCTCACCGCTCATGGCGGAAACGACCACCACCACGTCGTTGCCCTGAGCGCGGCAGGCCATGATCCGGTTCGCCACGTTTTCAATACGCTCGGGGTTTGCGACCGAGGAGCCGCCGTATTTCTGTACGATCAGTGCCATCTTGGTTTTCCGGATAAAGGCCGCAAATTAAACACCAAATCGGAGCCGGGATAAATAGGCTAATTAACGTTTTTTGTTATCTCGCGTCCCGGTTTCGCCCTTATCCGGCCCGCTCGCGCACCCAATCCGGCACTGATTGCAGCGCAGCATCGAGTCCCGAGGGATCGGTGCCGCCCGCCTGCGCCATGTCCGGGCGGCCGCCGCCCTTGCCGCCGACCCGTTGTGCAACCATGTTGACCAGTTCGCCCGCCTTGATCCGGTCAGTGCGATCCGGAGTGACCCCCGCCACGAGACTGACCTTGCCCTCCGCCACCGCGGCCAACACCACGACGGCGGAGCCGAGTTTGTTCTTGAGCTGATCCACGGTATCACGCAACGCCTTGGGATCGGCCCCATCCAATCGGGCAGCTAGCACTTTCAAACCGTTCATGTCGATGGCCTGTGCAGTGAGGTCGCTCCCCGCGGCGCTGGCCATCTTGCCCTTCAACTGTTCCACCTCCCGCTCCAGGCGACGGGCACGCTCCAAGAGCTGGCGCACTTTCTCGTCCACGTTATCGCGCCCGCCCTTGACCAGTTCCGCGACCCGCAGCAGGCGCTCTTCGCTCTCCTTCACCCAATCCAGCGCGCGCTGCCCCGTAATGGCCTCGATCCGCCGCACTCCGGAGGCAATGCCGGACTCGGACACGATCTTGAACAGCCCGATATCGCCGGCCCGGCGCACGTGGGTGCCGCCGCAGAGTTCCGTCGAGAAATCCCCGATCTTCAGAACACGCACCTGGTCACCGTATTTCTCGCCGAACAACGCCATGGCGCCGGTCTTGATCGCCTCGTCATAGGCCATCACCTGCGCCTCGGCATCCGCGTTGGCACGGATCTGATCATTCACCAGGCGCTCCACCTCTTCGAGCTGCTCGCGCGTCATGGGCTCGAAGTGGGAGAAGTCGAAACGCAGCCGCTCCGGCTCCACCAGCGAGCCCTTCTGGGTGACATGGCTACCCAGCACCTTGCGCAGCGCGGCGTGCAGCAGGTGGGTGGCCGAATGGTTTAGCACAGTGGCCTGGCGGGCGGTCGCATCCACCCGGGCTTCCACCTGCCCGCCCACGCGCAACTCGCCCAGCTTCACGCGCCCGATATGGGCATGGATGCCCCCGCCCTGCTTCTGGGTATCGCGCACCTCGAAGGCGCTGTCCTGGCCGACCAGTAGCCCCTTGTCGCCGACCTGACCGCCCGACTCCGCATAGAACGGCGTGCGATCCAGGATGACCGTGCCCTCCTGCCCGGCCTGCAGCGCCTCGACCGGATTGCCTTCCCGGTACAGCGCGATGATCGAACCCCTGTCCGTCAAGCGGTCGTAGCCCGTAAATTCCGTGCTGCCCTCGATCTCCAACCGCCCCGTGTAAACCGCGCCAAACTGGCTGGCGGCGCGGGCGCGCTCGCGCTGCGCCTCCATCTCGCGCTCGAAGCCGGCCGTATCCACCGAAAGGCCGCGCTCGCGCGCGATGTCGGCGGTCAGATCCACCGGGAAACCGTAAGTGTCATAGAGGCGGAACAGCGTCTCGCCCGGGATGACGTTGCCGCTCAGGCGGGCGATATCCTGCTCCAGGATCTTCAGGCCCTGCTCCAGGGTCTCCGCGAAGCGCTCCTCCTCCAGCCGCAGCACGCGCTCCACGTTCTGCTGGGCATCGCGCAACTCCGGATAGGCGTCGCCCATCTCGACCACCAGCGGTCCCACCAGTTTGTGGAAAAACGGCTCGGTCAACCCCAGCTTGTATCCATGCCGGATGGCGCGGCGGATGATGCGCCGCAGCACGTAGCCGCGGCCCTCGTTGGACGGCATCACGCCATCGGTGATCAGGAACGAGCAGGCGCGGATGTGATCGGCGATGACCCGCAGGGAGCTGTTGTCGTGGTTGTCGACATGGGCCAGTTCCGCCGCCGCCGCGATGAGGTTGCGGAACAGGTCGATCTCGTAGTTGCTGTGCACGCCCTGCATAACCGCAGCCAGCCGTTCCAGCCCCATACCGGTATCCACCGAGGGCTTGGGCAGCGGGGTCAGGGTGCCGTCCGGCGCCCGATCGTACTGCATGAATACCAAGTTCCAGATCTCGATGTAGCGGTCGCCGTCCGCCTCGGGCGAGCCGGGCGGACCGCCGGCCACGTCCGGACCGTGATCGTAGAAGATCTCGGTGCAGGGACCGCACGGGCCGGTATCGCCCATGGACCAGAAGTTGTCCTTGGCGCCGATGCGGGCGAAGCGCGCCGGGTCCACGCCGATATCCTTGAGCCAGATGTCCGCCGCCTCATCGTCCTCCTCGAACACGGTCACCCACAGCCGCTCCGGCGGCAGCTTCAGCACGCCGGTGAGGAACTCCCAGGCATAATGGATGGCGTCGCGCTTGAAGTAGTCGCCGAAGCTGAAATTGCCCAGCATTTCGAAGAAGGTGTGGTGCCGCGCGGTGTAGCCGACATTTTCCAGGTCGTTGTGCTTGCCGCCGGCACGCACGCAGCGCTGCGCCGATGCCGCCCGGACGTAAGGGCGCTTGTCCTGCCCAAGGAACACGTCCTTGAACTGCACCATGCCCGCGTTGGTAAACAGCAACGTCGGGTCGTTGCCCGGCACGAGCGGGCTGCTCGGCACGATCTCATGGCCGTGCTCGCGGAAGTAATCCAGAAATATCCTGCGTAATTCAGCGCTTTTCATGTTCAGGACTGCACGTAATCAAAGAAAATGATCCGGACGATCGTTCCGCTCCCGCGCCCTTCCCCCGTTTATTCCCAGTCGTCGTGCCGCAATACCCGGCGGATCTGCTCGGCCGTGAAGCCCCGCTGCTGTAAAAAACGCGCCTGCTTGGCGCGTTCGTGGATATCACGGGGTAGCGCTTCGCCGAAGCGCTTGCGATGGGCCGACTGAGCCAACTGCCACCAGCGCTGGTCCTGCGGATCCAGAAGCTCTCCGATCAGCTCGCTGCCAATCCCGCGCTCGTGCAACTCCGCGCGAATACGCACCGGCCCGAAGCCCTTCTGCGCACGGTAGCTTATGTACTCCTCAGCGAAACGTCTGTCGCTCAGCAACCCGTCCCGGGCGAGCCCGGCCAGAGCGTCTTCCACCAGTGCGCTGTCGAAGCCGCGGCCGGTCAGCTTGCGACGCAGCTCCGCGGTGGAGTGCTCGCGGTTAGCCAGCAGGTCCATTGCGGTGCGCCGTACCTCGACCGGCGTGACAGGCGCGTCAGACCTCCTCCTCAACCTTTTCAATTTCCTCTGTGGAAGGCCTGGTCAGCAACTTGGCGCGGATCTTCGCCTCGATGTCGCGGGCAATCTCCGGGTGCTCCCGCAGGAACGTACGGACGTTGTCCTTGCCCTGACCGATGCGATTGCCGCCATAGGAGTACCAGGCGCCCGCCTTCTCGACAAAACCGTGCGCCACCCCCAAGTCGATGATCTCGCCTTCGCGAGAGATGCCTTCGCCGTACAGGATCTCGAAGGTCGCCTCCTTGAACGGCGGCGCCACCTTGTTCTTCACCACCTTCACGCGGGTCTCGTTGCCGATCACCTCGTCGCCCTTCTTGATGGCGCCGGTGCGGCGGATGTCGAGACGCACCGAGGCGTAGAACTTGAGAGCATTGCCGCCGGTGGTGGTCTCCGGATTACCGAACATTACACCGATCTTCATGCGAATCTGATTGATGAAGATCACCAGCGTGTTGGAGCGCTTGATGTTGGCGGTAAGCTTGCGCAGGGCCTGGGACATGAGGCGCGCCTGCAGGCCCATGTGCGAATCGCCCATCTCGCCTTCGATTTCGGCCTTCGGAGTAAGAGCGGCCACGGAGTCCACCACGACCACGTCCACGGCGCCGGAGCGGACCAGCATGTCCGCGATTTCCAGGGCCTGCTCGCCGGTGTCGGGCTGCGATACCAGCAGGTCATCGATGTTCACGCCCAGCTTTTGGGCGTAAATGGGATCGAGGGCATGCTCCGCGTCGACGAACGCCGCCGTGCCGCCCTGCTTCTGGGCTTCGGCGATCACCTGCAGGGTCAGGGTGGTTTTGCCGGAAGACTCCGGTCCATAGATCTCCACCACACGCCCGCGCGGCAGACCGCCGACACCGAGGGCGATGTCCAAACCCAGGGAACCGGTGGAAACCACGTCCACGTCGCGCGCTGCCGCGTCGCCCATGCGCATGACGGCACCCTTGCCGAACTGCCTTTCGATCTGGCTCAACGCCGCACCGAGCGCCTTCTTCCGATTTTCGTCCATCCAAACCCCCGTAAAACCTGAGCCGTGGAGAGCGATTCCCCGTGGGATGCCCGCCGAGTAGAACCGTTAATTATTTCACAGAACCCACCCCCGGCCTAGCCCTCCCGGCGCCCGGCGCGGGACGTGCCGACACCTCGAATTCCAATACGGATAGACCATTGGGAACCCCCAAGGTGCGGAACGGCCGGATGGCGCCATGGGTGCTATGCAGGCGCGTCGGGCATCCCGGTTTCCGTCAGCGGCCACGATGCAAGCACCTCGTATTTCGCCCCTTCCGGGAGGGTCGAGGAGCGCACCAGACAGAAGCGGTCCACCTGCCACACCACGGGCTCCATAGTAAGGCCGGGTTTGACGTGACTCACCTTCCGGGCCAGCGTCAGGTGAGCCTGAAAGGGCCGCGCCTCGGGCTTGAAGCCGCAGCGCCTCAGCCCCTCGGTCAGGGCCTGGACCAGGGCCAGCAATTCGACCGGCGTAGCACTGCTCCCAGCCCAAAGGACACGCGGTTTCGGCCAATGGCCGATCCGGTCCAGCGTCAGCCGAAAACCTGTTCCCCGGATAGCGGCCGCCACGGATTCCACGCAGCCGCGCCGGTCTGCCGTCACGGAACCCAGAAATGCCAGCGTGATGTGCAGATTCTCCGCCGCAACCCGCTTGCCGTCTTTGAGCGGCACCTTGCCCAGCACCCGTGCGAGCTGCGCGCGCACCGCCTCATCCGGCCACAGGGCGAAAAAAAGCCTTTGGGTCTCAGCCTGTTGTGTGGAGGACATCCAGAATGCCCCGCAGCGCACGGATGACAGATCGACCGCGCACCTCAGCGCGATCGCCCGGGAAGCGCTCCGTACAGCTTCGCGTCGCCTGTCCCTGCACCGCCCACGCAAAGCACACCATGCCCACCGGTTTCGCCGGCGTGCCGCCACCCGGCCCCGCCACGCCGCTGATGGCCACCGCCACCTGAGCGTGACTGCGCCGCAACGCCCCCTCCGCCATCTCGCGCACCGTCTCCTCGCTCACCGCCCCGTGCGCGATCAGCGTCTCCTCGCGCACCCCGAGCATCTCCTGCTTCGCGGCATTGGTGTAGGTAACGAAACCGCGGTCGAACCAGCCGGAACTGCCGGGAATGCCGGTAATCGCCTGCGCCACCCACCCGCCGGTACAGGACTCCGCCGTCACCAGCATCCTGCCCTGCGCCCGCAACGCGTCGCCCACCTGTACCGCCAACATTTCGATCTCGTCGTTCATGAAACAAGTTTCAAGTAACCAGTGACCAGTGACAAGTGCGTTTCCTGCCACCTGCTACTTGCCGCTCGCCACTTGTTATAAACTGCCCCGCCATGGCCATCGCGACAGAAAACCTATCCCAGCACACCCCCATGATGCAGCAATATCTGCGCATCAAGGCGCAGCACCCGGACATCCTGGTGTTCTACCGCATGGGGGATTTCTACGAGCTTTTCTACGAGGACGCGCGCCGGGCGGCGCAGTTGCTCGACATTACGCTCACCACCCGCGGCCAGTCGGCGGGCGAGCCCATTCCCATGGCGGGCGTCCCCTTCCATGCCGTGGATTCATATCTCGCCAAGCTGGTGAAGCTGGGCGAATCGGTGGCCATCTGCGAGCAGGTGGGCGATCCCGCGACCACCAAGGGGCCGATGGAGCGCAAGGTGGTACGCATCGTCACCCCCGGCACGGTAACGGACGAGGCGCTGCTGGAAGAGCGTCGTGACAACCTGCTGCTGGCCCTCCACCAGCGCCGGGATGTCTATGGCCTCGCCATTCTCGATCTCGGCAGCGGC